>SSTB01000312.1 GCA_009469665.1 Azonexaceae bacterium | reverse complement strand
CCTGGGCAGCAAGGCCCTGACGGTGAACAATGCGGCGCCCAGTCTGGCCCTCAGCGGCAACGCTGCCACCAACGAAGGCGCCGCCTACGTCCTGCACATCGAGGGCAGCGACGCGGCAGGTGGAGCCGACCCCCTGAGCTATGACATCGACTGGGGCGACGGCGGCGGCGTGCAGAACCTGACGGCGGCGCAACTGGCGGCGCTCTCGGGGAACGTTGGCCACGTCTTTGCCGACGGCAACGCCAACCGGACCATCAGCGTCACGGTCAATGACGGCGACGGTGGCAGCACCAACCAGACCCTGGATGTGGCGGTCAGCAACGTGGCCCCGACCCTCGTGGTGAGTGGAGCGGCCAACGGACAGGTCGGCCAGAACTACGCCCTCAACCTGGGCGCCATCACCGACCCGGGCACCGACACCGTGGTCAGTTACCAGATCAACTGGGGCGACGGCAACAGCGAAACCGTCCTCAGCGGGGGCAACGTTAACCACGTCTATGGCGGCGTGGGCAACTACGCCATCCAGGTCGGGCTCACCGACGAAGACGGCAGCCATGCCAACGCCGGCAGCCTCAATGTGGAGATCGATCCCTCGCTTGTGCGCATCGGACAGGCTCCGGATCGGCAGACCGGAACCGGAGGGCAATGGGCTGCAGCCTGGAATCACGCCGACGTGACCGTGGTTCACAAGGCGAATGCCACCAGCGTCCTGGAGGATTGGACGACGGTGAGATTCAGCGGTCTCAGCCCTCAACTCCTTAGTGGGGGGGATATCTATTCGGGCGATCTGGGGGTCAGCGGGCAGTCTCTGGCGACGAGTTCAGTGCGTCAGGAAATCGACGGACGTGAAGTCCTGCGTTTCAATCTGGATGGTGAAGCCGACGCGGTGACGGTCAATCTGTCGCGCTTCTTCATCCAGGATGATGGCAGCCTCTTCGCCGAAGCCGGTCGCCTGAGACTTCTCGATGCCAATGGCGCGGTTGTCGGGGAGGCGGTCTTCCACGCCAACGCAGCGTCGGGCAACAAGCAAGTCACCTTGACTGGACAGGAGCATTTCGTCGCAGTCGAACTCAACGCCGGGGTCTATGACGGCAGCGACTTCGTTTTCGGCGGCTACGCCAACGCCAATGGTAGCTTCGCGACGGGCCCGACGACGGATGCTCTTGGAGGCCGGCATGGTTCCGATTTCCTCGTCGATTCCGTCGAGTTCAATTTCGTTGCCGTCGGGGTTCCGCAACAGGATCAGAATCTGATTTGAGCGTCCTGGGGGCCGTGAAGGCCCCCAGGGTGTCGGAAATCTTTACGCTACTCTGCTCGGCTGTGGCGTAAGTGTATGAATGCAATGAGGGTTATTTGCTGGTATCGGTTTTGCTTGTGAGAAATCGATACCAGCAAACTTGGGAGTGGTCATGGCGGTCAATGTCAAAAAAATTCTGTGCGCCTTCGGGCTGTTAGCCCTCAGTGGCTTGTCCCAGGCGGCCGTGCTGTTCGAGCGCGCGCCTTCGGGCTCCCTCGGGGGGGTGCAGGCGGATGCGTCGACGGGTTCCTACAGCCAGAGCTTTGGATCCCTGGCCGGCGCGACACTCGATTCGATCACCTGGTGGGGCTTCCATTTCGATGCGCCGGCGGGAAGCAATGCTTTCACGGTCGCCCTGGGGGGGAACGTCCTCACTGGAGTGCTGACCTCCACGGATGTCGGCAATGCCCAGGAAATGTACCAATACACGCTCGATATTACGGATGTGGTGCTGACCGCGAGCGACACCACCCTCGAACTCGTCAATGATAGCTTCGACGTGCAGTGGGCTTGGCAGGATGCTGTTGGGGGGGCGACGGCAGGCCTGACGGCGTTCAGACTGGAGGGTATTCGCGGTGGCCAGCCCGTTCCCGAGCCGGGGGTGTTGGGTTTGCTGGGGTTGGCCCTCGTGGCGGGAGCGATAGCCCGCAAGAGGATCCGCTGAAGCCCGGTTGGGCGAGTTCAAAAGCCGGCGCTGCCGGCTTTTTTGCCTTGAAGGAGCGGGGATGACATTCGGATTCGAAAAACCCAGGCCCGGGTCCAGTTTGGCGACGGCTATGGACATTGCTCGCGTCACCTTGGGTCGAGTCGCATTCTTCAGCTTTTTCATCAATCTGCTGATGCTCGTATCGTCGATCTACATGCTCCAGGTGTATGACCGTGTGCTCGCATCCCGCAGTGGCCATACCTTGTTTTACCTTTCCCTGCTGGCTGCAGGCTGCATGGCGGTCCTTGCCCTGCTGGAAATTGTGCGTTCCAGGTTGTTGGTGCGCATGGGCGCCCGCTTCGATGCACAGCTCTCGGCAAAGGTGTTTTCCGCAACCTTGCTTGGAGGGCGGAGCGGACAGATGTTGCGAGATCTCGACAATCTGCGCGGGTTTCTGACCGGTCCCCATGCGCTGAGCTTGCTTGACGCCCCGTGGTCCCCCATCTTCATTGCCTTGGTGTACGTTCTGCACCCCTGGCTTGGGCATGTCGCCTTGTTGGGAGGGGGGGTATTGTTGGCCTTGGGGGTATGGAACGAACGCTACACCAAGGCTCCCCTGGCCGAGGCCGGCAAGCAAATGTCCGGTGCGACCCAGTTTGCGGAGATTTCTGCGCGCAATGCGGAGGCCGTGGCCGCGATGGGAATGCTGGCCGGATTGAAAGGGGTGTGGCAGAAACATCACGATCTCGGCATCGGGCTCCAAGGGCAGGCCAGTGACCGGGCGGGCAATGTGGCGGCCATCGCCAAGGCCGTCCGAATATTTCTGCAGATCGCCATCCTCGGGGTCGGCGCATGGTTGGTCATCCGCCAGGATGCAACCGGTGGCGTGATGATCGCTTCGTCGATCATCATGGGGCGTGGACTTGCCCCGGTCGAGGCCTCCATTGGGGGATGGAAGAGCTTTTTGATGGCCCGAGAGTCTTATCAGCGGCTGTACAAGCAGTTTGGCAACGACGTGGAGGGTGTGGCACCCATGTCGCTCCCGGCGCCCAAGGGTGCCTTGCGCTTCGAAGCTGTCACCGCTGGTCCGCCAGAGAGCGGCCGGGCCACCGTGCGCAATCTGAATTTTGCCGTCGACGCCGGGACTTGCCTGGGAATTACCGGTCCGAGCGGGGCGGGAAAGTCTACCCTTGCCCGTCTTGCGGTCGGGATTTGGCGCGCGCAGTCGGGTGCAGTGCGTCTGGATGGCGTCTTGTTCGCCGACTGGCGGCGTGAGGAAGTTGGGCCCCACGTCGGCTTCCTGCCCCAGGATATCGAGCTTTTCCCGGGAACCGTGGCCCAGAACATCGCTCGTTTTGGGGAAGTTGATTCACGCCAGGTGGTCGAGGCGGCCCAACTCGCGGGGGCTCATCAGACCATTCTCGATCTGCCGCAGGGCTACGATTCCCAGGTTGGACCCGGAGGGGCGAATCTTTCTGGCGGACAGCGTCAACGTATCGGATTGGCGAGAGCTTTCTACGGACGCCCTTCCCTGGTGGTCCTTGATGAGCCGACATCCAATCTGGATGCGGAAGGAGAAGCCGCAGTGCGTCAGGCGATGGACCAGTTGCGCCAACTCGGTTCAACGGTCCTGGTCATTGCGCACAGGCCCGCTCTTCTAGGGGGAACGGACAATCTCCTGGTATTGATGAGTGGCCAGATCGCCAATTTTGGCGCCACTTCGGAAATCATGCCGGTCATCACCCGTCGTGTCGTCACCAGACCTGATGGTGGAAACGCGGAGTCATCAGGAGGCCTGCATGGCTGAGGTATCGGGGCTTCATCTCGAAGAACGGTCCTTGATCGTTGGTGAGGCGGCAGCCAGGGCCGACGAGACGCGTTGGGTCCGCTTAGGGAATCTCATTCTCGCCGTCAGTTTTGGGATTTTTGTCATCTGGTCCCTGCTTGCGCCGCTGTCTTCGGCGGTGATCGCGCAGGGCGTCGTCAAGGTCGATAGCAGCCGCAAGAAGATTCAGCATCCTGAAGGCGGCGTGGTCAAGGACATCCGTGTCAAGGATGGGACTCGGGTCAAGGCCGGCGATGTGCTAATCCGGCTCGACGAAACCAAGGCCGGCGCCGCCTACGGGGTCGTGCGGGGGGGCAGGGACGTTGCGCTGGCGACTTCGGCGCGCCTTGAGGCGGAGCGGGATGAACGGTCCGCCATAGCCTTTCCATCGGAGTTGCTGGCGCGCAAGGATGATCTTCAGGTCGCCGAAATCCTGCGCTCCCAGCAGTCCCAATTTGAGGCGCGCAGAACTTCGCGTCTGGGAGAGTTGAGTATTCTGGATCGCCAGATCGCCGCGCTGGGGAGCGAGATATCGGGTCTGGCCTCGCAGCAGCGCGCCAAGGATGAACAACTCGCCAGCCTGCGACACGATTTGGCGGCCATGGCCGAACTTGCCGGCAAGGGAATGATGGAGAAGCCAAAGATCAGGGCCGTCGAGCGGGAGATTGCCGTACTTCAGGGGGAGCACAGCGAATTGGCTTCCAAGATTGCCTCTGCCAGGACCCAGATCAGCGAGAAGGAACTGAAGAAGTTCCAAGTCAAGAAGGCCTTCCACGAGGAGGTCGTCGCAGAATTGAAAAAAGTGCAGGCGGAAAATTTTGAGCTCATCGAACGGGTAAGTGCGACGAAATACACCCTGGAACAAACCGAGATTCGTTCGCCGGTGGAAGGAACGGTGACGGAGCTGAAAGTCCATACTCCCGGGGGCGTCATTGGCCCGGGTGAAGTGGTCATGGAAGTGGTTCCGAGCGCTGACCAGCTGATTCTCGAAGGCAAGGTGCTGCCAGCCGACATTGATCGCATTGCGGTCGGGCAAAGGGTAGGCGTAAAGGTTCACGCCTTCAATTCACGTTCGACGCCAGAACTTACGGGAGCACTGACCTACGTGTCTGCCGACGCAACGGTAGATCCGAAATCGGATTTGAGTTACTTCGTCGTCAAGGCGACCGTGCCCGAGTCTGAACTCGCACGCCTTGGCGATCAGAGGGTCCAACCCGGCATGCAGGCGGATTTGTTCATTGTGACGGGCGAGCGGACCTTCATGGGGTATCTGCTCGATCCCCTCGTCGATTCCTTCAACATGGCCTGGCGCGAGCGCTGAGTCGAGTCGCCACGTACGTCATGCCCCTCCTGGGGGTTTCCGCCCAACGGGCATCCCAGGGGGGCCTGATCGCCGTAATTCAGTTGAGCGCTGTGGAGAGCGCCCGGCGATATTCCCGTACCAGATCGTCGTAACGTTCTTCCGACCCCAGAGCCGCGAAGAGTTGCAGCAGGGCCTTGCGTCCAGCGCCCTCTTCGAAGAAACGGTCGCGGCGAACCACTTCCAGGGCTGCTTCGCAGGCTTCCCGATAGCGTCCCGTAGCGGCATAGGCACGAGAGAGTTCAAGGCGGCGGGCGTGATTGTCCGGCGCTGCGGCGATTTCCGCCTCCAGGGCTGCCGTATCCGCGCCGCCCTGGGCGAGGGCGAGCCGGGAGCGCAGAGCCTGGGCGCGGTCGGCTTCTCGCTGATACTCGGCGGCGAGCACCTGGGCGGCTTCGTCGCTGCGGCCCAACTGCAGCAACAGGTCGGCCGCATCCAGGCGTACACCTTCATCTTCCGGGGTCTCGCGGGAGGCCTGGACCAGGAGGGCAAGTGCCTCTTCGCGCCGGCCCTCAGCTACCAGAGCAGCGGCTTCGTCGCGCAAACTCGCCTTGGCGGGCGGGAGCAGGCGATCCAGGAAGGCGCGCAGCTCGCCCTCGGGGAGGGCGCCGGAGAACTCATCCACAAGTTGCCCGCCGAAAAGTACCTTGACGGTGGGAATGCTACGAACGGCAAAGTGGTGGGCGAGTTCGGGGTTCTCGTCGGAATTGACCTTGGCGAGGAGGAAACGACCCGCGTATTCCGCCGCGAGTTTTTCCAGGAGCGGGGTCAGGGTTTTGCAGGGACCGCACCAGGGGGCCCAGAAATCAACCAGGACGGGGGTTTCGATGGAAGGGCGAAAGGCCTTGGCCTCAAAATCTTCCAGAGTGACGTCAAAGCAGTGGGATGACATGGTGGCTGCGCCGTGAGGGAATGCAAAAGGGGCCTGCGTTCGCACGCAAACCCCCGGTATTTGGTGGGTGCTGAGGGGCTCGAACCCCCGACATCCAGCTTGTAAGGCTAGCGCTCTACCAACTGAGCTAAGCACCCGGGCCCGGGCGACGCTGCGACCAGGCGAAGGGCGCTCAGTTTACAGCGTCCTTGAGGCCCTTGCCAGGCTTGAATTTGGGCACCTTGGCGGCCTTGATCTTGAGGGTGGCACCAGTACGCGGGTTGCGGCCGGTACGGGCTGCCCGCTTGCTGGTGGAGAAGGTGCCAAAGCCAACCAGGGTGACCGTGCCCCCCTTCTTGAGTTCGGCCTTGATGGCATCGACAGCGGCGTCGAGGGCGCGGCCTGCGGCGGCCTTCGAGATTTCGGAGGCTGTCGCAATCTGGTCGATGAGTTCGGATTTGTTCATGGAATGTCCCCTTTTAGTGGTGTGGATGAAAAAGCAAGAAACCTAAACCGCGAAGTTTATAACTTCCCTGAAATCCTTGTGTCAAGCGGTTTTTCGCCGATTACGCCTCTCCGGGCGCTGGGCGTTTGAATGATGTTCGGAAGTCGTCCAGGGGCTGCGGTAGCGATCAGTGGGTGACGACGGTCGGAACCGCTGCGGTTTCGGTACCCGCGACCACCGCGGGTGAAACCGCGTCCGGCAGGGCGGCGGGAAGCCGCTCCAGAGCGCGCTCGAGCACCTGATCGATCCACTTGACGGGGACAATCTCGATGCGGTTCTTGATGTTGTCCGGGATATCGGTCAGATCTTTGACGTTTTCCTCGGGAATCAGAGCCGTCTTGAGACCGCCGCGCACCGCGGCCAGCAGCTTTTCCTTTAGCCCGCCGATGGCCAGCACTTCTCCCCGCAAGGTGATTTCGCCAGTCATGCACACCTCGCAGCGAACCGGAATTCCTGTGAAGGAGGACACCAGGGCGGTGGTCATGGCGATGCCCGCCGAGGGGCCGTCCTTGGGCGTGGCCCCTTCCGGGACGTGGATGTGGATGTCGCGCTTTTCAAAAATGTCGTCGGCGATGCCAAGGCGTTGTGAGCGGGCCCGCACGACGGAGCGCGCCGCCTCGACGGATTCTTTCATGACGTCGCCCAGGGAGCCGGTGCGCAGGATGTTGCCTTTGCCGGGGATGGCCACGCACTCAATGGTGAGTAGTTCGCCACCGACCTCGGTCCAGGCGAGACCAGTGACCTGGCCCACCTGATTCTCCTTCTCCGCCATGCCGAAGGTGTAGCGGCGTACGCCCAGGAACTTGTCCAGGTTGCGGGCATTGACCACCATTTTGCTGCTGCGCTTCTTGAGCAGCAGGGTCTTGACGACCTTGCGGCAGATTTTTGAGATTTCGCGTTCCAGCGCCCGCACCCCGGCTTCCCGGGTGTAGTAGCGCACGATGTCGCGAAGGGCCGAATCGGCGACGGTGAGTTCGGTCTTCTTGACGCCATTGTTCTTCATCTGCTTCGGCAGCAGGTAACGCATGGCGATGTTGACCTTCTCGTCTTCCGTATAGCCGGAGAGGCGGATCACTTCCATGCGGTCGAGCAGCGGCGCAGGGATGTTGAGGGTATTGGCCGTGGCCACGAACATGACGTCGGAGAGATCGAAGTCGACCTCGACGTAGTGGTCCTGGAAGGTGTGGTTCTGTTCCGGATCGAGCACTTCGAGCAGGGCGGAGGAGGGGTCGCCGCGGAAGTCCTGCCCCAGCTTGTCCACTTCGTCCAGGAGGAACAGGGGATTGCGTACGCCGACCTTGCTCAGGCTTTGCAGGATTTTCCCAGGCATGGAGCCAATGTAGGTGCGGCGATGGCCACGGATTTCAGCCTCGTCGCGTACGCCACCCAGGGCCATGCGCACAAATTTGCGGTTGGTTGCCTTGGCGATGGATTGGCCGAGGGAGGTTTTCCCCACGCCCGGGGGCCCCACCAGGCAGAGGATAGGCGCCTTGACCTTCTCGACCCGCTGTTGCACCGCAAGGTACTCGACGATGCGCTCCTTGACCTTTTCCAGACCGTAATGGTCGCTGTCCAGAACCTTCTCGGCTTCGCGCAATTCCTTGCTGATGCGGGTCTTCTTGCGCCAGGGCAAGCCGATGAGTGTCTCGATGTAGTTGCGCACGACCGTCGCTTCGGCGGACATGGGTGACATGAGGCGCAGTTTCTTCAGTTCGCCCTGGGCCTTGGCGAGGCCCTCCTTGCTCATGCCGGCGGCCTTGATCTTTTTGTCCAGTTCTTCGAGGTCGGCACCTTCCTCGCCTTCGCCCAATTCCTTCTGGATCGCCTTGACCTGCTCGTTGAGGTAGTACTCGCGCTGGCTCTTCTCCATCTGGCGCTTGACTCGGCCGCGGATGCGCTTTTCGACCTGGAGGATGTCGATTTCGGTCTCGAGTTGCGACAAGAGGCGGTCGATACGCTCGCGCACATTGCCCATCTCCAGGATTTCCTGCTTTTGCTCCAGCTTGAGGGGCAGGTGGGCGGCTATGGTGTCGGCCAGGCGGCCGGCGTCCTCGATGCCCGAGATGGACGAGAGGACTTCCGGCGGAATCTTCTTATTGAGTTTGACGAATTGATCGAACTGGGCGATCACCGCACGGCGCATGGCTTCGATTTCGTGATCCTCGACCCCTGCCGGGGCGAGGGCGGTGGCCGTCGCCATGAAAAGCGTCGGTTGCGGATCGATGGCTTCCACCTGGGCGCGCTGGGTGCCCTCGACCAGAACCTTGACCGTCCCGTCGGGCAGCTTGAGCATTTGCAGAATATTCGCCATGCAGCCGATGCGATACAGGTCTTCGGCATCGGGCTCGTCCTTGGCCGCAGACTTCTGGGCCACCAGCAGAATGCTGCGGCCGGACTCCATCGCCACTTCGAGGGCCTTGATGGACTTGGGGCGGCCTACGAAGAGGGGTATGACCATGTGGGGGAAGACCACCACGTCCCGCAGGGGCAGGAGAGGGAGTTCGACGGATTCCGGAAGCGATTCGGGGGTGGACATGGGCATGCCTTATGAAGGGAGTTCGTCCCCGGCAGGTGGGGACGAAAAGCCGGATTTCAAGCGGCCACGGAGGCCGGCGCTACTCAGTTGGAGCCGGAAACCTTGGGTTGCTCGGCGTAAATCAACAGGGGACTGTGGTCACCGGTGATGGTGTTCTCGTCGATGACCACCTTTGTGACATTGTCCATGCCGGGGAGTTCGTACATTGTGTCGAGCAGCACCTGTTCCAGGATGGAGCGTAGGCCCCGGGCTCCCGTCTTGCGCTCCAGAGCTTTGCGGGCGATGGCCGCCAGTGCGGAGGGCCGCACTTCGAGTTCCACGCCTTCCATGCCGAAAAGTTTCTGGTATTGCTTGATGAGGGCGTTCTTGGGCTCGATCAAGATTTGCACTAGGGCCGCTTCCTCCAGTTCCTGCAGGGTCGCGACCACCGGCAGGCGGCCGATCAGTTCGGGAATGAGGCCGAATTTGATGAGATCCTCGGGTTCGACGCTGCGCAGGATTTCACCCACGGCCTTCTGGTCGTCCTTGCTCTTCACCACTGCGGCAAAACCGATGCCGCCCTTTTCGGAACGGTTGCGGATGATTTTTTCCAGACCGTCGAAAGCGCCCCCGCAGATGAACAGGATATTGGTGGTATCCACCTGGACGAAATCCTGATTCGGATGTTTGCGACCGCCCTGGGGGGGGATTGACGCCACAGTGCCCTCGATGAGCTTCAGGAGGGCCTGCTGCACGCCCTCACCCGAAACGTCGCGGGTGATCGAGGGGTTGTCGGATTTGCGCGAAATCTTGTCGATTTCATCGATGTATACGATGCCCTGTTGCGCCTTTTCGATGTCGTAATCACACTTCTGCAGGAGCTTCTGGATGATGTTTTCGACATCTTCCCCGACATAGCCGGCTTCAGTGAGGGTCGTGGCATCGGCCATGACGAAGGGGACGTTGAGCAGCCGGGCGAGGGTCTGGGCCAGGAGCGTCTTGCCGGAGCCGGTGGGTCCCACCAGCAGGATGTTGCTCTTGGCGAGCTCGACATCGTCAGCGGTCTTGGCGGAATGGCGCAGGCGCTTGTAGTGGTTGTAGACCGCCACCGAGAGGATGCGCTTGGCGACTTCCTGTCCGATTACATACTGGTCCAGGATGGAACAGATTTCCCGCGGGGTTGGCAGGTCGGAGCCCGCCGCCTTGCCCGATTCCTCGGGGAGCTCGTCGCGGATGATGTCGTTGCAGAGCGAAATGCACTCGTCGCAAATGAACACCGACGGGCCGGCGATGAGTTTCTTCACTTCGTGCTGGCTCTTGCCGCAGAAGGAACAGTAAAGCAGTTTTTCCTGGCCGCCTTTGGACATGGTTTCCCCTTGCTATGAATCCGTCAGGCCGCGTCGCGACGGGACAGAACCTTGTCGATCAGTCCGTATTCTGCCGCTTCCGCAGCCGAAAGGAAATTGTCGCGGTCGGTGTCCTTTTCGATACGGTCGACGGGCTGGCCGGTATGGTCCGCCATGATGCGGTTGAGCTTGTCCCGGATGGACAGGATTTCCTTGGCGTGGATGGCGATATCCGACGCTTGGCCCTGGAAGCCACCCAGGGGTTGATGGATCATGATGCGGGAGTTGGGCAGGGCGAAACGCTTGCCCTTGGCCCCGGCGGTCAGAAGGAAGGCTCCCATGGACGCCGCCTGTCCGATGCACAGGGTAGATACGTCGGGTTTGATGAACTGCATCGTGTCGTAGATCGACAGGCCGGCGGTCACCGAACCTCCCGGCGAGTTGATGTAGAAGTAGATGTCCTTGTCCGGATTTTCGGCTTCCAGGAAAAGCAGTTGCGCTACCACCAGATTGGCGGTGGCGTCATTGACAGGCCCCACCAGGAAAACCACCCGCTCCCGCAGCAGGCGGGAGTAGATGTCGTAGGCGCGCTCGCCGCGACCGCTCTGTTCGATCACCATGGGCACGAGGCCCAGGCCCTGGGGATCCCAACCGCTTGTGTGGTCGATGTTCATTGCGCGCTTCCTCTGTCGTGTTTCGGACGTTTGTCGGTATTGTGACTCAGTTCTTCTGGGCCATGAGATCGTCGAAGGCCACCGACTTGTCGGCAACCTTGGCCTTGCTCAGAACCCAGGCCACCACGTTGTTCTCGATGGCCACGCCTTCGACATCGCCGAGGCGCTGGGGCTGGGCGTAGTACCAGCGCACCACTTCCTCGGGGTGCTCGTAGCTCTGCGCCGTTTCCTCAACCAGGGCCTTGACCTGCTCGGGCTTGGCGTGGAGCTGCTCGGCCTTGACCACTTCAGCAAGAATCAGGCCCAGGGAGACGCGGCGCTTGGCCTGGTCGGCGAACCATTCGGGCTTGATGGGGAAATCCTTCATTTTCATGCCGCGCTGTTCCATGTCCTGGCGGGCCGCCTGCACCAGTCGCTGCACCTCCATCTCGACGAGGGCGTTGGGCACGGCGATGGGATTGACCTTGAGCAGGGCATCCATGACCTGGTCCTTGATTCTACCCTCCACGCGGCGCTTGACCTCGCGTTTCAGGTTGGTCTCGATTTCGCTACGCATCTTGCTCACGTCGCCATCGGCGATGCCCATGGAGAAGGCGAAATCGGTGTCGACTTCAGGGAGCACAGGGGCCAGTACAGACTTGACCGTAATTTCGAATTGCACGGTCTGGCCTGCCAGGTCCTTGGAGAAGTAATCCGCCGGGAAAGTCAGGTCGAAAGTCTTGGATTCGCCGCCCTTCAGCCCTTCCACAGCCTTTTCGAAATCCGGCAGCATCTGGCCCTGACCGAGGATGAAACCATAGTCGGTCGCCTGACCGCCATCGAAGGGCACGCCGTCCTTCTTGCCCAGAAAATCGATGACCACGCGGTCTTCCGGGGCTGCTGCGCGCTCGGTCTCGGCATAGCTGACACGCTGCTTGCGCAGGATTTCCAGGGTCTTGTCCACTTCGCCGGCACCGACTTCCAGGGTCGGGCGCTCGATGTCACAGACGCTGACGTCGCCAGGGGTGAATTCGGGATAAACCTCGAAAATGGCCGAAAACTCCAGGTGCGTCGTGCTCTCGCTGGTCTTGGGTTCGATGCGGGGATAGCCGGCGACACGCAGCTTTTGGCCCGTCACCGCGTCGCCGAAGGCGCGGTCGAGGACTTCGGAAAGCACCTCGTGGCGGGTCTGGGCGCCATACTGCTGCTTGACGAGGCTGAAGGGAACCTTGCCCGGACGGAATCCCGCCATCTTGACGTTGCGCCCCATGCGCTTGAGGCGTTCGTCGAGGTCCTTCTCGACTTCGGCGATGGCGATGGAAAGGTCGATGCGGCGTTCGAGTTCGTTGGCTTGGGCGGGAGTGGCTTCCATGAGAAATCCTTGTCGCTACAGGGCTAAAAAGTAAAGCTGCGAATGATAGCACGGCCGCCTACCTGACGAGGAGGCGAGGGAGGGTGCGGAGCCGTGAGGCGCCCGCCGAGCGGGCCTGGACAATACCCCTGGCCTCCCGTAGAATGCGCGCCTCTTCACCCGTGAGGGTGGTGCGGCGGCGGCATTAGCTCAGTTGGTAGAGCACTGGATTGTGATTCCAGGTGTCACCGGTTCGATCCCGGTATGTCGCCCCAAGAACAAGCGGTACGCATGCACCATGCAGCACTCGAAGCCCCGGCGCCGCAAGGCTCCCGGGGTTTTTATTTGGCCTCGGCCAAGGCTGCGGGGGAGAAGCACTGCAAGAAGAGGGAACGGCGCCGATCGGCTCT
>SSTB01000311.1 GCA_009469665.1 Azonexaceae bacterium | reverse complement strand
TTTCCTCCCTCCTGTGTCCTCTTGCCCGGCGTGCACGTTCTGTGCGCCGGGGTTTTTCAGAACAGGTTCGGTGCGTATCCCGAGCCTGCTGTGCAAAGCCTGAACATGGGATTCAGTCTGACGCCGTAAGGCATCAGACGGACGTGTGGTAGCTGGCCACGAGAAAACAAACAGCATTTATCAACCCCGCCGGGGAGCCATTCCCGGACGGGATCGCTCCATGCCGCGCGGATATTTCCACACGGAGTTTTTACATGGAGGCATCGGCAATGAAGCACGAGTACGAGTACGAGACGCAGCAAGTCAAGGAAGATGCGTGTGGTCGCTGGGAGCGAGTGCTGCTCACACTGGCGCCACTGCTGAAAGACGCCATGGGACGCAAAGGCAAGCATGTGCCTTGTCCGGTTCATGGCGGTCGGGATGGCTTTCGCGTGTTTCGGGACGTCGACGAGACGGGCGGTGGCATCTGCAATACCTGCGGCAGTTATGCCAACGGCTTTGCGCTGCTGATGTGGATCAACGGCTGGGATTTTGGCCGTGCGATTCGCGAAGTGGCGGAACAGGTCGGCAGTCGGTCGCGGAAGGCCACGTCACGAACAGAAAAATCCGAAGACGAGATTCGCCGGGAGCAGTTGAATCGCACCTGGCGGGAGTCTGTTCCGTTGTCGCATTCCAGCGCCGAACCGGCCCGCTTGTATCTGGCCCGACGGGGGTTGTCGGTCAAAGTACCCGAATCGCTGAGATTTCATGCGGCGCTTGGTTATTTCGATGACAACCGTCTGATAGCAAACTATCCGGCTCTGATCGCGCAAGTGACCGGGCATGAGGGGGATGCCGTAACGATTCACCGGACTTACCTTGCGTCTGATGGCCGCAAGGCACCGGTAGACGCCCCCAAGAAGCTGATGCGCCATCCCTTGGCGCGACAGCTAACCGGAGGCGCCATTCGTCTGGTGCCGGCGGGAACTCGCTTGGCTGTGACCGAAGGGATCGAGACGGCGCTGGCGGTGACCGAGGCGATTGGTATTCCGACTTGGGCGACCGGCAACGCTCATCTGCTGGCGACGTTTCAACCACCGGCCGGTATTGACCAAGTATTGGTCTTCGCCGACAAGGACCGGCCATCGCAGCAGCATCCATCCGGACACGGGCAGGAAGCGGCACGCGAACTGGTTACCCGGCTGTGGGCTATGGGGATTCGGGCGGGTGCGATCGCGCCGGCGCTCGATATTCCGGAAGGCAGGAAGGGAGTCGACTGGCTGGACGTGTTCGTTCATCTGGGCAAGGCGGGGTTTCCCGCGCTGGGCTGCGTCGAACAGGCGCTGCACCGGGCCGCTTAGGAGAACGCTCATGTACGGCGTCATCGATTTCAGTCTTATCGACACCATGCCGGGTGGTCAGGGGGCGTTTGCGCCTCCCGCTGGATGGCAAGGCGACTACCGGCAATTCCTGCGCACGCGTTTTCAGTCGGATTGTGGCGCGCGTCAGCATATTGCTGTGCTGGGTCGGCGGCTCTTCATCAAGATCGAAGGCAAGCCCAGCGAGTTTCTCGGGCCGCATGCGGTCGAAGCGAAGGAGTTCGCGCTATCGGTCTGGTCAGCGAAACGGAAGTAACCCAGTAGCAACGCGAAGGGCTATCCGGTCCTTCTACTCACCATTTGGCTTCGGCCGAAAATTTCATCCCACGGGGAACGCATTGCTCTCCGACAGGGGCGGTGCCTCCCCATTTTTCATTGGAGGCACCACCATGCACGACAAGTTTTCACCATTGCTCAAACAGGCACTGACGGAGCCTGGCATCGTCAGCGCGGCCTACGGCCGTTTCCATCGCTTCAGTATCGGCAACCAGATTCTGGCAGCCATTCAATTGCAGGAGCGAAATCTGCCACTGTCGCCGATCGCCAGTTTCAACCGCTGGAAGGAACTGGGGCGTTCAGTATCCAAGGGACAGAAAGCCCTGTCGCTCTGGATGCCGATCACGGTCAAGCACCGGGACGCGGAATCAGGCAGCAATTCGTCCAACGACAACATCCGTCTCCTGACGCTGTTCAAGTTGGCGCCGCGCTGGTTCAGTCTGGAACAGACCGAAGGCGAGGACTATATCGAGCCAATCGAGTCGCCCGAGTGGAATGCCGATGTTGCCTTGACGGGGCTTGGCATTACACAGGAGCCGTTCAAGTTCATGGACGGAAATGTGCAGGGCTATGCGTTGAAACGGCGAATTGCCGTGAGTCAGATAGCCGAGTATCCGCACAAAACGCGGTTCCACGAAATGGCGCATGTAGTGCTCGGTCATACCGAGGACAGCGATTGCCACGATGCCGCGACGATTCCCCGAAGCATTCAGGAGGTCGAGGCGGAGGGAGTGGCTTTCCTGCTGTGTTCCATTCTCGATCTGCCCGGACGCGACGAATCGCGTGGCTATATCCAGTCGTGGCTCGACGGCGAACCCTTGCCGGAGAAGTCGGCGCAACGGATTTTCAGCGCAAGCCAGAAGATCCTTGCTGCCGGAAAAACCACTGACGATGCGGTCGTATTGCAGTAACCCGAATCCATTCATTCCACCCCGCGGGGCGACTCATCGCCCGCAGGGTGAGGGGCCGTCCTGCAATTCTTTGGAGGCACCCAAGATGATGAATCAAACCAACCGTGAGCTACTGGACATCCTGCTCGGATCGTCTGCAGTCAATTGTCTCAACCGTTCGCTGGCTGAGCTGTTCGGATTGCGAAGAATTTTTCCGGCAACTGTTTCCTGTATTGCCGAGGAGATTTCGACGTATGCCGTTTCCGACCGGCTGCTTGCGGCAAGGGAACTGCTGCGACGTGCGCTGGAGGAAGCTTTAAGGGAACCTTCGGACTCTTTGGCCTCTCCCGATGCTGTGAAGAGCTACTTGAGATTGTTTCTGGCGGGCCAGGAATACGAAAGTTTCGTTGCCTTGTGGCTCGATGCCCAAAACCGGCTCATTTCCGGAATGGAGATGTTTCGTGGCACGACAACGCAAACCTCGGTGTATCCCCGTGAAGTGGTCCGTACAGGCCTGAAGCTGAATGCGTCAGCCGTAATCTTCGCTCATAACCATCCGAGTGGCAGTGTAGAACCATCACGCGCCGACGAGATGTTGACCAACCAGCTACGTCAAGCGCTGGCGCTGGTCGATATCAAGGTACTCGATCACTTCATCGTGACCGACACCTCGACCATGTCCTTTGCTGAAAGGGGC
>SSTB01000310.1 GCA_009469665.1 Azonexaceae bacterium | reverse complement strand
GTCAAGGCCGAGAATCGCAAGACCCTGTACGTCGACCCCTCGGGCAGCGCCTACGGGCGTTACGTCGGAATTGCGGTGGAAGCCTGAAAAAACGATTCAGAATGTGCTTGGCTTCTCAATCGAACAGCGCGTTCATACGGGTGTCGCAACGATCAACCCGAAGGAGAAAACGATGACCACCACCAACACCATCCCCGCCACCCAAAACGATGCCTGGGGTTTTTGGGGAACGATGAACGACGACGCTCAGGCCGCCTGGCCCATCGCGATGACCGCGATCTCGGACGCCACCTGCCAGCCCCTCGAATCGGTCAGGGTTTTCCTCGACAGCCGCCACGGGCGGCACTTTGCCGATGACGTCCTGAACGAGATGCTCCGGGGCCACGCGATCCAGCAGGCGGTCGACGCGGCGGTTGCCCGCTGGATGGGCTGGACGATTGGCCGCCAGACCAGCAAGGAGTACGGCATCCCCAAGGGCCTGCCCTACCTGACGGGCTTTGTGATTCACTGCGAAATCTTCGAAGAAGAACTCGCCGCCTGATCGAAGGCGACGCCATCCCCAAGCCGGGTGGCTTCACCGCCGCTGAAATCCTGCCAGCGGCGCACGATCACATCCACGTACTTCGGGTCGAGCTCGATGAGCCGCGCCCGTCGCCCCGACTTCTCGGCGGCGATCAGCGTGCTGCCGGAACCGCCAAACGGATCGAGCACCACGTCACCCGGGCGACTGGAATTCCGAATTGCCCGCTCCATCAGTTCCACCGGCTTCATCGTTGGGTGCAGATCGTTCTTCTGCGGCTTCTTGATCTGCCAGACGTCGCCCTGGTCGCGGTCGCCACACCAGTGGCGCTCACCACCCTCCGGCCAGCCGTAGAGAATGGGCTCGTACTGGCGCTGGTAATCAGCCCGCCCCAGGGTGAAGGTGTTCTTGGCCCAAATGATGAACGTCGACCAGTGACCGCCGGCAGCCCGGAAAGCGGACTGCAGGGTATCCAGTTCGCTGGAGGACATCGCCACGTAGACGCCGCCCCGACAGTGGGCCAGTGTCGGCGTCAGTGCCGCCAGCAGGAAATCGTAGAAGCCATCGCCCAAGTTGTCGTTGAGGATCGCGCGGTTCTTGCCGCGCATCTTGTCCTTGGCGCTGTTGGCGTAGTTCACATTGTAGGGCGGGTCGGTGAACACCATGCCGGCCAACTCGTCGCGCAGCACCGTGGCGTAAGCATCGGCATCGGTGGCATCGCCGCAGAGCACACGATGCTCGCCGCAGACCCAGACATCGCCCGGTCGTGACACCGGCGTCTCCGGTACCTCGGGAGCGGCATCCTCGTCAGTCTGTCCCTCGGTGGTCGTCTCGCTACCGGCGAGCAGATCGACCAAGGCATCGGCATCGAAACCGGTCAGGGTCAGGTCGAAGTCGTCATCCTGCAGAGCGGCCAATTCCACTTGCAGCATCGCCTCGTCCCAGCCGGCATTTTCGGCGATGCGGTTGTCCGCGATCACCAGCGCCCGGCGTTGGGTTTGGGTCAGGTGGTCAAGCACCACGACCGGTACCGTTTCGATGCCGAGCTTCTGGGCGGCAGCCAATCGGCCATGCCCGGCCACGATCACGCCATCGCTGCCCGCGAGGATGGGATTGGTGAAACCGAACTCCGCAATCGAGGCCGCGATCTGCGCCACCTGCGACTCGGAATGAGTACGGGCGTTCCGGGCATAGGGCACGAGCCGGTCGGTCGGCCACTGCTCGATCTTGTCGGCGAGCCAGGAGATGCTCATGCCCGCGCTCCCAATCGTTCGGCGATGACCTCGTCGAAGGTCTGCCCGGTGGCCGTCAGGGTCACAGGCACGTCGGGGAAGTTCTGCTGGAAGCGCTTGACCGTCACGTCGACGTACTCGGGCGCGATCTCCGTCGCCCGAACTACTCGCCCGGTACGCTGGGCGGCGAGGATGGTGGTGCCCGAGCCACAGAAAGGCTCGAACACGATCTCGCCCTCGTCGGTGTAGGACTCCAGCACGAACCGGGGCAGTGCCACCGGAAACACGGCCGGGTGGTCGATGTCCTGCCCGATCTTTCCCTTGTGCCGCATGATGCGAACCACTGCGTCGGGAATGCGGAAGTCCTGAGTGACGGTGCCGACGTGGTTCCACGCTGTCTTGCTGCCGTCCTTGTTGCGCATGCCGCCGGCACTGGTGCCGTCGCCACGCAGATGGGTGTCGCGGCCGGCGTAGATGCAGGGCACGATCTTGTTGGGGCGGCGCGCCTCGCTGTCCTTCCGGTTGAAGTGAAAGACGAATTCGAAGGCAGGTGCGAGCCGACCGTTCCAGTCGCCAGGCAACCCCGGTCCCTGATCCCAGACGTACCAGGCGAAGCGCCGCCAGCCCTGTGCACGCATCCAGTCAAGCCAGGCATCCCAGTACGGGATGACCTCCTGCTCGCGGTGGATCAGTCCGAGATTGACCAGCACTTGGCCGGTCGGGGCCATCGGCAGCTGGGCGAATACGCCGCGCATCAGGGCATCCCAATCAATGATGGTGTTCGTGTAGTCGCGCTGGTTGCCGTAGGGCGGCGAGGTGAAGCACAGGGCGGCTTGCTCGCCGGCCATCAGGGTTCGGACGACGGCCGGATCGGTGGCATCGCCGCAGATGACGCGATGCGCGCCGATCTGCCAGATGTCCCCCGGACGCGAGACCGGGTTGGCCGGTACCTCCGGCACATCGTCAGCGGCATCATCCTCGCTCTCACCTTGGGGATCGTCCTGCAACGACTGCTCAGCACCAACCAGCAGTTCCTCGATTTCCTCGTTGGAGAAGCCGGTCATGGACAGGTCGTACCCCGCCTCGGACAACTCGGCCAGTTCCAGCGAAAGCAGTTCCTCGTCCCACCCGGCGTCCAGTGCCAGACGGTTGTCGGCGATCACGTAGGCCCGCTTTTGCGCCGGCGTGAGGTGGCCAAGTTCTATGACCGGCACTTCAACCAGATCCAGCTTGCGCGCCGCCGCCAGACGCCCGTGGCCAGCAATGATGCCGTTGCTGCCATCGACGAGGATGGGCTGAGTCCAGCCGAACTCGACGATGCTGGAGGCCAGCTTGGCAATCTGCGCCTCGGAATGCGTGCGCGGATTGCGGGCGAAAGGGATCAGCGTCTCGATCTTTCGATACTCGACGCGCAGTTGTTCGGTCATTGGAATGCAAAAACCCGCCACAGGGGCGGGTCATCAAAGGTTGGTAACTCGGTTCAGGTGGTAACCGGGGTGGTAACTGGTAACCCTGGTAACCTCGTTTCGGGATCGGACGCTAGCGAAATGCCGCGCTCGCGCCCACCGCATGGGATTTTGGACAGGAAGGACCCATCGAACTTTCTGACCGGAAGCGATGCAGGCGTCACACCCGCACCGCTCGCCAGATCATAGCTGTCATCCTATCAAAATCCGGCCTTTGTGTTGCATGCCGAATTCATCGCAAAACGCCCAAGAGCCAGAATCCAAGGACATTCACGGCATGCATTGCTCTACTTGACTCTCTAGTTTGGAAGGATGCCCGGCTGCTCCGATCTGGTGGCCGTTCAGATGATCGACAACGATCTGCAATGCCTTCTGCCACCGCCGCCAGGCCGTCGTGCGATCGCGCCCGATGCGGCGACAGATGAACTTCCACTCGTAGTGCTTGGCGCGCATCCAGATCAGATGCCGCTGCTCCACCTCCAGCCACTGCATCCAGCGCATCGTCTCCAGCATCCGTTC
>SSTB01000309.1 GCA_009469665.1 Azonexaceae bacterium | reverse complement strand
CGTCGGCTCCCAGAACATCCGCTGCATGGCCATCATCCAACTGCTGCTGGGCAACATGGGCATGGCGGGGGGCGGCATCAATGCCCTGCGCGGCCACGCCAACGTCCAGGGCATCACCGACTTCGCCCTCTACGCCCAGAATCTGCCGGGCTACCTGGGAGCGCCGCTGGATGCCGACAAGGATCTGGCGAGCTTCCTGGAAAAGCGCACGCCCAAGCCCCTGCGCCCGGGGCAGATGAACTTCCCCCAGAACTTCCCCAAGTGGTTCATCAGCCTGCAGAAGGCCTGGTGGGGCGACGCAGCGACCAAGGAGACCGACTTCGCCTATGCCTACCTGCCCAAGCTGGCGGGCGCGTCGGACACCCTGTCGATCTTCAACGCCATGTTCGAGGGCAAGATCAACGGCTTCTTCTGTCAGGGCTTCAACCCCCTGGCCTCGGTACCGAACAAGAGGAAGGTCGGCGACGCCCTGGCCAAGCTGAAGTACCTGGTGATCATGGACCCGCTGGCGACGGACACTTCGGAATTCTGGAAGCCCCACGGCGAGTTCAACGAGGTGGACCCGAGCAAGATCCAGACGGAAGTCTTCCGCCTTCCGACCTCCCTGTTCGCCGAGACCGCCGGCACTTTCACCAATTCCGGCCGCGTCATCCAATGGCGCTGGAAGGCGGCGGACGCCCCCGGCGATTCCAAGGACGACACCGAAATCCTGGCGGCCCTTTTCCTCAAGCTCAAGGAGATGTACGCCAAGGACGGCGGTGCCTTCCCCGATCCCATCCTCAAACTCACCTGGGCCTACACCCAGCCGGCGAAACCTTCGCCGGAAGAGTTGTTGCGGGAGATCAACGGCAAAGCCCTCGCCGACGTGCTCGACCCCAAGGATCCCACCAAGGTGTTGGCCAAGGCCGGCGAGCAGTTGGGTACCTTCGCCCACCTGCGGGACGACGGCTCCACCACCTGCGGCAACTGGATCTATTGCGGTGTCTGGTCCCAGGCCGGCAATAACTCGGCCCGGCGCGACAACGCCGATCCCTCGGGCCTGGGTCAGACCCTCAACTGGGGCTTCGCCTGGCCGGTGAACCGGCGCATCCTCTACAACCGCGCCTCGGCGGACCTCGCCGGCAAGCCCTGGGATCCGAAGCGGACGGTGCTCAAGTGGGCGGGAGACAAGTGGGTCGGCAACGACGTGCCCGACATGCGCCCGGATGCCAAGCCGGACGAGAACGTGATGCCCTTCATCATGAATCCGGAAGGTGTCGGCCGCCTGTTCAGCCGCGAGCTGATGGCGGAAGGCCCCTTCCCCGAGCATTACGAGCCCTTCGAAACGCCGCTGGAAGCCAACCCCCTGCACCCGAAGAACCCCAAGGCCACGAGCAACCCGGCCGCCCGGGTGTACAAGGGCGACATGGAGGCCTTCGGCAAGGCCAAGGACTTCCCCTACGTGGCCACCACCTACCGGCTGGTCGAGCACTTCCACTACTGGACCAAGCAGAGCCTGATCAACGCCATCATGCAGCCGGAGCAGTTCGTCGAAATCGGCGAGGAACTGGCCAAGGAGAAGGGCATCGCCGCCGGAGACAAGGTGAAGGTGCGCTCCAACCGGGGATTCATCCGGGCGGTGGCGGTGGTGACCAAGCGCATCAAGGCGCTGGAGGTCGACGGCAAAAAGGTGCACACCGTCGGCATCCCCATCCACTACGGGTTCAAGGGGGCGACGAAGCCGGGCTTCCTCACCAACACCCTGACCCCCTTCGTGGGTGACGCCAACGTGCAGACGCCGGAGTACAAGGCGTTCCTGGTCAACATCGAGAAGGCGTAAAGGAGAACTGTTATGGCACTGCAATCGCTAGACATCAAACAGCGCTCCGCCACCACCACGCCGGCGCCCCAGGCCCGGCAGACGGTGGAGGTCGCCAAGCTCATCGACGTTTCCGCCTGCATCGGCTGCAAGGCCTGCCAGGTGGCGTGCATGGAGTGGAACGACGTGCGCGACGAAGTGGGTAACTGCCACGGCGTCTACGACAACCCCATGGACCTCACGGAAAACTCGTGGACGGTGATGCGCTACTCCGAAGTGGAGCAAAACGGCAAGCTGGAGTGGCTGATCAGGAAGGATGGCTGCATGCACTGCGCCGACCCGGGCTGCCTGAAGGCCTGCCCGGCCCCCGGCGCCATCATCCAGTACGCCAACGGCATCGTGGATTTTCATCAGGAAAACTGCATCGGCTGCGGCTACTGCGTGACGGGCTGCCCCTTCAACGTCCCCCGCATTTCCAAGAAGGACAGCAAGGCCTACAAGTGCACCCTGTGCTCCGACCGGGTGGCGGTGAACCAGGCCCCGGCCTGCGCCAAGGCCTGCCCGACCGGGGCCATCCAGTTTGGCAGCAAGGAGGACATGAAGGACTACGCGGCCAAGCGGGTCAGCGACCTCAAGGAACGCGGCTTCGACAAGGCGGGGCTCTACGATCCGGAAGGGGTCGGCGGTACCCACGTCATGTACGTGCTGCACCATGCCGACCAGCCGACCCTCTACGCCGGCCTGCCAGCCAGTCCGTCGATCAGCCCGCTGGTCGCACTCTGGAAGGGCGCTGCCAAGCCTCTTGCCACCCTGGCCCTGGCCGGGGTCGCCCTGGGCAGCCTGTTCCACTACGT
The DNA here is from genome assembly GCA_009469665.1 of Azonexaceae bacterium. Next base: position 11,011 of record SSTB01000309.1, on the reverse strand, counting down.
CACCAAGGGCCCGAACGAGGTTTCGAAAGAAACCGAAGACGAAATCGAACGTGAGGACAGGGAGGCAGCGAGATGATCCGCGATCCGAAAGACCTGCAACGCTACACGGCGCCGGAGCGGGCCAACCACTGGGTGGTGGGCATATGCTTCATCCTGCTCGCCCTCTCCGGACTGGCCTTCTTCCACCCGGCCTTCTTCCCGCTCACCCAGCTGTTCGGCGGCGGCGTGTGGGCCCGCATCCTCCACCCCTTTATCGGTGTGCTGATGGCGGTGAGTTTCCTTGCCCTGTTCTTCCGCTTCAAGCACCTCAACGCCATGACGCCGGCGGACAAGGAGTGGCTATCCCGGGCCGGCGAGATGGTCAGCGGTAACGACCATGTCATGCCGGAGCAGGGCAAGTACAACGGCGGCCAGAAGGCGCTCTTCTGGGCGCTCTCCCTGTGCATGCTGCTGATGACGGTGTCGGGCGTCTTCATCTGGCGCGCCTACTTCGGCTTCGACATCACCCTGGTGCGCCTGGGGGCCGTTGTCCATGCCGCCACCGGCGCCGTGATGATCGCCCTCATCATGGTCCATGTGTATGCCGCCATCTGGGTCAAAGGCACCATCCGGGCCATGTGGTACGGCACGGTGACCCGGGCCTGGGCCCGGCAGCATCATCGAGGATGGTATCGGCAGGTGACGGGCAAATAAGAGGCAGGAGGCCGAGGCATGCGAGCGTGCCCTGGCCTGGCCTAGTAGTCAGTTACACAGGTGCAGCGATGTTCGGCACGCCCCGCATCCCCGCTCGCTTTGTCGCTCATCCTCGCCATAGCTTCGGCTATGGCTGTGGTTCGCTTCGCGCGATCCGGGCGCGGATGCGTGCCTCGGCATCGACGCAATGCTATGTGACTGACTACTAGTTCGTTTGTTCAGCTTGCGCTGACGGGGCGCCCGGGTCATCATCCCGGCGCCCCTTTTCCTTTCCCCGCCATGTCCTCGAAAATTTTCGAAATCAAACCCTCGGGCGACGTCCCCGCCATCCGCCTGCCCGATCCGGCCCGCATCTTCCTTGACCGCGCCGAGCGTTTCGACGCGCTGGCCAAGGAACACAGCCTGGGCGAGTGGCTGTCCTTCCTCGGCCGCCTGTCCCGGGCGCAGCACGAGGCCCTGGAGGAGGTCGCCGACGTCGGCCTGCCCGACGCCGATGAACTCGACCGCGCTCGCAGCCACGGCATGCCGCCGCTCACCGCTGCTTCCTACAAGCGTCCCCCCTCCTGGCGCGCCGCCCTCGGCCGCATCGTCGAAACGGTGCAGCCCGATGCCCCCGAAGGCCTGCGCGACACCCTCGCCACCCTCCTGGTCACCAGTAGCGACGGCCTGGAGAAGCTGGCCGACCAGCTCCTCTCCAGCGAGCCGGACAAGAACGACCTGAGCCGCCTGCCCCTGGTGGCCGCCGCCCTGCAGGTGCTGTTCACCCACCTCGCCGCCCAGCTCGACGCCGCCCGCCTGCCGCCCATGGAAGCCCGCAGCATCTGCCCCTGCTGCGGCAGCCTGCCGGTGGCCAGCATCATTCGCGCCGACGGCCCGGTGGAAAACCTGCGCTACGCCCACTGCACCCTATGCAACACCGAGTGGAACGTGCCCCGCGCCACCTGCGTCCTGTGCGGCGACGACGAACAGCTCGCCCTGCACGAGATCGACGGCGACGACGGTATCGCCCGCGCCGAATCCTGCGACGCCTGCCACAGCTACCTCAAGATCATCTACCAGGGCCACAATGCCCACGTGGACCCGGTGGCCGACGACCTCGCCTCCATCGCCCTAGACATGCTGGTGGACGAAGCCGGTTTCGAGCGCGCCGGCCCCAACCTCTTGCTCATCGGCGCCGGCGGCGAGTAAGCTGAGCCGGGCTGCTCCCGCGCACCGTTCGGGCTGAGCCCGAAAGCCCATCACGCGCCGCCCTTAGACAGGCTTGTCCTGAACAATTCGAAGGGCTCGGGGCGACCGGGCGATGCTGCCTGTAGGTTTCGAGAATAGTCGTTCCCTTCCACGCTTTCTGCCCGGTCCGGGTGAAAACGATGACCTCACCAAAACCCCACCTCCCTTCCGTCGACCGCCTGCTCCAGCAACTGGCCGACGCCATCGATCGCCACGGCCGCCAGCCGGTCACCGCCTGCGGCCGGTGTTCAATCTCAGCGGCACCGTGCTTCACACCAACCTGGGCCGCGCCCAACTGGCCGAGGAAGCCATCTCCCGCATGGTCGAGGCCGCCCGCGCCCCCTGCGCCCTGGAGTACGATCTCCCCAACGGCGGCCGCGGCGACCGGGACGACCTGGTGTCGCCCCTGCTGACCGAGATCGTCGCCGGTGGCGACCCGGCCATTGCCGCCACGGTGGTCAATAACAACGCCGCTGCCGTTCTGCTGTGCCTGAACGCCTTGGCCCAAGGAAAGGAAGCCGTGGTCTCCTGCGGCGAACTGGTGGAAATCGGCGGTGCCTTCCGCATCCCCGACGTCATGCGGCGGGCCCAGGTGCGGCTGGTGGAAATCGGCACCACCAACCGTACCCACGCCAAGGATTATGCGGAGGCCATCGGCCCCCGGACCGCGCTCCTCATGAAGGTCCATACCAGCAATTACGCCGTCACCGGCTTCACCGCGGCGGTGCCCGAGGCCGAGGTGGCGCGCATCGCCCACGGTGCCGGCTTGCCCTTCCTGGTGGATCTGGGCAGCGGCGCCCTGTGCGACTTCGCCGCCTACGGCCTGCCCGCCGAACCGACGCCCCAGCAGGCCCTGGCCGCCGGGGCGGACATCGTCACCTTTTCCGGCGACAAGCTCCTGGGCGGACCCCAGGCCGGCCTCATCGTCGGCCGCCGGGACCTGATCGCCAAGATCAAGAAGAATCCCCTGAAACGGGCGCTGCGGGTGGGCAAGACGACCCTGGCCGCCCTGGAGGCCACGCTGCGCCTCTACCGCGACCCGGACCGCCTGCGGCAACGCCTGCCCACCCTGCGCCTCCTCACCCGGCCCCAGGCCGGCATCGCTGCCGCCGGTGAACGCCTGTTGCCTGCCATGCAGGCCACCGTCGGCGCCATGGCCACCGTTACCGTCGAACCCTGCGCCAGCCAGATCGGCAGCGGCGCCCTGCCGGTGGAGCGCCTGCCCTCGTCGGCCCTGGTACTGCGCCCAACGGCCAAACGTCCAGGCAAGGCGCTGCAGTCCCTGGAAGCGGCATTCCGTGCCCTGCCGGTACCGGTCATCGGGCACGTCCGCGACGACGCCTTCCGCCTCGACCTGCGCTGCCTCGAGCCTGCCGACGAGGCGCGCTTCCTCGAGCAGCTCGCCCATCTGGAGTTGCCGTGAGACAGACCATCAGTTTCTTGACTCTAGGCGTTGCCGACCTGGAGCGCAGCCGCAACTTCTACCATGCTCTCGGCTGGCGGGAATCTTCCGGCAGCCAGGCGGCGGTCGCCTTCTTCCCGGCCGGCAGCGTCGCTTTCGCACTGTTCGGGCGCGAAGCGCTGGCCGAGGATGTGGGCGTCCCGGCCAACGGAAAAGGTTTCGCTGGCTTCACCCTGGCCCACAACGTCGCCTCGGAGGAGGCGGTCGATGCCACCCTCGCCGAAGCCGTCGCGGCCGGCGGCACCCTTGTCCGGGCCGGCGAGCGCGCCCCCTGGGGAGGTTTTCGTGGCTATTTCGCGGACCCTGACGGCTTCCTGTGGGAAGTCTGTTTCAATCCCTTCTTTCACCTCGACGCCAATGGCTTCGTCCATCTACCGGAATAACGCACCATGATCGTCGGCACGGCCGGCCATATCGACCACGGAAAGACCACCTTGGTGAGGGCCCTCACCGGGGTGGACTGCGACCGGCTCAAGGAGGAGAAGGCCCGTGGCATCACCCTCGATCTTGGCTACGCCTACACGCCGCTCCCCGGCGGCGGCGTCCTCGGCTTCATCGACGTACCCGGCCACGAGAAACTGATCCACAACATGCTGGCCGGCGCCACCGGCATCGACTTCGCCCTGTTGGTGGTGGCCGCCGACGACGGCCCCATGCCCCAGACCCGGGAGCACCTGGAAATCGTCGAGCTACTGGGCATCCGCCAGGGGGCGGTGGCCCTGACCAAGATCGACGCCGTGGCGCCGGAACGCATCGCCGCCGCCCGGGCCGAGATTGCCGAGCTCCTCGCCCCGACCGCCCTGGCCGGCGCCCCGATTTTTCCCGTAGCCGCCACCAATGGCACCGGCATCGGCGAACTGCGCGCCCATCTCGACCACGCCGCCCGGCAACTGGGAGACCGCCAGGCGGCCGGCGGCTTCCGCCTGGCGGTGGACCGCTGCTTCACCCTGGGCGGCATCGGCACCGTGGTCACCGGCACCGCCTTCGCCGGGCAGGTCGCCGTGGGCGACAACCTCTTGTTGTCGCCCCCCGGCAAATCCGTGCGGGTGCGCAGCCTGCGCGTCCAGGACCAGTCTGCCAAATCGGGCCAGGCCGGCCAACGCGTCGCCCTCGCCCTGGCCGGCGTGGAAAAGCAGGAAGTGGCCCGTGGCATGTGGGTACTGGCGCCCCCATTACACGAGCCGGTGCGCCGCTTCGACGCCATCCTGCGCGTGCTGCCCGGGCAGCCGCCCCTCAAGCACGGAATACCGGTACACCTTCACCTGGGCACCAGCGACGTGCCGGCCCGTGTCGCCCTACTGGAGGGCGACACCATCGCCCCCGGCAGCTGTGCCTGCGCCCACGTCCAGGCAGACCGGGACATCGGCGCCCTGGCCGGCGACCGCTTCATCCTGCGCGACGCGGGTGCACGCACCACCCTGGGCGGCGGCCAGGTGCTCGACGTCTTCCCCCCTGCCCGGCGCAAGCGCAGCCCGGAGCGCCTGGCCATGCTGGCGGCCCAGGCCGACTCCGATCCCGCAGCGGCGCTGCGCCTGGCGGCGGAGGGCCAGCCCGCCGGCGCCGACCTCGCCCGCTACGCGCTCAACTGCAATCTGGATGACAGTACCCTGTCCCGCCTGGTGGCCGCCCTGGGCCTCACCGTCATCGGCGGCACCGCCTTTGCCGCCACCCGCTGGCAGGCCCTGCAGGGCCGGGCCCTTGAAGCCCTCGCCCACGAGCACGAGCGCGCCCCGGACATGCCCGGTGTCGAGCGCGATCGACTGCGCCGGCTGACCCTGCCGTCCCTGGCTCGCCCCGCCTTCGATGCCCTGGTGGAACGGCTCCTGACCGCCGGCCGCCTGGCCCAGACCCATGCCTGGCTCCACCTGCCCGCCCACCGGGTGCAGCTCGCCGCCGCCGACCGCGACCTCTGGCAGACCCTCAAGCCCCTCCTAGACGCCACCCCCTACGGACCACCCCGTGTGCGGGACGTGGCACGGGCCACCGGCATCGGCGAAGACAGCGTCCGCGCCCTCATGAAGCGCCTCTCCCGCATGGGCGAGACCTACCCCGTCGCCCACGACCACTACTTCACGGCTGACGCGGTGGCCGACCTTGCCCGGCGTGTCGCCGTCCTCGCCACCCGCGACGGCGCCGCCCGCGCCGCCCCCCTGCGCGACGAAATCGGCGGCGGCCGCAAGGTGGCCATCCACATCCTCGAGTTCTTCGACCGGGTCGGCTACACTCGCCGCGTGCGCGACACCCACGTGTTGCGCGGCAGCCCCGACCAGTTCGGACAATCATGAACAAGGGAAGAGATCGCTCCCCGGTGGGACGGACGGTCTTCAAAACCGTCAGGGCCTGTCAAACAGGCTTGGGTAGGTTCGACTCCTGCTCTCTTCCGCCAGTTATCGCGCTTTTGCGACGCTTGCACCGGCCCACCGGCCGATCAGTCGCCGAGCCGTGAAATCCGCTCTGCTGCCACTTCGAGGTGGCGCATCAGTCCATCGATGCAGGGCGAAAACCTCGGGCTGAACCCTTCCGCGCCAAACAAAGCCGCGCAGTACTGATTGGCCAGGACAAGCGCATCACGCCACTCCCGAGCGCGAACGCTCCCATGGAGAATCGTTTGCGGCAGACTGTCGCTCATTGCGCCGCTACTGCGCGGCGCGAAACCCATGGGCGACATGTCGTAGCAGGGGGCCAGGTCGTAGGGCCGCCCACCCGTATCAGTCATGAAAGACAGGTTGCCGAAGTGCGTGTCGGAATTGCCGATCAGCGACCCGAAGGCCCACAACCGGGAGGCGCCCACCGCCGCTTCCGGGTAAATGGCCTTTTCACTAACTAGCCGACGCGCCGCCGCCGGCCACGGACCAGTACCCAGGCCGACAAATTCAGCATCGACCGCCAGCAGCGAAAACAGGGCACGGCGCCCCCTGACGCCAACCCGGTCGAAGCGCTCGACTTCGAGGAAGCGTTGGCCGCCATGGTCGTGCCCCCAGCTGGCTGCCGCCGGCACCCCCGCGGCGCGCAAAGTCTGCAATGCAAGATATTCTGCCAGCAGCAAATCCCGCCACCGCTCCGAAATGCTGGTATCGACCGGATCGCTGAACTTGACGATCACATGCCGCGGACCATGCTCGGTCTTAGCGTAGGGAGTGAACTTGGGCTGCTCGCCACCGGCGGACGAACCGGGAACCTCCCCGTTGGCGGCTTCGGCTGCCAGCGCTATGTACGACAGCGGCTTTTCCACCCGGGAGACAAGCGACGGATCGTCAACGCTGGTAAACCGTGCCCGGGCGAGGTTGCCCAGCAGCAGGTTGCCGATCAGATCGTGCCCATGGGCAAGCAGCGCACGGACGGCATCCGAGTCGCTCCAACGGTTCACATCAGTGGGAAGAGCGAGCGCCTCACCGTGGCGCGCTGCATAAGCGCGACCGAGATAGCCCTGGGGCTTCATATGGATGGAGCCACCAGGGCAGACCTTCGCTGTAGACGGCCTCGCCACTCGTGCGGAACATCACATAACCCTCGGGACGTACGGGCACCAACTCGCCGATGTGACTGATCAGGCCATCCGCATCGACGCGATATACGGGGAGGTCGCCGAAGCCGCGGTTGCGGTCCCGCAGGGCATATTGAATAGATCGCGCTGCTCCCAGACGGACCACGTCATCGCCCAAAGCCGCCAATGCACGGGAAGTCGTTGGCTGGCTAACACCAATATTATCAACAAGTTGCTTCGCTGGAGTCGGACCAGAGGACAACTGTTGTCGAATCGCCTCCGCGTACTTTGACATCGCGTGTGAATGGATATGTGAATGAATAAATGAATTGATACTCGGAAATGGGCCTGGAACCCGAGCCGTTTGCCAGGGCATCAGGGTCGGCAGTCCCGCAGATCAGACGGTGCTTGACCCGGGCCGGCATTCCCGCTCCCCTCCAGGGCACGACCATCGCTGCAGGGGCCGAAGCGCCCTGCACAGTGCGACTGACCGTAGTTCTTTCGGATGAAAGCCCTCTGACCAGAAGACCTGACAAGTTGGATGTTCGGTGCCAGGGGGTTTGCGCTTCTTATTGCCCTTACGTGGCCTAAGGCCATGAATATTGGCGTTTTCGAATATCTGGCATGGCTTATGCACTAGAACAGTGCTCGCCTGAGCCCGGTGGCCCGTCGATCACGAAGGCGTGACGCAGCGGCACCGCCGGCAAGGCCTGAACAAGAACATTCCCCCCGACAGAGAGGGCGCCGGACCACCGGCCGCACAAAAAAAGGGGGAAACGATGGCAAACCAGAATCTGATCGCGCTGGAGACGGACGCGCGCATCGACGCCGCAGCGGCGCGGCTTTCCATGACGCGGCGAGAATTCCTGCAATTCTGCGCTGCGCTGTCCAGCGGCCTGGGACTATCCCAGGGCGCCGATGCAGCCGTGGCCGAGGCGGTGGCGACCAAGCCGCGGCCCAGCGTCATCTGGCTGCATTTCCAGGAATGCACCGGCTGCTCGGAATCCATGTTGCGGGCCGAGCACCCTACGCTGGAAAAGCTCATCCTCGACGTCATTTCACTCGACTACCACGAGACCCTTTTCGCCGCCGCTGGCCATCAAGTGGAAGCAGCGCGCCATGCGGCCATGGAGGCCAACAAGGGCAAATACGTCCTCGTCATCGAGGGGGCCATTCCGACCAAGGACAACGGTGTCTACTGCAAGATCGGCGGCAAGACGGCCATCGAGTTGACCAAGGAATGCGCCGAACACGCCGCGGCGGTAATCGCCATCGGCTCCTGCGCCTCCTGGGGCGGCATGCCTTCCACCGACCCCAATCCGACCGGCGCCTCCGGCGTCGCCAAGGTGCTGGGCAAGCCGGTGGTGACCATTCCAGGCTGTCCGCCCAATCCGTACAACTTCCTGTCGACGGTGGTGCACTTCCTGACCTTCGGCAGCCTGCCGGCGGTGGATCAGTTGGGCCGGCCCAAGTTCGCCTATTCCCGCCTCATCCATGAAAACTGCGAGCGTCGTGCCCACTTCGACGCCGGTCGTTTCGCCATGGAATTCGGCGACGATGGGCACCGGAAGGGCTACTGCCTGTACAAGCTGGGCTGCAAGGGGCCGGAGACCTACGCCAACTGCTCGGTCATCCTGTTCGGCGACGCCGGTGCCGGCACCTGGCCGGTGGCCTGCGGCCATCCCTGCATCGGCTGTACCGAGCAGGGGGTGGGCTTCCAGAAACCCATCCACATGGTGGCCAAGATGAAGAACATCGAGCCCAGCGTCTATCTGCCGCGCATCTCGGAGCAGAAGGGCGTCGGCGCCAGCCTGGGTTCCGCCGCTGTGCTTGCGGCGGTGGCCGGTGCGGCAGCTGGTGCGGGGGCCATGGTGGCCAGGAATCTCGGCCTTTCCCACAAGGCCGAGCAGATGGAAGTGCCCAAGAAGTCCGGCGAAAAAACGGAGGTCTGAGATGACCACACGTCGCAACTTTCTCAGAAGATGCCTGGCCGGCAGTGCGGCCGCTGCCGCGACCGTGGTCCCCGACGCAGCCTCGGCCCGGGAGACGCACCAGCGACCCCCGGAAGCCATGGGCCTCCTCTACGACGCCACACTCTGCGTTGGCTGCCAGGCCTGCGTTGCCGCCTGCAAGCAGGCCAACGAGAACCCGCCCGAGTTCAACGTCATGGACCACCTGTGGGACACCCCGCTGGATACCTCGGGCCACACCTTCAACCTGATCAAAATGTACCGCCACGGCACCATGGAGGCGAAGGACACTGAAGAGAACGGCTATTCCTTCATGAAGACCTCTTGCATGCACTGTGCCGATCCCTCCTGCGTCTCGGCCTGCCCCGTGTCGGCCATGACCAAGGATCCCGAGACCGGCATCGTCGGTTACGACGCCGATGCCTGCATCGGCTGCCGCTACTGCGTCGCTGCCTGCCCCTTCGGTATTCCCAAGTACCAGTACGATTCGCCCACCGGCAAGATCGGCAAGTGCGAGCTGTGCCGCCACCGCCACAAGGAAGGCCACTACTCGGCCTGCGCCGAGGTTTGTCCCACAGGGGCGACCCTCTTTGGCCGCACCGAGGATCTGCTGGCTGAAGCCAAGCGGCGCCTGGCGTTGAAGCCCGGCGAGTGGACCACCATTCCCCGTGGCCGCCTGCGCCACGGCCAGGAGCGGATTCTCGCCACCGGCGAGGACGGCAAGGGCGAGCGTCGCCGCCGCGGGTGGCGCGACGAGCCGGACCAGAGCTATCAGGCCCAGGTGGGCCATTACCTGCAGCACGTCTACGGTGAAACCGAGTACGGTGGCACCCAGGTCTTGAAGCTCTCGGCGGTGAATTTTCAGAAGGCCGGCATGCCCGACCTCAAGCCGACGGCCTCCGCCGCCACCTCGGAAACCATTCAGCACAGCTTGTACGGCGGGCTGATCATGCCCATCGCCGTTCTCGGTGCCTTGGCCTTCATCGCCCGCCGCAACGTGGTGGCCGAAGACGAAGGCAAGGAAGGAGGCCAGTCATGAGCGCCCATCGTCACGCAGCACCCGCCCCGGTGGGAGGCAGCCTGCTCAATCCGGCGACCTTTGTGTGCGGCATCCTGGTACTGGCCATGCTGGCCGTTCTGGTGACCCGCTTTCTATTCGGTCTCGGTGCGGTCACCAATCTGAATGACGGCTACCCCTGGGGCATCTGGGTGGTGGTGGACGTCATCATCGGTTCCGCCTTCGCGTGCGGTGGCTTTTCCGTGGCCATGCTGGTCTATATCTTCAACAAGGGCCACTATCACCCGCTGGTGCGGCCAGCCCTGCTGGCCAGTCTCTTCGGCTATACCCTGGCCGGCGTGGGGGTCATCTTCGATTTGGGGCGCTACTGGAACTTCTGGCACATCTTCTGGCCAGGCTACGCCAATCCCAATTCGGTGATGTTCGAGGTGGCCGTGTGCATCTCGGCCTACATCCTGGTGATGTGGATCGAGTTCTCGCCGGCGTTCCTCGAGCACTGGGGCATGAAAGATGCCCGCAAGAAGCTGGACAAGGTGCTCTTCTTCGTGATCGCCCTCGGCACCCTGCTGCCCATGATGCACCAGTCTTCCCTGGGGACGCTGCTGGTGGTGATGGGGCCCCAGGTGAATCCGCTGTGGCAGACACCGATCGTGCCCCTGCTCTACCTGCTGACGGCCATCGCCATAGGCTACGGCGTGGTGCTGTTCGAATCCTGTGTGGCCTCTTCCGCCTATCGCCGGGAGATCGAGATCCACCTGTTGGAGCCCATGGCCAAAGTCATGCTCGGCGTGCTCGCCATCTTTCTGATGGTGCGGGTCGGAGATCTGGTGGTGCGTGGTGCTCTTGGTAACGCCCTCCGGCCGAGCCTCGAGGCCTTTGTCTTCTGGATAGAGAACCTCGCTTTCGTCGCCCCCTTCTTTCTCGTCGGCTCGGCAACCACCCGGCGCAATCCGGCCCGGCTCTTCCTCGCCGGGGTGGCCATCATGGTGGGCGGCATCTTCCTGCGCATCAATGGCTTCCTCATCGGCTACGACACCGGCCTCGGCGTCGATACGGGCTGGAACTACTTCCCGTCTATCGCCGAGATGATCGTCACCGCCGGCATGTTCGCGCTCGAGGTCCTCGGTTACATCGTCATCACCCGCCGCTTCCCGGTG
>SSTB01000308.1 GCA_009469665.1 Azonexaceae bacterium | reverse complement strand
GTGAGCCGGTCGGCTAATGATGCCTGGCGCAGAGTCGCAGAATGTGACGCCGAACCACCGGGTCAACCGGACCGCCGAACAGCTTCGCTGTTCGGTACCCGCGTCGCTGCGCGCCGCGGCGGCCGGTTACCCGGAACGTTAGCCCCCACCACTCTTTACCTTCCGATGCGCGCCTTTCTCTCAAGAATCCTCACGAGTACATCTATACCCCGCGATGTCTTGCTTACGCTGGTTGGTGCATTACTTGGACTCGGCACATCGCATCTCTACTACCTCAAGGCTGTCAGCGACATGCGGGCGGACGTTGAGGAAAGAAAGAGAATCGACGAACTCATCTTTCGCGGTATCGAGAACGTCGGGTCTATGAACTACGTCCGTCGAGCCAATGGAATTATTGAAAATGGATAAAGCATTTGCCGAACATTTCGCCGCAGACTGGATTGCTTCATGGAACGCTCACGACCTGGAGAGAATCCTGTCGCACTATGCGGACGACTTCGAAATGACCTCACCAGTGATCGTTCAAGTCGCCGGTGAGCCATCGGGCACCCTTCGAGGAAAAGGCGCCGTTGGCGCGTATTGGAGGAAAGCACTGGGGCTTATCCCGGACCTACAATTTGAGCTTCTTTCAATTCTTGCCGGCGTCAATTCCATTACCCTCTACTACAAAGGGGCTCGGGGCCGCCTTGCCGCTGAGGTCTTTCAGTTCGGCCCGGACAACAGGGTCGTTCGGGCCTTTGCACACTATGCCGTTTAAGCGGTTCCACATCATCATCCATCGGGAGAACCGAATGCTCGAACTCAGACCAAGCTGTGAATGTTGTGACAAAGACTTGCCACCCGAGTCAACTGAAGCTCGCGTCTGCTCATTCGAGTGCACCTTCTGCGCGTCATGCGCCGATACCGTCCTTGGCGGGAAGTGCCCAAATTGCGGTGGGGAGTTGGTTGTCCGTCCTCGTCGTCCGACCAGCAAGCTCGCCAACAATCCCCCGTCCGCCAAGCGCATTTGCAATCCCGCCGGCTGCCGAAAGATTGCGGAATAAGGCCGTTGCCCTTGAACCATCGAGGCCCAACGAATTAGGTTAGATGGTGCGAAGCCACGATCTGAAGCGGTTGTTGAACAGGCCCGGATTCCCCTGGAAATAGCTTTTTGTCGCAGCATGCGGAGATAACCGTCCCTCCTCTTGGAGATCCGCCCCAGTTTCCGGCTGCTGCCCGAGGTGAATCGCCCCGGGAATCGCGGAGGCCAGTTGATTTGAGTCAGGCAGTGACGGCCTGTTCGGTGTGACAGCGGTAGTAGTTTGCCTCGGCTTCGGCAGGAGGGATATATCCGATGGGCTCAAGCAACCGATGATGGTTGAACCACGAGACCCATGCGAGGGTGGCCAGCTCGACCGCCTCCTTGGTCTTCCACGGGACGCGACGGTGAATGGTTTCCGCCATGTACAAGCCATTGATGGTCTCGGCGAGGGCATTATCGTTGCCGGACCGAATTGCATAGCGCCTGCATGCTGCAGCCTATCTTCGGGGCAATCGCTTCAATGGCCGCCGGCTGCGATCCATGGTCGCCGCGCGACTCGAACACCAGGCGCACAGCGCGCTCGCGGAATTCCGGGGAAAACTTCGTCGATTTCTTCATCATGGCTCCATCTGCTCAAAGAAGAGAGCCTCCTCAACAGCCGGGGCGATTCAATATTCGATCTTGGAATAACAAGATGCGCAGACGTTCTTAATCGTGCATTAAGCCCTTGCTACAATACGGGCCGTTCATTTCCCGGCAATTCCCTGGATTTTTCGCAATGACCCAAACCCCCCCCCGTGCCACGCTCAGCCATTTGGATTGGCTGGAGGCCGAAGCCATCCACATCATGCGCGAAGTGGCAGGCCAGTGTTCCAACCCCGTGTTGCTCTTCTCTGGCGGCAAGGATTCGATCTGCATGCTGCGCATTGCCGAAAAGGCCTTTCGGCCCGGCAAGTTCCCTTTCCCGCTGATGCATATCGACACCGGCCACAATTACCAGGAAGTGGTGCAGTTCCGCGACAAGCGCGCCGCGGAATTGGGCGAGCGCCTGATCGTCCGCTCGGTGGAAGACTCCATGAAGCGCGGCACGGTGGTGCTGAAGCATGAGGGTGAGTCGCGCAATAAGCACCAGTCGGTGACGCTGCTCGAAGCCATCGAGGAATTCGGCTTCGACTGCTGCATCGGCGGCGCGCGCCGGGACGAGGAAAAGGCCCGCGCCAAGGAGCGCATCATGAGTTTCCGCGACGAGTTCGGCCAATGGGATCCGAAGAACCAGCGCCCGGAACTATGGAACCTCTACAACGCCCGCAGCCACAAGGGCGAGAACATCCGCGCCTTCCCCATTTCCAACTGGACCGAGATGGATGTCTGGCAGTACATCGAGCGCGAAGGCCTGGAACTGCCCTCGATCTATTTCGCCCACACCCGCCCGGTGGTCTTGCGCCAGGGCGCCATCGTGCCGGTGAATGTGCCGCTGATGAGCGGAGAACTGACCAACCTGCCCAAGGCGGGCGAAGCGATCGTCGACCTGCAGGTGCGCTTCCGCACGGTCGGCGACATTTCCTGTACCGCCCCGGTGGAGTCGGAAGCCGACACCGTCGAGAAGATCGTGCTGGAGACGGCCACCACCACCATTACCGAGCGCGGCGCTACCCGTCTGGACGACCAGACCAGCGAGGCCTCCATGGAACAACGCAAGAAAGAGGGTTACTTCTGATGTCTGCCCAAGTAGAAGATCACGGCCTGCTGCGCTTTCTCACCTGCGGCAGCGTAGACGACGGCAAGAGCACGCTGATCGGGCGCCTGCTGTTCGACACCAAGACCATTCTGGCCGACACGCTCTCCGCCATCGAGCGCACCTCGCAGAAGCGAGGCATGGGCGCGGTGGATCTTTCGCTGCTGACCGACGGCCTGCAGGCCGAGCGCGAGCAGGGCATCACCATCGACGTGGCCTACCGCTACTTCTCCACCGGCACGCGTAAGTACATCATCGCCGACGCCCCGGGCCACGAGCAGTACACCCGCAACATGGTCACCGCCGCTTCCACCGCCAATCTGGCCATCATCCTGATCGATGCCCGCAAGGGTGTGCTGACCCAGACCCGGCGTCATTCCAAGCTGGCGGCGCTGGTCGGCATCCCGCATCTGGTCGTCGCCATCAACAAGATGGATCTGGTGGGCTACTCCCAGGAGGTGTACGAGAAGATCAAGGCCGACTATCTCGAATTCGCCGCCAAGGTCGGCATCGAGGACGTCCGCTTCCTGCCCATGTCGGCCCTCGAAGGCGACATGATCGTCGACCGCGGCGAGTCCCTGAACTGGTACGACGGCCCGACCCTGCTGGAAATCCTCGAGGTCGCCCCCGCCGCACACACCGAGCACGCCGAAAAATTCCGCTTCCCCGTCCAGTACGTCTGCCGTCCCCAGGATTCCGCCAATCCTGAGCTTCACGACTACCGGGGCTTCATGGGCCGGGTCGAGTCGGGCACCATCAAGGTAGGCGACGCCGTCACCGTCCTGCCCAACGGCCTGAGTTCCACGATCAAGGCCATCCAGATTGGCGGCGTCGATATTCCCGAAGCCATCACCGAGCAATCGGTCACCCTGCTCCTGGCCGACGAGATCGATTGCTCCCGCGGCGACATGATCGTCAAATCGGACGAAGCTCCGGCCGCCATGAAGGAGATTCGCGCCACCGTCTGCTGGCTGTCGGAAACCCCCCTCGACCGCGCCCGCACCTACCTGATCCGCCACACGACGCGGGATTCCAAGGCCAAGCTCACCGGCATCCACCACCGCCTCGACGTGAATACCCTGGAAAACCTGCCAGCCGAGAAGCTGGCCATGAACGATATCGCCGAAGTCAGCTTCAAGCTGGCCCAGCCGTTGTTCACCGACCCCTACCTGGAAAACCGCGGCACCGGCGCCTTCATCGTCATCGATGAGAGCAGCAACAACACGGTCGGCGCCGGAATGATGCTCTGACGATCCGGCCCCCGTTTTTTTCCCGCGCTCCCTCTACCGGGAGCGTAATACTTTTGGCGTATGCGCTAGAATGGTCCGTCACTCCGAGCGGGGGAGCCTCCATGAAGCGGAACATCACGCCAAGCGGCCAGGAACGGGTGATGCGGGAAAACGATTTCATCGTTTCCAAGACCAGTCCCAAGGGCATCATTACCTACTGCAACCCGATCTTCATTGAATTTTCGGGTTACACGGAAGCCGAGCTTCTCGGCTCCCAGCACAACATCATCCGCCATCCCGACATGCCGCGGGCAGCCTTCAAGCTGGCCTGGGACACCATCCAGGCGGGCGGAGAGTTTTTCGCCTACGTCAAAAACATGTCCAAGGATGGCGGCCACTACTGGGTCTTTACCCACATCGCGCCGGACTTCGGACCCCAGGGAGTCATCCTGGGCTACACCTCGGTGCGCCGCTGCCCCAAGCGGGCGGCGGTGGAGGCCATAGAGCCCGTCTATCGCCGCATGCTGGAGGCCGAAAGAAGCGCCGGCGCCCGGGATGCCATAGACGCCGGAACGGCGGTCCTGGTCGGCCTGCTCAATCAATCGGGGGTGAGCTATGAACAACTCGTCTTCTCCCTTTGATCCTCGCTGGCTTGCGGCGGGACTGATCGCAACCGGCGCCGGGGCCGCCTTCTGGTCGCCCTGGGCAGCCCTGGCGCTCCTCGTTCCGGCCCTCGCCGTCCTACTCCTCCGGCGCGAGGGGGGAAAGGCGTCCCTGGCCGAAACCCGCGCCCTGCTCGACGAAATCGGCCAAGGCCGGCTCGTCGGCCGCCTGCCCAAGCGCTTCGAAGACGCCACTCTGGAGTCGATCCGGGTGAACCTGAATTCGGCCCTAGACCAAACGGAAACGGCCTTCCGCGAAATCCTGGGGGGGTTGGAGGCCTCGTCCCACGATCGTTCCTGGCGACGCCTGCAGACCACCGGCCTGCACGGGGCCTTCGCCGAAGTTCTGGAACGCATGCAGACGATGCTCGACTCGCTGGAAGCGGCCCGGGAATCCGTCGCACGGGACGCGCTCCTTTCGCGCATCTTCCTTCGTTCCGAGAGCGGGCTCTCCCGCGCCATCGAGCATGTGGGCGCAAGCCTGCGGCGGGTGGGCGACGACGCGGGGCAATCCGGGGCCATGGCGGATACCTTCGCCCAGTCCGCCGGAGCCATGGCCCTTTCAGCCGAGCGCATGGCCGGCGCCCTGGGCAACGCCCACAGCTCCAGCCAGAGCAGCGTCGACTCCCTGGGCGATCTCACCCGCAAGGCGGACGCCATCCGCCATCTGACCAGTCATATCGACGGCATCGCCAAGCAGACTAATCTGCTTGCCCTCAACGCCGCCATCGAAGCGGCCAGGGCCGGCGAGGCCGGGAGGGGATTCGCCGTGGTAGCCGACGAAGTGCGCAAGCTGGCCGATCAGTCCCAGCGTTCGGCCGAGGAAATCGCCGTCGCCATCACGGCCATGACGACCGCCCTGGAAACCGTTTGCGAGCAGATCGGCGGGCTCAGCGCCGCGGTGGCCGACGCCCGCGGCACTGCCGACGAATTCGGCCATCAGTTGGGCGAGTCTGCCCGCTCTGCCTCCCGTATCACGGCGCTGAACAACGCCATCGCGGACGGCGCCGGCACCATGGGACGCTCGATGGGCCTGGTCGCCATGGCCCAGAAGGCACGGGCCGACGCCAACGCCATCCTGCACGGCGAGCCCCTGGTCATCGAAAATCTCACCGAGGACGAGAAGCGTGCCGTGGCCATCGCCTCGTCGAAGCGCTGGGTCAAGGGCAGCGCCGACCGCGACGACCTGATCCAGATCTATGAGCGGCTCTTCGCTAATATCGAAGCCCAGATGAAGTGACAGTTTCCGGCCCACCTCACGATTCAGGAGAAACTGACTTCTTCCTGCGCCAGGCGATGGAAAGTCAGAGCGTCGCCGTGTTCATCCTAGACCGCGACCATCGAGTCACCTTCTGGAACCGGGCCTGCGAGAACCTGACCGGCTGTGCCGCTGGCGAGATGATAGGCGGCGCTGAGGTCTGGCGGGCCTTCTACAGGGAGAAGCGCCCGACGATGGCCGACCTCGTCCTCGACGGCGCCTTAGACCGGGCCGGCTCGCTCTACGCGGTGCAAGGCAAGTCCCGATTGACGGAAGGCGCCGCCCACGGCGAGGGCTGGTTCGCCAACCTCGGGGGCCGGAACCGCTATGTCATCCTCGACGCGGCACCCATTTACGACGCCGAAGGCCAGGTGTGGGCAGTGGTCGAGACCCTGCAGGACATTACCGACCTCAAGAATGCCGAACGCCTGCTGAACGAAAGGGAAGCCGACCTGAAAAAGGCCCAGGCCATTGCCCGTCTGGGCAATTGGCGCCTTGATCTGACCAGCGGCGCGATGACCGGTTCCGACGAGTTCTATCGCATCCTCGGCCTGGAACCGGGGATTCCGCTTGATCGGGATACGTTTGCCGGCTACCTGCGTCCGGACCAGTTGAAGCAGCGACAAGCCGCCTGGTCCGCCGTCCTCCTCGGCGCCCGCTACGAACTCGAGCTCAACATCGTGGGCGAGAACCTGGACGTCTGGGTGAGTGAACGCATCGAGATCGTGCGGGACGCTGCCGGAAATCCCCAACTCGCCCTAGGCACGGTCCAGGACGTCAGCGAGCGCCATGCTTTGCTGAAAAACCTGAATCTACGCCAGACCCAGTACCAGGCGGTCGTCGATGCCGCCGCCGACGGATTCTGGATGACCGACCTCGAAGGCAGGATTCTCGACGTCAACGAAGCCTATGCAAGACGTTCCGGATTCAGCCGGGACGAACTGCTCAAGTGCCATGCCTGGGACCTGGACGCGGAGAAGGACCGGGAACAGGTGATCGCCGAGGTACTGAAGGTCTTCGACGAAGGACGCGGAACCTATACCAGCCGCCATCGCGCCAAGGACGGCAGCACCTAGCCAGTCTCGATCAGCCTGTCGTTCTGGCCCGCCGGCGAGGGCCGCATCTTCGCCTTTTTCAACAACGCCGAAGCCGCTCGTTCAGGCGACGACCAGACGCCATAGGCTGGTCGTCTCCCGGGATCTGGCCGCATGCAACGGGTCGTCCGCGTCCCGGGCCTTGCCGTGTCGTGGCCGGGTATCGAGCCGTCCGGCGACTCTCAGCCCGGCTGCGGCGATCCACTGTAGAAGCGCCTCCCGCGTACGCAAGCCAAGGTGCTCGGCGATATCGGAGAGGATGAGCCAGCCCTCGCCGCCGGGCTCCAGATGGTCAGCAAGGCCGGCGAGAAATCCATTGAGCATGGCTGCATCGGGATCGTAAACCGCCCGTTCGATGGGAGCGCTCGGCCGCGCCGGTACCCAGGGCGGATTGCAGACCACCAGGGGCGCGCGACCCGGCGGAAAGAGATCCGCCCCGATCACTTCAACCTGGGTGTCCAGGCCCAGGCGTCTGACGTTGTCCCGGGCACAGGCGAGTGCATTTTCGTCGCAGTCGGTGGCGATCACCCGCTCGACGCCCCGCCGGGCAAGAAGCGTCGCCAGCACCCCGGTGCCGGTCCCGATATCGAAGGCCAGGCGCGTAGACGGCAGGAGCGCCTGCGCGACCAGATCAATGTACTCTCCCCGTACCGGCGAGAAAACGCCGTGCCAGGGATGGATACGGTCACCCAGCGCGGGGATCGGCACCCCCTTCTTGCGCCACTCGTGGGCCCCCACTAGGCCCTGCAGGTCGCGCAATGCCACCACGCTGGCCTCGCAGCCAGGACCGAAGACCTCCCGGCAAGCCTCGCTCACCTCCTGCGGCCGCCGCAGCAGAATCCGGAAATCCCCGTCCAGCGGAACCAGCAGCAGCCCTAGGGTTCGCGCCCGCTGCGCCTGAGCCTGACGATGGAGATGAAAGGTTTCGGCGATCCCCGCCCCCGCCTTGCGCGGCCGACGATCGGCGCGCCGCGCAAGGGCCTGCAGAAGCTGGCGGGCGTTCTGGAAATCACCACGCCAGAGGATTCCGGTCCCCTGGGCGAGAAGTCCGTAGGCCGCGTCGGCCCGGATAGTGTCGTCTGCGGTGACCACCTTGCGCGGCGCCCCATGCCCGGTGGCGGAGCGCCAGAGGGCCGTGTGTCGAACGCCCCCTTCCTCCCATTCGATGCGGTCTGCGCCCATCGTCCGATTCCTCTCAAGCAAACCAGGGGCCGCCCCGAGATCGATCCCCCCTCGGGTACACCGCCGCGGGCGGCCGCTGGCGGCGCCCTGTATCCGTTGGAAAGCCGGCCGATAAGCCGGGTTCTGTAGCGGCACCTTGCGATGCCGTGGCAATCATTCCTCTAGGCCTGCCGTTGCCGACAGGCTCAAGCAGCCTACCCGGAAGCAGCGCGGGCCACGCCCAAGCTTCCCTATTTGGCCTTGCTCCGGATGGGGTTTGCCATGCCGCCGAGCGTTGCCGCCGGCGCGGTGGGCTCTTACCCCGACGAGGCTTTCACCCCGCCGCCCGGACTCGCGCCCGGCCACCGTTTCACCCTTGCCGTCCGGGGTTTCCCCCGGCTTGGGCGGTCTATTCTCTGTTGCACTTTCCGTCGCCTTCGCCTCGCGGCTTATAGCGCCCAGCCGTTAGCTGGCATCCTGCCCTGTGGAGCCCGGACTTTCCTCCCGGCGGCGAAGTCGCCTTCGCGCGCCCGGCGATTGCCTGGCCGACTTTCCGCCGCCATTATAAACCCGTCGCCGGGCCTCCCCGCCGCATTCCCAGCCTGCTATAGTTGCCGCCAACGGAGGAGACCATGAATTCCCTTGATACCGCGCTGATTCTGGACGGCAGTCCTATCCCTTCCTTTGTCATCGACGCGAAGCACAAGGTGGTTCACTGGAACCGGGCCCTGGCTCAGCTCACCGGCATTCCCGCCAAGGAAGTCATCGGTACCCATCACCAGTGGCGTGCCTTCTACCGCGCCCACCGGCCGGTCATGGCGGACCTGGTCCTCGACGGCGCCACCGCCGGACTGCTGGAAAAGTTCTACGCCGGCAAATACCGCGCCTCGGCGCTCATTCCCGGCGCCTACGAAGCCGAAGATTTCTTTCCCGCCTTCGGCGAATCCGGCCGCTGGGTCTCGTTCAACGCCGCGCCCCTGAAGGACGCCGAGGGCAAGACCATCGGCTGCATCGAAACCCTGCAGGACATCACCCTGCGCAAGGCTGCGGAGGACGCCCAGCGGGAGGGCGAGCGCCGCTTGGCGGAAATCGTCGCCAGCAGCCCCGTGGCCACCTTCGTCCTCGACCGCGAAGGCCGCGTCACCCACTGGAACAAAGCCTGCGAAGCCCTGACCGGCGTCCCTGCCGGCGAGACCCTGGGCCGCCAGGACGCCTGGCGCGCCTTCTATAACCGCCACGAGACGCGCAAGGTCGTCCTGGCGGAGCTGGTGGCCCAGGGCGCCGACGCCGCCACCGTCGCCCGCCACTACGGCGAGCGCGCCCGGCCTTCGGCTCTCGTGCCCGGAGCTTTCGAGGTGCGCGATTTCTTTCCCGACTTCGGCGAAGGGGGCACGCACCTGCATTTCATGGCTGCCCCCCTGCACGACTTGAAAGGCCAATTGGCCGGTGCGGTCGAAACCCTGCTCGTAGACCTGAACTCACCTCGCTGACTCTCCCGCCGCGATGAACCGCTCCCCCTTGGCTGGGCTGGTCGCCCCGGCCGCCGTGGCCCTTTTCGGGGCCAGTCCCGACGACCGCTCCCTGGGCGGAGCCCTGACCCGTAATCTGCTCGAAGGCGGCTATTCGGGCGAGGTTTACCTGGTCAATCCCAAACATCGCGAAATCCGCGGCCATGCGTGCCATCGCAGCCTCGACGCCATCGACGCCCGCATCGACCTTGCCCTGGTGGTCACGCCAGCAGATGGGGTGGGCAGCATCATCGAGCAGTGCGGCAGGAAGCGCATCCGCCACGCCGTCGTCCACAGCGCGGGTTTCGCCGAGGCCGGGGAGTTCGGCGCCCTGGTGCAGGACAACCTCATGCAGACGGCCCGCCGCTGCGGCGTGCGCATCATGGGGCCCCGGGCCCTGGGTTTCATCCGCCCGGCCCTGGGGCTCAATGCCACTCTGTTCTACCGCCGCATCCCGGCGGGCAACCTGGCCTTCGTCTCCCAATCGGCGGGAGTCTGCCTCAACGTACTCGACTGGGCGTTCAGCAACGATTTCGCCCTTTCCGCCGTCTTCGGACCGGGCCACGGGGGCGACGTGGATCTGCCGGAAATCCTCGATTTCCTGGCCACTGACCCGGGCACGGAAGCCATCCTCCTTTATCTGGAGGGCGTCCGCTCCAGCCGGCGCTTCCTGAGCGCCCTGCGGGCGGCGGCCCGCAGCAAGCCGGTGGTGGCGGTCAAGGCCGGACGCAGCCCGGCCACCGCCACTCTGGCCTGCAGCCATTCCCAATCCACTGGTAGCGCCGATGCGAGTTTCGACGCCGCCCTTCGCCGCGCCGGCGTGCTGCGCGTGCGCTCGGTGGGCGACTTGTTTACCGCCGCCCGGGCTCTGGCGAGCCCCCGACGGCCGGCCGGCAACCGCCTCGCCATCGTCTCCAACGGTGGCGGTCCCGCCGTGCTGGCCGCCGACGCGGTGGCGGACCAGGGCCTGCAACTGGCCCGATTCGTTCCCGCCACCAAGGCCCGCCTGGCCATGGGTCTGCCCATCTCCTGGTCCCAGGCCAACCCGGTGGATGTACTCATCGACGCTGATGCGGGGCGCTTCGCTACGGCCATTGAGCATTGCCTGGCCGATCCCGGCGTGGACGGCGTCCTGGTGGTGATCGCCCCCAACGGCCTGGACGACCCGGCGGAAACCGCAAGGCGCATCGCCGCCGCCCAACGCGAAGCCATCAAACCCATTCTGGTGGCTCTGATGGGCGAGTCCTCGGTAATAGAATCCCGCGCGCTCCTGACCCGGGCCGGCATCCCCGCCTTCCGCACGCCGGAAAGCGCGGTAGCGGCCTTTGCCTTCATGGCCGACTTCGTGCGCAACCAGG
Source organism: Azonexaceae bacterium (assembly GCA_009469665.1). The sequence continues at coordinate 1,430 of SSTB01000308.1, read as the reverse complement.
CGCTCCTGCTGGAAACCCCCGCATCGGTCTCCCACCGCCAGCCCCCGGCCGCAGGAGCTGCCAAGGTGGTCATCGATTTCGCGCTGCAGTCAGGCCGCGACAGCCTCACCGAAGCCGAAGCTCGCGCCGTTGCGGAGGCCTTCCACCTAGCTCCCCTGGCGGACCCCGCGGCCACAGCCACGGAGGGCACCGCCGCGCCGCGCTTGTTCGTGCGCCTGGAGACCGACACTCTGTGGGGGCCGGTGCTCAGTCTGGACGACGGATCCCCCCTTTCCCGCAGCCTCGCCCCCCGGGCCCTGCCGCCTCTGAACGGCCGCCTGGCCCGGGAATTGCTGGCCTCTCCTGCCCTGGACCCCCTCCTGGGGGACCAGGAAGGACGTAGCGCTCGCAGCCGCCAATTGGCCGACATCCTCCTGCGGGTATCGGAAATGGCCTGCGAGCTGCCCACCCTCGCCAGTCTCGAACTCCCCGTCGTGCTGGGCGAAACCGCCCTGCCCGCCAAACTCGGTGCCGCTCTGCGCCCTTGGAGCGGAGACTCCTGGCGCTACGGGCATATGGCCATCTGCCCCTACCCCCTCTCCGTGGAAAAAACGGTGCAGGGCAAGGATGGATCACAGTTCCGCATCCGGCCGATCCGTCCCGAGGATGCCGACGTCTTCCAGGAGTTCGTGCGCGGTCTGGACGAGCGCTCCCGCTACACCCGCTTCTTCGGCGGGTTGAAGGAATTGTCCCGCCAGCAGCTCATCCGCCACACCCAGATCGACTACGACCGGGAAATGGTGCTGGTGGCCACCGAGCGCCGGGCGGACGCCGCGGAAGCGATCATCGGCGAAGCAAGTTACACCGTCCTGCCGGACAGCCACGCCTGCGAATTCGGCATCGTGGTCGCCGACCGGATGGCGGGCCGTGGTGTCGGCACCCTGCTCATGACCAGCCTGCAGGACGTCGCCCGCCAGCGGGGCCTGCGCACCATGAGCGGCGAAGTACTGCGCGACAACCCCCCCATGCACCGGCTCATGGCTGCCCTGGGCTTCACGGTCGGACCGGGGGACGATCCCGAGGTGGTGAAGCTGAGCCGCAAGCTCGCCGAACGGTGATTGTTCCAGCGTGCCAGCACGGCGCATGGGCGGCTCTTGCTGAAACGGACCGCGTCGGTCAATAGGACGTTTGGCCGGTGAGAAACGCCGTACCCCTTCAGGCGCATATTCCGCACGGGGCCAGCCGAAGCAGCCGACCCGGCCCCAAAGCCCGGACGCCTCTCCCCCCATGGACGGCGCTGAGCAACGCAGGGCTTCCGGGGCCCTTCGGGTCGCGTTGTCCGAGCCGCAGGCGAGTTTAGCGACCCGCCCGGAGGCCCGAGTCGCGCAAGGCACCGGGCAAAGCCCGGCATTGCCACTGGGGCCGCCTTCTTTTTGGTGGCTTTTTCCTAG
>SSTB01000307.1 GCA_009469665.1 Azonexaceae bacterium | reverse complement strand
TGCTCGAATCGTTGTCGGCCGTGCGTGCGCGAATTCACGGCCACCGACTGCAAACGACGGAGTTGCAGGCGATCGTCCGTGATGTGGTCGATGGTCGCTATACCGATGTCGCACTTTCGGCCTTCCTGACCGCAACGGCGGTACTGCCTCTGGATATGCAAGAGACCATCCATCTCACCCGTGCGATGGTCGATGTCGGGGATCACCTGCAATGGCAGGCTCCGATTGTTGTGGACAAGCATTGCGTGGGCGGATTACCGGGAAATCGCACCACGCCGTTGGTGGTTGCCATCGCCGCAGCCAATGGATTGGTGATGCCCAAGACCTCATCACGCGCCATCACCTCTCCCGCTGGCACCGCGGACACCATGGAAACGCTGGCTCCTGTAGACCTGGACCTGGATACGCTCAGAAAGGTCGTGGAGAAAGAGGGTGGATGCGTGGCGTGGGGCGGCGCGATGCACCTCAGCCCCGCGGACGACATCTTCGTGCGTATTGAGCGTGAACTGGATATCGACACGCAAGGACAACTGATTGCCTCGGTGTTATCCAAGAAGATTGCAGCAGGGGCGACCCACATCGTGATCGATATTCCGGTTGGGCCAACCGCAAAAGTCCGCAGCCGGGAAACTGCCGAGCATCTTGCGCATCACCTTTCGGAAGTCGCCGCGTCATTTGGCCTTGTATTGCGTTGCCTGTTTACAGACGGGAATCAGCCTGTCGGCAGAGGTATCGGCCCGGCGTTGGAGGCGCGCGACGTGTTGGCCGTGTTGCGCAACGAGGCGGATGCGCCGCAAGACCTATGTGACCGCGTGGCGTTGGTGGCGGGTGCGGTGCTTGAGCTTGGCGGCGTCGCCAAAGAAGGGGAGGGACTTCGGTTGGCTCATGAGACGATCAGCAGTGGCCGCGCGTGGGAAAAATTTCAGAGAATCTGCGCGGCTCAGGGGGGATTTCGTGAGCCGCCCCAAGCTCTCTATGTCGAACCGCTTTTGGCAACCACTTCAGGCCGAGCAGTACACATCGACAACCGTAAGCTTTCTCGTTTAGCCAAATTGGCCGGTGCGCCTGAGAGTCCAGCCGCAGGGATTCAATTGCAGGTGCGCTTAGGTGACGAGATAACACGCGGACAACCATTGATGTTTTTGCATGCGCAAACCTCTGGAGAGATGGCCTATGCACTCGCATACGTACAAGGCATTGGGGACATTGTAAAGATTGAACCTTAGCGCCGTGGATAAACAGGGCTCTTGAATGCTCGGTCAAACACAGCCCGGCCTCTCGTTTGGAAAAGTTGAACGCCTACATCTCATGCTCAAGAACATATGAAAAAACATCGCTTAAAAGAAGTTTTCAACCTGCATCGCGTGGAGCAAACAGAAGGAGGTCGTCAGCGCCTGAATAGGAACATTGCTCATGGAACTGCGGCACCTGCGTTGCTTTATCGTTTTGGCCGAAGAACTTCATTTCACACGGGCGGCTGAGCGTCTTCACATTGAGCAACCTCCTCTGTCCCGCGCCATCAAGGAGCTTGAGGACGAGTTAGGCGCTGTGCTCTTCGACCGGGACCGCCGGGGCACCCGACTGACCGCTGCGGGTGCCGTGTTCCTGCAGGACACTCGCCGGCTATTCACCGTCCTGGAGCAGGCCCGCGAGAACGTCAAGGCTGTCGCGGCGGGCTTGCGAGGCAGCCTGCGCATCGCCGTATCCGACGGCGCGCTCGATCCCCGGCTGTCGGCGTTTCTAGCCCGTTGCCGTGCCGAAGAACCCGAGATCGAGATACGGATGTCCGAAGTGCCTTTGGCCGAGCAGTTGCGCGGCCTGCGCTCGGGCGACTTCTGCATCGGATTCGCTCATACCGCCGACGTCGGTGATGGCATCGTCGCCGAACCTATCTGGCAGGACCCGCTGGTGGTCGCCTTGCCAGCCCGGCACGCACTGCTCGTCCACAAGGAGGTTCCACTCCATGAACTCCGGGGGCATCCTCTTGTCCTGTGCGATCCCCAGGTGTGCGAAGGCTACTGCCGCGAGTTGGCGCGCCTCCTGCAGACCCAGGAACACAAACTGAATGTCGTTGAGGAGGTTTCCTCGCTGGACATGATGCTCACCTTGGTCGGTGCCGGCTACGGCGTGGGCTTCATGACGGCGACCAAGATTCCGGTCAGCCAGCGACCGGACGTGGTGATCCGTCCATTGGCGCTGGATACAGCCGTGATCACCACCTACCTGCTTCGACTCGAAAGCAGCAACTCATCGGCTTCGCTGGTGCGATTTATCGACCGCCTCCGGGACCCTTCGAGCGACTGACGCAACGGACCGCACCACTTAAGATTGGGCATCGGCACGAAGATTGCGTTCCGTTGCACTCATCAGCTCTGCCGCACTTATGCTGAGGGCAGCGGAGATTTTCAGTATCAATGCGAGCGTGGGCATGTGCTCCCCACGCTCGATCTTGCCCATATGCGAGCGAGCTATACCAGCCATGGACGCGAATTCATCCTGAGCGACTCCCTGCGCCAAGCGGGCAGCACGCACCGCTTGGCCGAAGGCCAGTGCCGGCTCGGCTTCATAGGTGGTTGTGCCAGGGGGGCGGCCCGGTTGAACGCTGCGCTTCTGCATCACCAGAAGCGTCGATCAATCGACCGAATTTAACCACGTTAAAGATATCTCTTTTGGCTATCATGGTGGCTCGCCTTTTTGATCCGATCGCTTTGTGGGGGCTCTCATGCACGACGCCACCAGCCAGTTTTCCTTTTCCAATTTCAGGCTTGCCATAGCGCCTGGCGTACCGTCATCGCATCTTTCGGCATTGCTTGCGTTGCAGCGTGCGGAAGAGCCGGAAGTCACCATTTCGTTTCATGAGGTCACAGCCGATGATTTGATTGCGGGACTTCGGGAAGGCCGCTACGACGCGGGCATGACGCTTGAAGGATCGAGCGATCCGTCGCTGAAAAGCCAACCTCTATGGACCGAGAACATGGCCGTCGCCATGCCGTTGCGCTTTCCCTTACTTGACCAGGCGAAGCTCACGATCGCCGAACTGTTGGACTACTCCGTCTTTCGCTGGCCTGCAGAGAATTGCCCTTTGCTGGATCAGCGGCTGCCTTCTCTTCCCGCGGTGAGTCAACAGAACATTCAGCGTGTCTCTTCCTTCGAGATGATCGCGCTATGGGTCGCTGCCGGCTACGGCGTCGGGGTATCCGCGCAATCGCGCATTGAGCATGCGCAGGGATGGGGCATTCACACACGGCCGCTGTCTGACGGACCCTACGAGATCGTGACCCACCTGCAGCGGCCCTGCGGACAAGCCGACGTTGTTTCAGAGCGGTTCGAGCGCAGAGCACTGCAGGTCGCCAAGAATGCTCCAACCTAGTCGAGTGCCAATGTCCTCGTTCTGCGTCTTCAGTTCAAGGTGCTACACGTGCATTAGGCATTCCACTCGCCAAGCAGCAGACATCACTCGCGCTCTATGACACGGAGCAGCGCCGTTCTACGCTTCGACATGGGGCCAAACGCCTTCGTGACCCCTTCAACGGGTTTCCCTGCCTGCAATGAGTCAAGGATGTCAGCCCAGTCCTGCATGATTACCTTGCGGGACTCCACAAACTTCGTGTGATCGTAGGGCGCGCGCGATGAGTCCTTGCTCTTTTTGGAATGAGCGAGTTGAAGATCGACCCGCTTCTCCGGATATCCCAACAGTCCAAGGATCGTCGTTGCGGTCGAGCGGAAGCCATGGGACGAAAACCGTCCGCCATAACCCATGCGCTTGAGTGCTTGATTGAGCGTCGTTGCCGACATCACTTGTCCCGGCTTTCTGTAGCTCGGGAACAATACTTTGCCGCCGCCAGTTAGAGCATGTAGTTCCCTAAGAGCGGCCACCGCCTGCCGTGACAGGGGAACCAGATGGGGGCGTCGCATCTTCATGCGCTCGGACGGAATCGACCACATGGCGTTGTCCAGGTCGAACTCTTCCCAGGAGGCCTTGCGCAGTTCTACGGTGCGCACGTAGGTCAAAGCCATCAGCTTGAGGGCGAGGACTGTCGTCTGGTAACCCCCTTCGTTGTCCACACGATTGAGAAAGTCCGGGATCTCTGCCCATGTCAACGGAGGGTTGTGGCGGACCTGAGGGCGCTTGACCAGTCCCTTGAGCAAGGCGGCAGGATCGTATTCGCAGAGACCTTGGGCAGCCGCATAACTGAAGATTTGCCCACACCACTGGCGGATGAGGATCGCCACAGTCTTCGCGCCACGAGCCGCCACATCCTTGATGATGGGGCGCAGATGTGGAGCCCTGATGCTGCTGATCGGCAACTTGCCAATCCGGGGGAAAACATCCTTCTCAAGGTAGCTGGTGACCTGGTTGGTGTAGTACTCGCTCCAGTGAGCATTGCTGACGATCCACTCCCGAGCAACGGTCTCGAACGTGCGTTCGTATGTGTCGGCCTGGAGGGCGATCGCCGCCTTTTTCTCCACGATGGGGTCGAGGCCCTTCTTGACCAACGCCTTTGCCCGGTCCCGTTCCGCACGGGCTGCCTCCAGCGTGACCTTTGGGTACACCCCGATTGAGTACACCTGTTCAGCGCCGCCCAGCCGGTAGCGGTACCACCAGAGCTTGGAGCCGTTGGGCTGAACGCGCAAAAAGAGGCTGCCTCCGTCCCGGAGTTGGTACACCTTGGGCCTGGGCTGCGCCGTTTCCACTTTGCGCGCCGAGAGAAGATTGAGTGCTGTGAGTGCCATGTGTATAACGCCTCCAGTTTGGCCCGTTACACACTCCATTACACACATGAGCACTGGATTTGTCCAGCTTTCAGAATCGCTCGATGGACGATCAACCCTTTAAAAACATAGACTTAGAGTTGTTCCATGGAGGTTGATAGACGCCAGTAGACCTCAATCGTAGTTATC
>SSTB01000306.1 GCA_009469665.1 Azonexaceae bacterium | reverse complement strand
TCGAGTGGACCTGGGGCATGTTTTTCGCGGCCGACATCACCCATCTGAGATTTACGCGGACCGGCGATCAAGACGCCGATTCGCCGGTTTCGCCCCCGCGGGTTCCCGCTCCCCGCTAACCCAACCCCAACCCCAACGGAGAAATATCGTGCTCAAAGGAAAATCCGCCATCGTCACCGGCTCCACCAGCGGCATCGGCCTCGGCATTGCCCGGGCCCTGGCCGCCCAGGGCGCCAACGTCATGCTCAACGGCTTTGGCGACCCCGACCCCATCGAAACCCTGCGCTTCACCCTGGCTCGGGAAACCGGCGTCAAGGTCGCCTATTCCGGCGCCGACATGAGCCAGCCGGACGCCATCCGCGCCATGGCCGACGCCGCCCGGGCCGAATTCGGCCAGGTCGACATCATCGTCAACAACGCCGGCATCCAGCATGTCGCCCCGGTGGAAGACTTTCCGGAAGAGAAGTGGAACGCCATCCTGGCTATCAACCTCTCGTCCGCCTTCCACCTCATCCGCGCCGTGGTGCCGGAAATGAAGGAAAGGCGTTGGGGGCGCATCGTGAACGTCGCTTCCGCCCACGGCCTTACCGCCTCACCCTTCAAGAGTGCCTACGTGGCCGCCAAGCACGGCATGATCGGCCTGTCGAAGACCGTCGCCCTGGAACTGGCGGAATTCGGGGTGACCTGCAATACCGTTTGCCCGGGCTACGTCAAGACGCCCCTGGTGGAAAAGCAGATCGCCGACCAGGCCAAGGCCCACGGCATCTCCCCGGAGAACGTCGTGCGCGACGTGCTGCTCTCGCACCAGGCGCGCAAGGAATTCGTGCAGGTCGAGGAACTGGCCGCGCTGACTGTCTTCCTCTGCTCCGACGCCGCGGCGTCCATGACCGCTACCGCCCTGGCCATGGACGGCGGCTGGTCCCAGCACTGAGGTGAGCGCCATGAACGCCCGCGACAAGAACCTCGCCACGCCGAGCCGCGGCGCCCGCGCCGGCAGCCGCGTCAAGCCGCTGAACCTCGCCCTCCAGGGCGGCGGAGCCCACGGCGCCTTCGCCTGGGGGGTCCTTGACCGCCTCCTGGAAGACGGCCGCCTGGACGTGGAAGGCGTCAGCGCCACCAGCGCCGGGGCCATGAACGCCGTCGTCCTTGCCCATGGGCTGAGGCTGGGCGGCCGCGACGGAGCGCGGGAGGCGCTGGCGTGCTTCTGGCAGGCGATTTCGGATTCCGCCGACCGCTTCAGCCCTTTCCGGCAACTGCCCTGGATGAAGGGCTGGGGCGGTCATACCCTGGACAGCTCACCCCTGTACCTGATGACCGACATGATGCTGCGGGTCTTCTCGCCCTATCAGTTCAACCCCTTCAACTTCAATCCCCTGCGCCAGGTACTGGAGGATCAGGTGGATTTCGAAGCCCTGCGGGCGGCGAGCCCGATCAAGCTCTTTCTCTGCGCCACCAATGTCGAAACCGGCAAGGTCCGCATCTTCGAAAAGCCGGAAATCACCGCCGACGCGGTCCTCGCGTCGGCCTGCTTGCCCTTCCTGTTCCAGGCCGTGGAGATCGACGGCGAGCATTTCTGGGACGGCGGCTACGTCGGTAACCCGGCCATCTTCCCGCTCATCTACAACTGCGACTGCCGCGACGTGCTGATGGTCCATATCAATCCCATCGTGCGCAAGGGCGTTCCCACCACGGCGGCGGAAATCCTCAACCGCATCAACGAGGTCAGCTTCAATTCCTCGCTCCTCCGGGAGATGCGGGCCATCGCCTTCGTCACCGGACTCATCCAGCGCGGCAAGCTGGATGCGAGCGAAATGAAGGAGCTGTACGTCCACTCGCTGCGTTCCGACGAGACCATGGCCGAACTGGGGGTGTCGTCCAAGCTCAACGCCGACTGGGACTTCCTCTGCGAGCTGCGCGACCAGGGCCGCGAGGAGGCTAGTCAGTGGCTCAAGGCCAATTTCGACGCCATCGGCAGCCGGTCGAGCATCGACATCCGCGAAGCCTTCCTCTGACCTCGTACCCCAATCCCAACCGGAGAAATTCCCATGAACATCGCCGAAATCCTGACGACCTCCTCGATGCCCATCGCCAGCCCGACCTATCCCAAGGGGCCTTACCGCTTCATCGACCGCCAGTACATGATCGTCACCTACGAGTCGGACCCGGAAGCCATACGTGCCGCGGTTCCCGAGCCCCTGGAGCCGGACGGCAGCAACACCGTGCTCTATGAATTCATCCGCATGCCCGATTCCACCGGCTTCGGCGACTACACCGAGACCGGCATCGTCATCCCCTGCCTCTACCGTGGCGAACCGGTCAATTTCACCGCCCAGATGTACCTGGACTGCGAACCGCCGATTTCCGGCGGCCGCGAGATCTGGGGCTTTCCCAAGAAATTGGCCGACGTTTCCCTGAAGGTCAATCGCGACACCCTGGCTGGCCGCCTGGAATACGCCGGCCAGCCGGTGGCCCTGGCGAGCATGGCCTACAAGCACGAGAACCTGGTGTGCGGCAACGGCGGCCATGACCACAGCGGCACCACCTGCGACGCCGAGCCGCTGCGCAAGAAACTGTCCAAGACACAGGTCAATCTCAAGCTCATTCCCGATGTGGACGGCAGCCTGGCCATCGCCCAACTGGTGGCCTACAACCTCGCCGACATCCACATCAAGCGCGGCTGGCACAGCCCGGCGCGGCTCCACCTCATTCCCCACGTCAATGCGCCGGTGGCCGATCTGCCGGTGCGGCGGGTGATCGGCGGCAC
>SSTB01000305.1 GCA_009469665.1 Azonexaceae bacterium | reverse complement strand
CATGTCGCCGCTGTTCGAGTTCGCCCCGAACGCGCTTGCTTTCGTCACCTTCATCGGCGCGACCACCTGCTTCTTCGCCGCCACCTGCGGCCTGGTGCAGAACGACATCAAGCGCATCATCGCTTATTCGACCTGCTCGCAGCTGGGCTACATGTTCTTCGCCTGCGGCGTCTCCGCCTATCAGGCGGGTGTCTTCCACCTGATGACCCACGCCTGGTTCAAGGCGCTGCTGTTCCTGGGCGCCGGCTCGGTGATCCACGCCATGTCGGAAGAGCAGGATATCCGCAAGATGGGTGGGATCTGGAAACTGATCCCGGTGACCTTTACGGTCATGGTGATCGGCAACCTGGCGCTCACCGGTATCCCGCCGTTCGCCGGCTATTTCTCCAAGGACACCATCCTTGAGGCGGCGCTCGCCGCTCACACCTCGACCGGCAACTACGCCTATCTGCTCGGCATGATCGTGGTGTTCCTGACCTCGTTCTACTCCTGGCGCCTGACGTTCCTGACGTTCTTCGGCGCCCCCCGGGCCGACCACCACACCATGGAGCACATCCACGAAAGCCCGAAGATCATGACCATCCCGCTCGGCATCCTGGCCGTGGGCGCGGTGTTCGCGGGGATGCTGGGCGTGCACTTCTTCGTCGGCGAAGGCCGCGAGCATTTCTGGGGCGAGGCCATCAAGGTGCTGCCGATCCAGGATTCGCTCCATAAGATGGAAGAGCACGAAGAACATATGACCCTGGTAGGCCATCTGGTCGCGCTGCTGCCGCTGCTGCTCAGCCTCTCGGGGCTCGCGCTCGCCTATCTGTTCTACATCCGCCGTCCGGAGATCCCGGGCAAGCTGGCCGCCAATTTCCCGGCGCTCTACCAGTTCCTGCTCAAGAAGTGGTACTTCGACGAACTCTACGACTTCCTGTTCACCAAGAACGCCTTCCGCATCGGCAGATTCCTGTGGAAACGCGGCGACGCCGGCGTCATCGACCGCTTCGGCCCGGATGGCCTGTCGGCGCTGACCGCCAACGCCGCACGCCGCCTGGGCGGCCTGCAGTCGGGTTACCTCTACCACTACGCCTTCGCCATGATCGCGGGCATCGCCCTGATCGTGACCTGGTTCGTCGTCGGAAAACCGGGTTAGGGGCGGGGACACCAACATGGGTAACTTCCTTACACACTCCCCGATCCTCTCGATCATCACCTTCCTGCCGCTGGTGGGGGCGCTGGTGATCCTCGCGATCGGCGGCAAGCCGGACGTGGTGGCCAGGCAGTCGCGCATCATCGCGCTGTGGACCACCTTGCTGACTTTCGTGCTGTCGCTGACGATCTGGATCTATTTCCAGCCGGGCACCGCCGCGTTCCAGTTCGAGGAGCGCTTCGACTGGTTGCCGCAGTACAAGATCGGCTACCACATGGGCGTGGACGGCATCTCGATGCTGTTCGTGATCCTGTCCACCTTCCTCATGCCCATCTGCATCCTGGCCTCGTGGGAAGCCATCGAGAAGATGGTGCGCGAGTACATGGTCGCCTTCCTGATCCTCGAGACCATGATGGTCGGCATGTTCTGCGCCATGGACATGGTGCTGTTCTACGTCTTCTTCGAAGGCGTGCTGATCCCGATGTTCCTGATCATCGGCGTCTGGGGCGGCGGGCGGCGTGTCTATTCCGCCTTCAAGTTCTTCCTTTATACCCTCACCGGGTCGGTGCTCCTGCTGGTGGCCTTGCTCGCCATGTACTTCCAGGTCGGCACGACCGACATCCCGGCCCTGATGCAGGCTCAGTTCAGCCGCGAAATGCAATATTGGCTGTGGCTCGGCATGTTCGCGTCCTTCGCGGTCAAGGTGCCGATGTGGCCTGTCCACACCTGGCTGCCCGACGCCCACGTCGACGCGCCCACCGCCGGGTCGGTGATCCTGGCCGGCGTGCTGCTGAAGATGGGCGGGTACGGGTTCCTGCGGTTCTCGCTGCCGATGCTGCCCGAGGCATCCGCGTATTTCACGCCGCTGGTTTACACTCACTCGGCCATCGCGGTGATCTACACCTCGCTCGTGGCGCTGGTGCAGGAGGACATGAAGAAGCTGATCGCCTATTCGTCGGTCGCGCACAT
>SSTB01000304.1 GCA_009469665.1 Azonexaceae bacterium | reverse complement strand
CTTGTCGCTATCGGTGAGGGTGCCGACGATGCCGAAATCCAGCGCGATATAGCGGCCGTCGGGGGCGACGAAAATGTTGCCCGGGTGCATGTCGGCGTGGAAGAAGCCGTCGCGGAAGACCTGGGTGAAGAAGATTTCCACCCCGGCCGCGGAGAGCTTTTGCATGTCGATGCCCTGCTCCCGCAGGCGGTCGGTCTGGGAAATCGGCGTGCCGACCATGCGTTCCATGACCATCACCGTGGAAGTGCAGAAATCCCAATGGACCTCGGGCACGATGAGCAGGTCGGAGTCGGTGAAATTGCGCCGGAGCTGGGACGCATTGGCCGCTTCCCGCATGAGGTCCAGTTCGTCGTGCAGGTACTTGGCGAACTCGGCCACTACTTCCCGGGGCTTCAGCCGCTTGCCATCGGACCACAGCTTTTCGAGAAGCAGTGCCAGGGTGTCCATGAGGGCCAGGTCGTGCTCGATGACCGATAGCATGTTGGGCCGCAGAATCTTGACCGCCACCTCGTGGCCGCCGTCTTCGGGCTTCAGGCGGGCGAAATGCACCTGGGCGATGGAAGCGGAAGCGATGGGCGTCGGATCGAACTCGGCGAAGACCTCGCTAGCGGGCCGGCCGTAGGCCTTCTCGATTTCCTTGAGGGCGAGCTGCGAATCGAAGGGCGGCACCCGGTCCTGCAGCTTGGCCAGTTCGTCGGCGATATCCGTCGGCATGAGGTCGCGACGGGTGGACAGCACCTGACCGAACTTGACGAAGATCGGCCCCAGAGCCTCCAGGGCCAGGCGCAGGCGTACCGCCCTGGGTTCCGCGAGGCGGCGCCAGAATTGCAAGGCGTTGGTGAGGCGGACGAGCGAGCCCGTGGGTTCGTGTTCGAGGACCATCTCGTCCAGGCCGTAGCGGCTGGCGACGGAGACGATCTTGAGGAGGCGAAAGAGGCGCACGGAGGGCGGGGCGTTGAATCGGGACGCCCGAATGTACACAGAATCGCCGGGGGGGAAAAGCGCATCGTATAATCAGCCCTTTGCTTTTTCGCCAATAATCAATGGCTCAAGACGTCAAGACCCAGCTGGCCGATCTGCTCCGGCAGGCCCTGTCCAGCGTGGCACCGGCCGCTGCCGATACCCCCATTCATCTGGAACGCCCCCGGGATCCCTCCCACGGGGATTTCGCCACCAATCTGGCCATGCAACTGGCCAAGGCCCTCAAGAAGAACCCGCGGGAAATCGCACAGCAACTGGTACGCGAGCTGCCGCCGGCTTCTCTGGTTCAGGCGGCGGAAATCGCCGGCGCCGGCTTTATCAATTTTCGCTTGGCGACCAGCGCCAAGACGGCGGCGGTGCAGGCCATCCTTGCTGCTGGCACCGCCTACGGCCGCTCGGCCCAAGGCGGGGGGCGCAAGATCCAGGTGGAATTCGTCTCCGCCAACCCCACCGGACCGCTCCACGTCGGCCACGGCCGCGGCGCCGCCTACGGGGCTTCCCTTTCCGCACTGCTGGCCTTCGCCGGTTGGGACGTGACCCGCGAGTACTACGTCAATGACGCCGGCCGGCAGATGGATATCCTGGGCCTTTCCACCTGGCTGCGTTACCTCGATCTGCTGGGGGTTGCCGTTCCCTTCCCGCCCAACGCCTACCAGGGCGACTACGTGCGAGACATGGCGCGCCAGATGCAGTCGGCCCACGGCACCCAGTTCCTGCGGCCCGCCGAGGCCGTCCTGGCGGGAACCCCAGGACTGCCCGCCGCCGACCGGGCGGACGACGAGGCCAAGCACCAGCGCGAACTCCACCTCGACGCCCTTATCGCTCGGGCCAAGGAGCTTCTCGGTCCCGACTGGCCCTACGTCCATGGCCACGCGCTTTCCGAACAACTGGCCGACTGCCGCAATGACCTGGAGGAATTCGGCGTCGAGTTCGACGTCTGGTTTTCCGAAAAGGCTCTCTACGACACCGGCCTGGTCGCCCGCTGCGTCGACTTGCTGGAGAAGAAGGGGCATCTCTACGAGCAGGACGGTGCCAAGTGGTTTAAATCCACGGCCTTCGGCGACGAGAAGGATCGCGTCGTGCAGCGCGAAAATGGCCTCTATACCTATTTCGCCTCCGACATCGCCTACCACCTGAACAAGTATGAGCGGGGCTTCGACCAGGTCATCAATATCTGGGGAGCCGACCATCACGGTTACATTCCGCGGGTGAAGGGCGCCATCGCCGCCCTGGAACTGGAACCGTCCAAGCTGCAGGTGGCCCTCGTCCAGTTCGCCGTGCTCTACCGCAACGGGCAAAAGGCCTCCATGTCCACCCGCTCGGGCGAATTCGTCACCCTGCGCGAGCTGCGCGGCGAGGTGGGCAACGATGCCTGCCGTTTCTTCTACGCCCTGCGCAAATCCGACCAGCACCTGGATTTCGACCTGGACCTGGCCAAGAGCCAGACCAACGAGAACCCGGTCTATTACATCCAGTACGCCCACGCCCGCATCTGTTCCGTCGTCTCCCAGTGGGGCGGCGATCTTTCCGATCTGGCCGGCGCCGACCTCGCGCGCCTGGAAAATCCCCGGGAGCTGGCCCTCGCCAACAAGCTGGGTGAGTTTGCCGATATCATCAGTGCGGCCGCCAAGGAGCTCGCTCCGCACCAGATCGCCTTCTACTTGAAGGACCTGGCCGCCGAGTTTCATGGCTGGTACAACGCCGAACGCATGCTGGTGGAGGATGCCGCGCTGCGCGATGCCCGGGTGGCCCTGGCTGCTGCCGTGCGCCAGGTGATCCGCAATGGCATGGCGCTGCTGGGAGTCTCCTGCCCCGAATCGATGTAAGGATTGTCCATGAACGTATTTCTCCCCGACCCCGCCCGCAGGATTCGACCCGGGGTTCCGGCATGAGCCGCGCCGCCAAGCCCCGGCGGAACAAGTCCGTCGCCAGGAAGTCCGGCGGCGGAACCCTGGTCGGCATGTTCATCGGCCTGGTCCTGGGCGTGGGAATCGCCGCCGGGGTGGTCTGGTACCTCAACAAGTCACCCATGCCCTTCCAGAACGTCAAGCCCCAGCCGCCCCGGCCCGAGGCCCAGGTCGGCCCGGACGGCAAGCCGGCCCAGCCCATCGCCCTGCCGGGCAAGCCGGGCGATCCCCCGCCGGAAAAGCGCTTCCAGTTCTACGACATCCTGCCGGGCAAGGCCGAGGCCGTTCCCGACAAGGCCGCCGCCAAGCCCCCCGAGGTCAAGAAGGAAGAGCCCAAGGAAGCGGCGAAGGATGCCGCCAAGGAGAACAAGCCTTCCCTCTTCCTCCAGGCCGGTTCCTTCAGCACTGCCCAGGACGCGGACAACCAGAAAGCCAATCTCGCGTTAATGGGCCATGAGGCGACGGTGCAGCAGGTCATGGTCCAGGACAAGACCTACTTTCGCGTCCGCCTCGGTCCCTTCGCCCGTCCCGAGGACGTGAACAAAATCCGTTCCGACCTGGCCAAGTCGGGTATCGAAGCCTCTCTCGTCAAGACCAAGGAGTGATGATGAACCTGTCCCGCCGCGACGCCGTCCGTGCCCTGCTCGGAAGTGCCCTAGCTGCCAGCCTGCCCACCTTTGCCCAGGGCCAGGGTCGGGAATACGTCCTGATCGATCCGCCCCAGCCCACCGACAATCCGGGCAAGATCGAGGTGGTCGAGTTCTTCAGTTACGGTTGCCCCCATTGCAGCGACTTTCACCCGCTCCTCAGCGCCTGGATCGCCAAGCAGCCCGCGGATGTGGTGGTGCGCAAGGTGCCCGTCACATTCGGGCGCGCCGCCTGGACCAATATCGCTCGCCTGTTCTACGCCCTGGAAACGACCGGCGACCTCGCCCGCCTGGACGCCGACGTATTCAAGGCCATCCATGCCGAGCGTCAGAATCTCTTCGACGAGCGTGGCATCAACGAGTGGGTAGCCAAAAAGGGTGTCGATCCCAAGAAATTTGCCGACGCCTTTGCTTCCTTCGGTGTGCAAAGCCGGGTGAAGCGGGGCGATCAGATGGCCCAGGGCTACCGCATCCAGGGCGTTCCGGCCTTGGGCGTGCAGGGGCGCTATCTGGTCGGCGAGCGGCAGCCCGCTGAAAATCTGGCCACCGTCGACCGTCTAATCGCCGAAATCCGCAGCCAGAAGAAGTAATCCGGACGCACGGCGCATCGGATCGCTCCAGGTCTAGTCCGCAATTCGCCGTCCCGCGATGAAACCCTCCGCCGTCTTCCTCACCGGGGCCTCGTCGGGCATCGGCGAGGCCCTGGCTGCCCGCTACGCGGAGCAGGGCGCCCGCCTGGGCCTCACCGGGCGCCGTGCCGAAGTCCTGCAAGCCTTGAACCAGCGCCTCGGCGGCGGCCACGCCTGCTACACCCTGGACGTCACCGATGCGGCGGCGCTGGCTGCGGCGGCGGAAGATTTCATGGGCCGCCACGGCGTTCCGGACGTCGTCGTTGCCTGCGCCGGCGTGTCGGTGGGCACCCTGACCGAATGCGCCGAAGACCTGGCCGTCTTCCGCCGGGTCATGGATACCAACGTGTTCGGTATGGCGGCCACCTTCGCGCCTTTCATTCCTGCCATGAGGGTCGCCGGTGGGCGGCGTCGCCTGGTGGGTATCGCCTCCGTTTCGGGCATTCGCGGGCTGCCGGGGGCGGAAGCCTATTCGGCCTCCAAGGCCGCCGCCATCGCCTATCTGGAAAGCCTGCGCCTGGAAATGCGCCCCCACGGCATTCCCGTGGTGACCATCACGCCGGGCTACATTGCCACGCCGATGACCGCCGTCAATCCCTATCCCATGCCCTTCCTGCTCCCCGCCGACGAAGCTGCCCGCCGCTTCGTCCGCGCCATTGACCGGGGCGTCAGCTATACCGTCATCCCCTGGCAGATGGGCCTCGTCGCCAAAGCCCTGCGCCTGATGCCCAACTGGCTCTACGACCGCCTCTTCACCAGCGCGCCGAGGAAGCCGCGGGGCCTGATAAAATCGGGCGGATGATCGAACTGACCGTCAATGGCGCGGTGCGCCGGTTTGCCGAGGCCCTGACCGTCGCGGCGCTCGTGGATACCCTTGGCTTGGCCGGAAAACGCATCGCCGTCGAGAAAAATGGCGAAATCGTCCCCCGGAGCCAGCACGATTCGACCGCTCTCGCCGATGGAGACACGCTGGAAATCGTTGTCGCCGTCGGCGGCGGATGATTCGCGAACGCAGTGTGAAAGGTGAAACGGGGCAGACCTGACCGGCCCCCTCGATCCTTCACCTTTCCTCCTTCACCCTTTTTCTTCCCCGCAATTCCATGGACCAATTCACCATCGCCGGCACCCCCTATGCCTCCCGGCTCCTGGTCGGCACCGGCAAATACAAGGATTTCACCGAGACCCGGGCTGCCATCGATGCCTCCGGGGCCGCCATCGTCACCGTCGCCATCCGCCGCACCAACATCGGCCAGGATCCGTCCCAGCCCAATCTGCTGGACGCCCTGCCGCCTTCGCGATTCACTATCCTGCCCAATACCGCCGGCTGCTACACCGCCGACGACGCCGTGCGCACCCTGCGCTTGGCCCGGGAGCTGCTGGACGGCCACCCCCTCTGCAAGCTGGAAGTCCTGGGCGACCCCAAGAGCCTTTTCCCCAACATGCCGGAGACCCTCAAGGCCGCCGAAACCCTGGTCAAGGAGGGCTTTCACGTCATGGTCTACTGCTCCGACGACCCCATCCAGGCCAAGATGCTGGAAGACATCGGCTGCGTGGCGGTAATGCCGCTCGCCTCCCTCATCGGTTCCGGCATGGGTATTCTCAACCCCTGGAACCTGCGCCTCATCATCGACGCCGCCAAGGTGCCCATCATCGTGGACGCCGGCGTCGGCACGGCATCGGACGCTGCCATCGCCATGGAACTGGGCTGCGACGGGGTGCTCATGAACACCGCCATCGCCCATGCCAAGAACCCGGTGCTTATGGCCAGCGCCATGAAGAAAGGCGTCGAGGCCGGCCGCGAGGCCTTCCTCGCCGGCCGCATGCCGCGCAAGCTCTACTCGGCCGATCCGTCCTCGCCCACCAGCGGGCTCATCGGTTCATGAGCGAAGGCGTCTACACCGAGGGCCGCGAAGGCCACGGCCATATCAAGAGTTTCGTGCGCCGGGCCGGCCGCATGTCGGAGGCCCAGGAGCGCTACTACGCGGAAATGATGCCCCGGATCGGCATCCCCTATGCTGCGGCGCCCCTCGACCTGGCCACCGTCTTTGGCCGCCAGGCGCCGAAGATTCTCGAAATCGGCTTCGGCATGGGCGAGACCACCGCCAGGATCGCGGCGGCCTGCCCGGATCAGGATTACCTCGGCGTCGAGGTCCATGTACCGGGCGTCGGCGCCCTGTGCAAGCTCATCGCCACCCAGGCGCTGGACAACCTGCGCATCTGCCAGCACGACGCCGTCGAGGTTGTCCGCGACATGCTGCCGGAAGGCAGCCTGGACGGCATTCACATCTTCTTTCCCGATCCCTGGCACAAGAAGCGCCACAACAAGCGGCGCCTGATTCAGCCGCCTTTCGTCGCGCTGCTGGCCTCGCGCCTGAAGCCAGCCGGCTACTTCCATTGCGCCACGGACTGGGAGGAATACGGTGCCCAGATGCTGGAAGTGCTTTCCGGCGAGCCGACCCTGGTCAATACGGCGGATGGCCCTTCGACTGAGCTCAGGACAGGCTTTGCGCCGCGGCCGGATTACCGGCCCCTGACTAAGTTCGAGAACCGCGGCCTGCGGCTAGGCCACGGCGTCTGGGACGTGATTTTCAAGAAGCGGTGACAAAATGCCCCTGGCGTCGTTGTGCCTTCTCGCCGTACTCCTTCGTACTGTCTTCGTCGGCACGCCTAGCCAGGGCCGCTACGCTGCATTTTTTCATCGCTTCTGAGTCGTAGGAGGCTTTTGCATGATCGTCCTGAATGCCCACCGCACCACCGCCATCGTCATCCGCCACGATGGCAGCAACGTCCGTCTGGTGCCGATGAAGTCGGGCCGCCTGACGGTGACTCGCACCACCCGGGCCAAGTTCGATGCCGAGTGGCGGCAGTATGACTATCCCCTCGACCAGGCCCTGGCCTCCTTCCTCGATCACGCCCACCAACAGGGCGCCACGGTCGAAGCCCTCAAGGGCCTGGAAACCCTGGCCCAGCGCGACCGCTGGGTCGTCAACAACCTCTTCTAAGAAACCCGACCATGTGGTTCAAGAACCTGCAGCTCTACCGCCTGCCGGTGCCCTGGGGCATCGACCTCGCCAAACTCGAAGAACAACTGGCCCGCGGCCCCTTCCAGCGCTGCCCCAGCCACGAGGCCATGAGCCGCGGCTGGGTCTCCCCGCGCGGTGACGGCGCTCTGGTCCATGCGCTCAATCGCCAGTGGCTCATCGCCCTGCGCGTCGAGCAGCGCCTGCTGCCGTCTTCCGTCATCAACGACGAGGTCAAGGAGCGGGCCGAAGCCTTCGAGGCCCAGCAGGGTTACAAGCCCGGCCGCAAGCAATTGCGCGAACTGAAGGATCGGGTCACCGAGGAACTGATGCCCCGTGCCTTCACCAAGCGCCGCACCACCTTTGTCTGGATCGACCCCCAGGCCGGCTGGTTCTGCGTCGACGCCGGCAGCCCGGCCAAGGCCGAAGAGGTCATCGAACACCTACGCTGGTCCCTCGACGAATTCCCCCTCCAGCTTCTCCACACCCAGCGCTCGCCCACCTCGGCCATGGCCGACTGGCTGGCTGGGGGCGACGCGCCGGCGGGTTTCACCATCGACCGCGACTGCGAACTCAAGGCCGTGGGCGAGGAAAAAGCCGCCGTGCGCTACGTGCGCCATCCCCTGGAAGGCGACGAGGTCAAATCCCACCTGGCCGGCGGCAAGCTCCCCACCCGCCTGGCCCTGACCTGGAACGACCGCATTTCCTTCGTCCTCACCGAGAAGCTGGAAATCAAGCGCCTCGCCTTCCTCGACCTGCTCAAGGAAGAAGCCGAACAGAGCGTCGAGAACGCCGCCGAGCAGTTCGACGCCGATTTCGCCCTGATGACCGGCGAACTCGCCCGCTTTCTGCCGCAACTGGTCGACGCCCTGGGTGGCGAGGTACAGGAAGCGAAGTGAAAGCCAAAGGCGACCCCTGCCCCTGCGGCAGCGGCCGCCCCTACGCCGCCTGCTGCGGCCCCTGCCACAGCGGCACCCCGGCCGCCAGCGCCGAGGCCCTCATGCGCTCCCGCTACAGCGCCTACGTGCTGGGGCTGGCCGACTACCTCCTGATCACCTGGCATCCCGACACCCGGCCGGCCAGCCTCGACCTCAGCGCCGATGGGGCGACCAAGTGGCTGGGGCCGGAGGTCCGCCGCCATGACGTCCAGGACGCCGAACACGCCACCGTCGAGTTCGTCGCCCGCTACCAGGTGGCGGGACGCGGCCATCGGCTGCACGAAACCAGCCGCTTCGCAAAGGATGACGGACTTTGGCTTTACATCGATGGCAATCTCGAGGCCTGAGAGCCTGTGAAAATTTCATGCACCCCCGCTCGTCATGCCCAGCCGCGCCCGCTCGGCGTTGCAAATGCTCGCCATAGCCCGAGCTATGGCTGTGCTTTGCGCCTTGATCGTGCACACCTGGACACGCCGCTCGGGCGCGCCCGAAAAATTCACAGGCTCTGAGGGTGGGCTCAACTTCGTTGGGCATTTACGGCATTCGGCACACTTCGTAAAATCCCTACACTAATGGAGGTTGTTGCGCTGCACAGGATTTTCGCGCGAGCCAACTTCAGTCTGACCTCCGGCCACTCCCGCCATCTTGGAATATCAGCCATGCAGAACTTTGTCGAACGTCGTGCCGGCTCCGACCGCCGGTGCACCAACCTCGGTCCCCCGGCGGGCCTCAATGACCGCCGGATGATCCTGCAACGGCGCATCCTCAACCTCGGCGGCGCTACGGTAAAGGACTGGATTGCGTCCGGGCGTGGCTTCGCCTGGGGACGAACGCGGCACCGCGGGCAATAGCCCCTGGGGGTGCTTGGAGCTTTTCCCGGGCTCTCAAGCGTCGGGCAGGAATTTTTCCAGCAGCACGTTGAGGAAGCGTCGCCCGCGGGGGGTGGGGGCGATCCGGTCGGCCTCCACGGAAAGCAGGCCTTCTTCGGTCAGGCGGCGAACCTGAGATACCAGGGGCGCGAAGGGTGTCCCGGTGCGGGCTTCGTACTGGCTCACCGTAAACCCCTGTGCCAGGCGCAGGGCGTTCATCAGGAATTCAATCGGCAGTTGGTCCGTGGCAATCGCGGTCTCTTCCTGAACGGACTGCCCGGCGGATACCTTTTCCAGATACGCCTCCGGGTGCTTCCAGCGCATCTGTCGCAAGACGCGGTCGTGAAGGGTCAGCTTGGAATGGGCTCCCGCTCCGATCCCCAGGTAGTCGCCAAAATGCCAGTAATTCAGGTTGTGACGGCAGTGATGGCGAGTTTGCGCAAAGGCCGAGGTTTCATAGTGGTCGTAGCCAGCCGCGGCAAGCCGTGCTTCGATGGCTTCCTGCATGTCCGCGCTGGTATCGCCATGCGGGAGATCGGCTGGCGGTCGTGCGGCGAAGGCGGTGTTGGGTTCCAGCGTGAGTTGGTAGCAGGACAGGTGGGGCGGCGCAAAACTCAGCGCAGTTTCGAGGTCCACAAGGGCGCCACGGGGCGATTGCCCGGGCAATCCGTACATCAGATCGAGATTGAAGGTGTCGAAGTGCAGGGCAGCGGCTTCAACGGCTTGCTTGGCCTCGGCGGCAGTGTGTATTCGTCCCAGGGCCTTGAGACAGGTGTCGTCGAAACTCTGGATGCCCAGGGAAATGCGATTGACCCCAGCGGCGCGGAAGCCGGCCAGACGGCCGGCCTCGACGGTGCCGGGGTTGGCCTCCAGGGTGACTTCCACGTCCCCGTGCAGCGGGAGCCGCATGCGCAGATCGGCCAGCAGACGATCGAGTGTATCCGGGCTCAAGAGGCTGGGGGTGCCGCCACCGAAGAAGATGCTGACTACGGGGCGGCCCCAGACCAGGGGCAGGGCGGATTCCAGGTCGGCGATGAGGGCGGCGCGATAGGCCTCCTCGGGTACGGCCTCCCGGGCTTCGTGGGAATTGAAGTCACAATAGGGGCATTTCCTCACACACCAGGGGACATGGACGTAGAGCGCAAGGGGTGGAGAAACGCGAAATTCCAGACTCCCCGCCGCTGCCGGAGCCGCGGCGGTGATGGGGATGATGCGGGCCATCAGCGACAGTCGGCGAGGCGTTCGAGCAGGCGGGCCATGGCCCGGGCGCGATGCGAAATGCCGTTCTTTTCCCCGGCGTCGAGTTCGGCCATGGTCTTGCCTAGTTCGGGCAGCCAGAACAGAGGGTCGTAACCGAAGCCCCCGGTGCCCCGCGGTGCGGCCAGGATGTGTCCCCGGCACTCCCCCTCGGCGATGAGGGGCTGCGGGTCAGCCGCGCTCCGGACGAGGGCGAGGACACAGGCGAAGTGGGCGCAACGCTCCTGCTCCTGCGCAAAGGGCGCGAGATCGGCGAGCAGTTTCTCGTTGTTGCGGGCGTCGGATTTGGGTTCGCCCGCGTAGCGCGCCGAAATGACCCCCGGCGCACCGCCAAGGGCGTCGACACAGAGCCCGGAATCGTCCGCCAGAGCCGGCAGGCCGGTGGCGAGGGCGGCGTGGCGCGCCTTGGCCAGCGCGTTTTCGACAAAGGTGCAGTGGGGTTCCTCGGCTTCGCAGACCCCCAGTTCACCCTGGGGAACGACCTCGATGCCCAGGGGGGCGAGCAAAGCTCGCAGTTCGGCGAGCTTCTTGCCGTTGTTGGAGGCGAGAATCAGGCGCTTCATGAGGCCAGGGCCGCTTCCTGGGCAGCGATCAGGCGCCGGATGCCGGCTTCGGCGAGGTCGAGGAGCACATTCATCTGGGGGCGGGTGAAGGGTTCGCCTTCGGCGGTCCCCTGCACCTCCACGAGGCCGCCCCGGCCGGTCATGACGACATTCATGTCGGTGTCGCAGGCCGAGTCTTCCGGATAGTCGAGATCGAGGACCGGGGTGCCCGCATAAAGCCCCACCGACACCGCGGCGACATGATCGCGCAGGGGGCTCGCCGCCAGCTTTCCCGACTGGACCAGGGCGTCGCAGGCATCGTGCAGGGCCACCCAGGCACCCGTGATGGCGGCGCAGCGGGTGCCACCGTCGGCCTGGAGTACGTCGCAGTCCAGGGTGATCTGCCGCTCTCCCAGGGCTTCCAGGTCGATCACCGCGCGCAGGCTGCGGCCGACGAGGCGCTGGATTTCCTGGGTCCGCCCGCTCTGCTTGCCCTTGGCCGCCTCCCGCGGGCTGCGGGTATGGGTGGAGCGGGGCAGCATGCCGTACTCGGCGGTGACCCAGCCTTGACCCTTGCCGCGCAGGAAGGAAGGCACCGATTCCTCGACGCTGGCGGTGCACAAGACCCGGGTGTCGCCCATTTCGACCAGGACGGAGCCTTCGGCATGACGGGTGAAGCGGCGGGTAATGCGCAAGGGACGCAGTTGGTCCGGCTGACGCTGGCTGGGGCGCATGGGGGCCTCTATTTATTCGGGGTGTATTTGTCGATGGCTAGGCGGATTTCCTCGATGGCCTTCTCGATCTCGTGCTCGGTGAGATCGGTCTTGGCGGCGGGGTTGCGCCCAAATTCGTCCAGGCGCGTGGTGACCTCGCCCATGGCCATGGTCTGGGTCGAGATGGAACTGGCCGAGGGCTCGACGTAGGTTTCCTCCCAGCGCACGGCAACCAGGGAAAGATTGTCCCCGGTCGGGCCGCCCTTGACTTCCGCCTGCCCCATGATCATGGGGGCCGCTTGGAGCAGGTTGGCTCCTTTGAGCGTTACCGCCATGGCCTCGCCGGAGACGACGCCCCACAGGCCGTCGGAGCACAGCAGAACGATGTCACCATCCTCCAGGGGGGTCTTGCGGGAAAACTCGATTTCCGGGGCCTGGCCACCGCCGAGGCAACTGTAGATCTTGTTGCGCTCCGGATGGACCGCTGCCTGGGCCTCTGAAATGACGCCCTCTTCGATGAGAAGCCGGACGCGGGAATGATCGCGGGTCTGGGCGAAAACCTTGCCACGGCGCATGACGAAAAGGCGGGAATCGCCGGCGTGGGCCCAGTACGCCACGCTGTCCTGGATGACGCAGGCGACGCAGGTGGTGCGGGGGGAATCGCTGAGGTGGTGCTTGGCCGAGTAGTCGAGGATGGCGTGATGGGCATTGGTCATGCCCTTCTGGAGAAAGCGGAAGGGGTCGCCGATGTTGGGATGGGCCTCCTGCTGGAAGCTGTCGGTCAGGGTCTGGACCGCGATCTGGGCGGCAATTTCGCCGTAGAAGTGGCCGCCCATGCCGTCTGCCACAACCATGAGCAGAGCATCGCGGGAATAACAGTAGGCGACCCGGTCTTCGTTGTTTGCCCGGCCTCCCTGGCGCGATTCCTGATAAATCGTGAATCTCATCGTTTAGCTGCTCCCTTGATTTTGCCGACGACGCGGTTAAGCCATCCCGGTGTTTTTCTTTCGGTGGGGGGCGTGATCTCCTCCACCAGAGCCTTCTGGAGCGCGAAAACGCTTTGCGGGCGGTAGAGGTGATTGAGGTTGAGGCACCAGTCGATGATCTCCAGGAGCCGATCCGAGTACTGCCCGTCCCAGCGCACCATCGCCGGGGTGAGGGAGTCCTTCTTGATGCGGTCGTCCGCCGCCTGGGGCGCACAGCCGGCCAGACAGGCGTACATCGAGGCGCCCACGCTGTAGATATCGCTCCAGGGTCCCAGATCCTTGCGCGAGCCGTAATGTTCGGGTGAGGCGAAGCCGGGGGTGTACATGGGTTTCAACATGGGCTGGTCCGAGGCGAGCGTCTGACGCGCCGCGCCGAAATCGATCAGGACCGGAGAATTGTCGGTGCGCATGTAGACGTTGGAGGGCTTCAAGTCCAGGTGCAATAGCTTGTTGGAATGCACTTCACGCAGGCCGTTGAGCATGCGGGTGAACAAGCCGCGCATGAAACGTTCGGAAATGTGGCCCTGATGTTTCTGGATGAATTCCTGCAGGGTGCGGCCATGCTCATATTCCATGACCATGTACACGGTCTCGTTGGCGCGGAAGAAATTCAACACCCGGATCACGTTGGGGTGCGAAAGCCGGGCCAGGGCGCGTCCTTCCTCGAAAAAGCACTTCATGCCGTAGCGGAAGGCTGCCTGGTGGTCGGGGGCGATCTGCGGCTTGGTTTCGCCTTCGCCGCGCAGGGCGAGGCTGTTGGGAAGGTATTCCTTGATGGCCACCTGGCGGCCCTCGAGATCCTGCGCGAGATAGACGATCGAGAACCCGCCCAGGGAGAGCTGGCGTTCAATGGTGTATTCCTCGAGCTGAAAACCGTTAGGCAGCGCGTGGTTGGCTTGTTGGGCCATCAGAGTCCCGGTTATGATCCATGTTTGCAGCCATTTTCGGGTCTGGGGCCAGACCTGTAAAGCCGAGATTCCGCGATACCATGATCTATAGCATGACCGGCTATGCCGTAAAAACCCGGGACGTCGAGCGGGGAACGCTGCAACTGGAACTCAAGAGCGTCAATTCGCGCTTTCTCGACTTGCATTTTCGCGTCGCTGAGGAACTGCGTTTCGTTGAAATCCCCTTGCGTGAATTGTTCGTCAGCCGCCTCGCTCGCGGCAAGCTCGAATGCCGCCTGGCCTACAACGGGTCCGCGGGCCGCGGCGATCAACTGCTGCTCAAGAACGACCTGGTGGATACCCTGGCCGACCTGAGCCGCCGGGTTCGCGACCGCCTGCCCGATGCCGCTCCCTTGACGGTCAGTGACGTGCTGCGCTGGCCGGGCATCTTCGGCGACCAGAGCGTCGATTTTGCCGCCATGGCTCCCCAGGTTCTGGAACTGGCCGAAGCCGTTCTGGCGGAATTTACCGCCACCCGCGGCCGGGAGGGTGCCAAGCTCGCTGCCATGATCGCGGAGCGGGTCGCCCGCATGCGTGAAATCGTTGCCGCCGTCGGTCCCCGCATACCCGAAGCCCAGGCGCTGTTCACCGAGAAGCTCAAGCAACGTCTGCACGAGGCCTTGGGGGCTTCGAACGACGACCGGGTGTTGCAGGAAGTTGCCGTCTTCGCCACCCGCATCGACGTGGCCGAAGAACTCTCCCGTCTGGTTGCCCACCTGGATGAGGTGGATCGCATCCTCAAGCAGGGCGGCGCCTGCGGCAAGCGTCTCGATTTCCTGATGCAGGAACTCAACCGGGAAGCCAATACCCTGGGGTCGAAATCCGCCCTCACCGAGGTCTCCCAGGCCGCCATGGAACTCAAGCTGCTCATCGAGCAAATGCGCGAGCAGGT
>SSTB01000303.1 GCA_009469665.1 Azonexaceae bacterium | reverse complement strand
TTTCCAGGTTGAATTGGGAGCCCGCCGCCGTCAGCCGATGACCGGCTTCAGTCGTTGAACCGGAAATAACTGGCGCCTGTTCCCCCTGTGCTGCCTCCATGCCCCGGGAGTCCCCATGACCCAGATCCGTTTCGTCTGCCTCGCCGCCGCCACACTGCTCCTCGCCCCCGCTGCCAGCGCGGATGCCTTCAAATGCCGCAGTCCGGACGGCCGCGTGGTGATTTCCAGCGAACCCTGCACCGCCGGCAGCCGGACCGAAACCGTCACCCCGGCGGAAAAGATCAGCCCGGAACAAAAGGCCGAAGCAGAAAAGCAATTGGCCCGGGAGCGCGAAGCCCTGGCCGAAAGGGAACGCCTGCGGGACGACGACGCCCGGCGCGACCAGGACAGCCAGCGCCGCCTCGCCGAGGAGGAATCCGCCCGCCGCACCCGCTGCATGGAAAACGCCCAAAGGGAACCAGACGCCACCCAGCGCGCCAACCTCATCGCCGCCTGCCAGGGCGTCGCCCCCGCGTCACCCACCGTCGCCCAGCAACCCGTCTATGTGCCCGTGGTGCCGCTCCGGCCCCACAATCCGCACGAAGCCTGCCCGGGCGGGCGCTGCCCTCCTCCATCGCCCCCGTCCCCCGCCACGCCTCCTCCCTCCCCCTCCGGCGGTCGCTACGCCCCCTCGGCCGACCCACCGCGCAAGAATTGCCAGCCTGTGGGCGGGACCATCCGCTGCGATTAAAGACGATCGGTGGGGCCGGGTTGGTGGCCGCCCAGCCCCCCGCAATCAGCCCTCTCTCTCCCGCGCCCGCCGGGCGGCGGCCAGAAAATCCAGCATGATGGGGCCGCTATCCAGCAAGGGCGCGCCGTTGCGGTGGAATTCCGGGTGCCATTGAAACCCCGCCACGTAGCCCGCCCCGTTCCAGCGGATGGCCTCGATGATGCCGTCACCGGATTGCGCCTCCACCAGCAGGTCATTGCCCAGGCGATCGATGGCCTGGTGATGGATACTGATGACCCGACCATGGAAGCGACCGGGGTAGATTGCGGCGAGCCGCGTGTCCGGGATGAGGATAACCTCGTGGTGGTGGGCGTCGTAGAGCGCCGGTTCCACGTGGCGGGCGGCTTCCGGGCGCTGGGTAGCGATGTCCTGCACCAGGGTGCCGCCCAGGGCGACGTTGATGAGCTGGCAGCCGCGGCAGATGCCCAGCACCGGCTTGCCCTGGATGACGAATTCCCAGAACAGTTCGATCTCGTAACGGTCGCGGATGCGGTCGCCGCTCCACTCGGCCCGCAGGGGCGCCATACCGTAGCTTTCCGGCGCCATGTCGGCCCCGCCCTGGAGGATGAGGGCATCCAGTTCCTGCACGTAGCTCTTCACCGAGATGGAGCGCCGCTGCACGCTGCCGCCGGCCTCGATGGTGGGCACCATGAAAGCCAATGCGCCGTGGGCCATGACCCAGTGGGCGATGGACTGCTCCAGATATTGCAGAGTCTTGCCCGGGAAATTCAGCTCCCGCGGCGGTTCATGCATGAGGCGGGCGGAAAGCCCGATGCGTAGTGGACGGCCGTCCGCAGCGCTCATCACTCAGAGCCTGTGAATTTTTTGGGCGCGCCCGAGCGGCGTGCCCAGGTGTGCACGATCAAGGCGCCAAGCACAGCCATAGCTCGAGCTATGGCGAGCATTGGCAACGCCGAGCGGGCGCAGCTGGGCATGACGAGCGGGGGTGAATGAAATTTTCACAGGCTCTCAGCCCAGCGCAGGCACTGCTGGCGCACCAGCTCCGGTAGAAGCGGGTCGGCGGCGTGGCGCTCCCGCAGCCAGCGGGCATCGTTGCGTCGGGCCCGGGCATCCGTTGCCAGCTCGGCGATGGCACCATCGCAACCCAGTTCCACTGCATGGTGGCCGATGCGGGCGATAAGCCGCGCCACCTCGTCACCCAGGGAAAGCTGCTCGCCGCTGGCCGGGTCCACCCAGATGCCCCCCAGCCCGAAACGGCAGGCCTGGAAGCGGTTGAAGGTATAGACCAGATAGTCGTCCTCCTGGGGGCGGAAGGGTTTTTCGATCATCAGCCAGCGGGCAAGGGTCTGGATCAGCGCCGCCAATTGGGCGGACCGGGTGATGGTCAGGGGCGTGTCCATGACCCGTACCTCGATGGTGCCGAATTCCGGCTTGGGACGAATGTCCCAGTAGAAATCCTTCATGCTTTCGATGACCCCGGTCTTGGCCATCTTGCCAAAATATTCCAGGAAGTCGGCCCAGGTCAGGGTGAAGGGCGCGCGCCCGGCCAGGGGGAAAGCGAAGATGGAATTGAGCCGGGCCGAATCGAAACCCGTATCGGCCTCTTGCACGTAGGGTGAGGAGGCAGAGAGGGCAATGAGATGCGGGATGAAGCGCGACAGCCCGTGCAGCAGGAGCAGCGCCTCGTCCGGCCCCGGGCAGCCGATATGGACGTGCTGGCCGAAGACGGTGAATTGTTTGGCCAGGTAGCCGTAGAGGTCGTTCAGGTGCTTGTAGCGGGCGCCCTCGGAGATGCGCCGCTCGCTCCAGTGCTGGAAGGGATGGGCACCGCCACCGCAGATGCCGATGTCGAGCTGGCGGGCCCCCCGCAGCAAGCCGTCGCGCAGGCCGGTGAGCTGCTCCAGGGCCTCGCCGTGGTTGCGGCAGATGCCGGTGGCCACCTCGATCATGCTGTCGGTGATTTCCAGCTTCACGTCGCCGGCGAATTTCTGTTGCTCCAGGACCCGCAGCAGGTCGTGGGCGGAGGGTACAAGGTCGTAGTCGTAGGTGCTGACCAGTTGGAGCTCCAGCTCCACACCCAGGGTCAGGCAGCGGGAAGCGGCAAAGGGTTCAAGCATTTTGGCCTCCCCTTCCATTGAAAGTGGCCTCGCGGCAGGCCTTGAGCGCCCATTGCGTCAGCAGGGGGCCGACGATCTCCATCACCGTGATGGCGCCGGCCAGGGCCGAGGCCACCCGCGTGCCGAACTCGGGAGCGGCCACGTGCAGACTGGCGGTGAGCAGGAAGGCGACGCCAGACATGGGCAGCAGCGCCACCCCCAGGGCTGCCGACTGGCGCAGGGAAAGGCCGGAGCGCCGCCCCAGCAAGACGGCGGCACCAATCTTGGCGCCCGCCCGCAGTCCCAGCAATACCAGGGCGGCAACGCCGCCGCCGGCGATCAGGCGCCAATCCACCGCCATGCCGTTCACAACGAAGAGCAGCACCACCAGCGCGCCGCCGGCGGTGCCGAAGTGCCGGGGCCAAAGGCGGGGCCTGGGATCCCGGATACGCAGCACGATGCCGGCCAGCAGCGGCACCAGCAAGGGCGATGCCCCCGTCAACTGGACCAGGGCCAGGGTGAGGAAGAGGAGCCCGAGGAGCAGCAGGGCGCCGTTCTCGTCCCGCAGGTCCAGCTTGCGCTGGGCC
The DNA here is from genome assembly GCA_009469665.1 of Azonexaceae bacterium. The sequence goes on along the minus strand of SSTB01000303.1, from coordinate 4,588 downwards.
AGGCCGACAGCGAAGGCCAGCACCAGGGCCAGCACGAAGGACGTGAGAAAGGTAGCCAGGGGAAGCTGGGCCGCGTCCCACGGATCGCCCGTCTTCATCCCTTGCAGGACACCCAGCAGAATGTGGATCGCCACCACGGCATACACGGTGCTCAAGGCGGAGAGCAGCAGCAGGCGCTCCGTCACCTGGCCCCGGGCGTTCATCTCGGCGGTGACTCGCATGATGACGGCGGGCGAACTCACCATGCACACGGTCGCCACCGCCACGGAACTGCCTACTCCAAGGCCGAGGAATGCGCCCACGGCATACACTGCGACGAAGGTGAGCCCTGCCTCGGCCAGACTGGTCGCCACCAGCCAGGGATTGGCGAAGAGCCAGCGGGGGTTGATACGGCTGCCCAGTTCGAAAAGCAGCACCGCCAGGGCGACTTCCATGGCGCGGTGAAAAACGCCGGCCAGGCGCAGACCACTGGTGTCGAAACTCGCCGCCGAAGCCAAGAGCCCCACCAGCGTATATCCGACGATACGTGGCCAGCGCAGCGTACGATAAACCGCCTCGCCCGCCAGGGGCGCTACCACCAGCAGCAAGGCCACCCAGAAACTGTTGTCCAGGCGGAAAGGCCAGCCCGGCAATAGCGAAAGTAGCATCGCGAGATCAGTACTCATTCTGTCTCCTGAAAAAGACCGCGGGCCGCCGGTGCGGCAGCGAGGAAAGGCAGAAAAGCCAGATCATGGGATAGAGCCGGATGGACCTGGCGGATTGGCTTCGACCGGCGATGGATGGTTTTCTGGGGCCGGTCGGAGGGCTGCCCGGGTCTGGCGCCCGGGGGGGCGAGAAACATTATGGCCAAAAGCCCGCCAGGCGAGCGTAACGGGATGTTACCGGGGATCCACCGGGCCTATCGGGCCATCAGCTACGCCGGAATGACGGGCAGACTAGTACTCCGTGCCGCCAAACCGCTTACATGAAATCGCGCCTTCTCGCGCCATGCAGCGTTGCAAATCCTCGCCATAGCTTCGGCTATGTCTGTGGTTTGCGCCTTGCCTGACACGAGAATGCATCGATTTCATTTGTAAATTCATTGACTGAACGCAGTACTAGGCAGTGGCTCACACCGACATGCCCAAAGGTAGCACGGCCTCGGGATTGCCCACCAGGCGCTCGATGACCGAGCGGACCCGTCCCATGGCTTCCTGAAGCACATGCTCAAGGCTTTCGAAATGGATACCGTGGGCGCTGCTGCCGCGCCCGGCCGCGTGGTTGGCTACCACGTTGATCGCCGCGTAGGGCAAGCCGAGTTCCCGGGCCAGGACGGCCTCAGGCATGCCGGTCATGCCCACCACGTGGGCGCCGTCCCGCTCCAGCCGGTCGATTTCCGCCGCGGTTTCCAGGCGGGGGCCCTGGGTCGCCGCGTAAACCGCGCCGTCCTTGATCTCCACTCCCACCGCAGTAGCCGCCGCGGCGATGCCCAGGCGCAGGGTCTCGTCGTAGGGTTCGGTGAAATCCACATGGGTCACCGGCGACACGCCCCCATCGAAGAAGGTCGCCTTGCGCCCCCAGGTGTAGTCGAGAATCTGGTGCGGCAGGACGATGTCCCCAGGGCCGAGGTCGGCGCGGATACCTCCCACCGAGGCCACCGAAATCACCCCCTTGGCCCCCTGCTCCTTCAGAGCCCAAAGGTTCGCCCGGTAATTGACGTTGTGGGGCGGAATGGTGTGCCCGTAGCCGTGGCGCGGCAGGAAAAGAGCCGGCTGGCCGCCGATACGTCCGAAAACCAGGGCACCGGAGGGCTCGCCAAAGGGCGTACGCACCACCTCGCGGCGGGAGACGTCCAGACTGGAGAGGGTCGTCAGGCCGCTTCCGCCAATGATTGCCAACATGAGGATTCCTTTCTGGAACTTGAGGGCCTTGCCGGGCTAAGCGCTGCGCTTCGCCAGGAGGGAGGCCAAGGTGGGGACCACGCTCTTCAGGGCCGGGTGCGAGCGCCGGATTTCGGCCAGATCGACCAGCTTGTCCTCCAGTTTGCGATAAAGGGCATTCTGCCGGTCGGCGGTGAAGGGAAGGTCAGCCAGGGTCTTGCCCAGGTGGTAGCGCACCAGGGTATCGCGGCCGATATCCTTGGCCTGCCAGGGAATCGCCGTGCGGTCGACGAAATGCAGGAAGCGGATGGTCGGGGACGCGGCCGCCAGTTGGGCCACCGCCCGATGGACTTTCTCCCGATAGGCGGCCACCGCCTGACCGGCGTCGCTGGGCAGGGCACCGGTGGTCTCCGCCGGTGCCCCCATCAGCCAGCACACCGCGGTGTCGGGGGAAAACTCGGCGAGGGCGGCCTGCAGGGGGTCGTCCGGCGCCGCCACGTCCGCCGCCAGGAAGCGCACCGCGGCCTGCGGGAAAAGCTTGCCTCGGGCGCGTTCCAGACATTCGGACAGGCTGTCCACCGCCAGTACCTCGAGACCCCGCCGGGCCAGGGCGACGGTTCCGAAGCCCACCCCGCAACCCACCTCCAGCACCCGCCGGCCGGGCACCAGGGAAGCCATCCAGTCGTAATCGCCGCGGCGGACATAGCCCTCGCCCTCGCTCTCCCAGTAGGCGAGAAAATCCACCACCGTCGCCCCACTCATGCCCTACTCCCCTTTCACGGCGTAGATCGCCGGCAGATGCCGCCAGGCGCCCCGCACGTCCATGCCGAAGCCGAAAACAAAGCGGTCGGGCACCGGCAGGCCCACGAAATCCGCCCGCACCGGCTTGGCGTGGCCATTCTGCTTATCGACGAAGACTGCCGTCAGCACCTCGGCGGCCCCCTGACCGCGCAGACTGTCCTTCACCGCCGCCAGGGTGACGCCCTCGTCGAGAATGTCGTCCACCACCAGCACCGTGCGACCCTTGACCGAGGTCCAGGGTGCGACGCGCCAAGACAGCTTGCCGCCCTGGGTGTCCGGGCCGTAGCGGGTGACGTGCAGGTAGTCGAAATCAAGGGGAAAATCGAGCTGCGGCAGCAGTTGGCCGGCGAACATCAGCCCGCCCGTCATGACGCACAGGATGAGGGGGTATTTGTCGGCCAGGGCCGCCTGCACCTCGCCCGCCACCCGCGTCACCGCTTCCCGCACCGCCTCCGGCCCGTGGATGAGGTCGGCGGCAGCAAGAATGTCCTGGGCTTCGTGGCGCTCCATCAGCCAGCCTCCTTTCCGCGCAGATAGGTGGAGAAGGCCTCGCCCACTTCGGGGTGGCGCTGGCCGAAGACGACGGTGGCCTGCAAGTAGCCCAGCTTGGAACCGCAGTCGTAACGCGTGCCGGCGTAGCGGTAGGCGAGCACCTGTTCCTCTTCGAGGAGCCGTGCAATGCCGTCGGTGAGCTGGATTTCGCCACCGGAACCTTTGCCGATGCGCTCCAGGTGATGAAAGATGCGCGGCGTGAGGATGTAGCGCCCCACCACCCCCAGAGTGGAAGGCGCCGCTTCGGGCTTGGGCTTTTCCACGATGGCCTCGATGCGCTCCAGGCGCTCGGCCACCGGCGCGGCCTTGACGATGCCGTAGCTGCCGGTCTCGGCCAGGGGCACGTCCTGCACGCCGATGACCGAGCAGCGATAGTAGTCATAGGTATCCGCCATCTGGCGCAGCACCGGCGGCTCGCCGTCGAGGAGATCGTCGGCCAGCAGCACGGCGAACGGCTCGTCGCCGATCACCGGCCGGGCGCACAGCACCGCATGGCCCAGGCCCAGGGGCTCCGCCTGGCGGATGTAGATGCAGTTGATGTCGCGGGGAATCATGCGGCGCACGAAGTCAAGCATTTCGTTCTTGCCCCGGCTGGCCAGTTCGGTCTCCAGCTCGTAGGCCTTGTCGAAATGATCTTCGATGGCCCGCTTGGAGCGTCCGGTCACGAAGATCATGTCGGTCACCCCCGCCGCCACGGCCTCCTCCACCGCGTACTGGATGAGCGGCTTGTCCACGATGGGCAGCATTTCCTTGGGACTGGCCTTGGTGGCAGGAAGGAAACGGGTGCCCAGCCCCGCCACGGGGAATACGGCTTTCCTAACGTTTTTCATTAACATTCCGCTTCAAGCAATTGAATTATTTTCGAAATAACAAACGCGACACCCCGGTCAGTGACCAATGCCAAGCATAGCAAGCAATTCAGTCTCCGTAATGACGGGAATGCCAAGTTCCCTCGCCTTGTCGAGCTTGGACCCGGCCTCGTCGCCCGCCACGACATAATCAGTTTTGCGCGATACCGACCCGGCCACCTTGCCGCCTGCGGCTTCGATCTTCTCCCGGGCCTGATCCCGCGTCAGGGTGGGCAGGGTGCCGGTGAGGACCAGGGTCTTGCCCGCCAGTACCCCGGCCGCGGCGTCGCCTTCGGGCAGCAAAGCGAGAAGTTCTGCCCGCAGGGCCGCCAGCCGGGTCAGCATGGCCCGCTGGGCGGAATTTTCGAGCCAGAGGCGAAGTTCTTTCGCCACATCGGCAGGCAGGTCCAGAGCTGCCACGCCTTCGCCATCCAGTTCGACGAGTTCTTCGCCCCCGCGCACTTGCTCGGCCAATTGCCGCGCCCGCAGGGGCGTCAGACGCGGGATGTCCAGGGCGGCATAGAGTTC
>SSTB01000302.1 GCA_009469665.1 Azonexaceae bacterium | reverse complement strand
GTCGAAGTAGCCGTTGTCCCACTGGGTGGGGTTGGGCTTCCAGGCGCCTTCGATGCCGCTGGTGGTGGTATCGCCGCCCTTGCCGCTCCGGTAGGCGTTGATCCAGCCCAGGCCCTGGGCCTCGATGGGGGCGCCTTCCGGTTCTGGGCCTACCAGCTTGGGGTCGCCGGCGCCGTGCGCTTTGCCGAAGGTGTGGCCGCCCGCGACGAGGGCGACGGTTTCTTCGTCGTTCATGGCCATGCGGGCGAAGGTTTCGCGCACGTCGCGGCCGGAGGCGACGGGATCGGGGTTGCCGTTGGGGCCTTCCGGGTTCACGTAGATGAGGCCCATCTGCACGGCGGCGAGCGGCGCTTCCAGCTGGCGGTCGCCGCTGTAGCGCTGGTCGCCCAGCCAAGTAGCTTCCTTGCCCCAGTAGATGTCTTCTTCCGGCTGCCAGATGTCGGCGCGGCCGCCGCCGAAGCCGAAAGTCTTGAAACCCATGGATTCCAGCGCCACGTTGCCGGCCAGGATGAAGAGGTCGGCCCAGGAGATGCGGTTGCCGTACTTTTGCTTGACGGGCCAGAGCAGGCGCCGTGCCTTGTCCAGGTTGCCGTTGTCCGGCCAGCTATTGACCGGGGCGAAGCGCTGGTTGCCGGTGCCGCCGCCGCCCCGGCCGTCGGCCGTGCGGTAGGTGCCGGCGCTGTGCCAAGCCATGCGGATGAAGAGGCCGCCGTAATGGCCCCAGTCGGCAGGCCACCAGGGTTGGGAATCGGTCATCAGGGCGGCAAGGTCGCGCTTGAGGGCGGCGTAATCCAACTTCCGGAATTCGGCGGCGTAGTCGAAGTTGGCACCCAACGGGTTGGAGGCCGGGGCGTGCTGATGCAGGATGTTGAGGTTCAGCTGCTTGGGCCACCAATCCCGGTTGGATTGCACGCCCTGGGTTGCCCGAGCGCCGTGCATGCCCGCGAAGGGGCACTTGCTTTCGTTACTCATGATTCGCTCCTTGAAAAACCTAGTGCAGGTGCTTCAAGGTAGGCGGACGCTGCCGGGGTGTCCAAGGAATTGCCGCTATGGGGATGATAGGGAATGCAAATCGCCGGGCGGGAGTGCAGTGTCGGGCTGCTGCGGCGCTGGGGAGCGTTTCACGTGGAACGCTGCGCGAGGGTCGAGGAACTCAGGCTTCGGCCTTCTTCTTGGCCGCAGGTTTTTTGGCCGGGGTCTTCTTCTCGAACTCGAATCCCACCTTGCCGCCCTGCACCACCAGGAAGGCGGAGAATTTGCGGCGGGTGCGGTTGGAGACGAATTCCTTGAGCAGATCGGTCTTGCCGGTGGCCAGGAGCTTCTGCATCTGGGCAGGCTCCACCGGCTGCTGGAGGATGACCTTGCCGGAGCGGAAATCGCAGGTCTTGGCAGGGCCGGCGGACTTTTCGCACACGTAGGCGGCGCCGTGGTCGAAGACGCCGGCAGCGCACTTGGGGCACTTGCCCAGGGACTCCCGGTCGGAAAAATCGACGGCTTCGGCTTCGCCCTCCTCGCTGGCGCGGTCCTGGCCAAAGTCGAATTCCGGTTCCTGCTTGTCGTTCAGCTTGATGGCCGCGGCGAAGGCCCGGCCCATCTTGTTGCGGAACCCGGTGAGGGGGCCGATTTGCCTTGATGTGAGCAGGATCTCGATTTCCTCGGGTTCGAATTGCCGGCCGGCCACGATCTTCCACAGACCGTAGTCGCAGTCGCTGCACTGGAATTTCTTGTAGGTTTCGCGGATCAAGCCGCCGCAGCGGGGGCAGGGCGCTGCGAGGATGCCGAAGTCGCCGGGGATGGTGTCGCTGTCGTAGGTCTTGGCGCGCTCGACGATGTGGCGGGTCATTTCGGCGATTTCCCGCATGAACTCGTCGCGGGTGAAGTCGCCCTTCTCGATGCGGCCCAGCTTCCACTCCCAATCGCCGGTCAACTCCGGCTGGGTGAGTTCGGTGACGCCCAGGCCGTTCAGCAGGGTCATCAGCGAAAAGGCCTTGGCGGTGGGAATCAGTTCCCGGCCTTCCCGGTGGATATATTGCTCGCCGATGAGGTTCTCGATGATCTGGGCTCGGGTGGCGGGCGTGCCGAGGCCGCGGCCGGCCATGGCGGCCTTCAATTCCTCGTCGTCCACCATCTTGCCGGCGCCTTCCATGGCCGAGAGCAAGGTGGCTTCGGAGTAGCGGGGCGGCGGCTTGGTGGTGTTGGCCTTGACCGTGACCGCTTCGGTATGGACCTTCTCGCCGGAGTCGACCTTCACCAGATTGCCCTCCTCGCCCTCCTGGCCTTCTTTACCGTGGACGGCGAGCCAGCCCGGATGGACCAGCACCTTGCCCTCGGTCTTGAAGGGATGGCCGGCGACGCGGGTGATGCGGGTGGTGACCAGGTATTCGGCAGCCGGGAAGAAGACGGAAAGGAAGCGGCGCACGACGAAGTCGTACAGCTTCTGCTCCAGCTCGTTAAGGTGCTTGGGAGCCTGGGTGGTGGGAATGATGGCGAAGTGATCGCTGATCTTGGCGTTGTTGAAGATGCGCTTGTTGGGCAGCACCCAGTTGCGGGCCAGGATCTGGTGGGCAAAGGGGGAATACTTGGCAAGCAGCACCTCGTCGTGGCCCTTGCCGACCCCCTCGCCGGTGAGCATGGTGAGGGTGGCCTTGACCGTGGCCAGGTAATCCTCGGGCAGGGCTCGGGAATCGGTACGGGGGTAGGTGAGGACCTTGTGCTTCTCGTAGAGGGCCTGGGCGATGGAGAGCGTGGTCTTTGCGGAGAAGCCGAAGCGAGCGTTCGCTTCGCGCTGGAGGCTCGTCAAATCGAAGAGGAGCGGGGAAAGACGGGTCTCGGGCTTGGCTTCTTCGCTGACTTCGCCGGGCTTGCCCTCGGTGGCGGCGCGGAGGGCTGCGGCTTTGGCTTCTTCCCAAAGGCGGTCGGCCCGGGCGTGTTCGTCCTCGTCCTTGCCCTTGAAACTTTCGTCGAACCACTTGCCGGTATAGGTACCGGCCTTGGCGGCGAATTCGGCCTCCACTTCCCAGTAGGGGCGCGGCTTGAATTCACGAATCTTCTTTTCCCGCTCGACGACGATGGCCAGCGTCGGCGTCTGCACCCGGCCGACGGTGGTCAGATGGAAGCCGCCGGTCTTGGAATTGAAGGCGGTCATCGCCCGGGTACCGTTGATGCCCACCAGCCAGTCCGATTCCGAACGGCAGACAGCGGCGTCGGCCAGGCCGCGCATTTCGTGGCCGCTACGCAGGCGCGCGAAACCGTCGCGGATCGAGCCCTGGGTCATGGACTGCAGCCACAGGCGCTGCACGGGCTTACCGGCTTTGGCGTGCTGGGCGATGTAATTGAAGATCAGCTCGCCTTCCCGCCCGGCGTCGCATGCGTTGATGAGCCCGTCGACATCCTTTCTCTTGATCAGCTTGGTCACCACCTGGAGGCGGGACTTGGTCTTGTCGATGGGGGAAAGGGCGAAGTGGGGCGGGATCACCGGCAAGTGGGCGAAGGACCACTTGCCGCGCTTGACCTCGAACTCCTCCGGGCAGGCCAGTTCCAGCAGGTGACCGACGGCCGAAGTCAGCACGTGGGACTCGCTTTCGTAGTAGTCGTCGTGCTTGGTGAAGCCGCCCAGCGCCTTGGCGATATCGCCGGCGACCGAGGGCTTTTCGGCGATGATTAGTTTTTTGCCCATGCTGTTCTCTGTGGAGTGCGGGGCATGATAAGTGCCGAGGAAGAGCCTTGGCAAGCCGGACTTTCCCGGGAAAATCCCGGCCCGGCAGGCGGGGGCCTTCAGGATCGGGGGGCAAGGTAGCCCGCGGCGATGGTTGCGAAGGCCGCGACCTGGGATTTTTCCCAGGCGGCTTCGCGGCCCAGTTCGGTCGCCATCAGGCGCGCGACGGCGGGTGCAGCGGCCTGAGCGGCGCGGGCGTCGAAGAGGAGACTACGGGTGCGGCGGGCCAGAACGTCATCCACGCTGCGGGCCATCTCGCTGCGGCAGGCCCAGACGACTTCGGCACCGGTGGCAGGCAGTTGCGGCACCAAGGGCCGCGCCAGTTCCGGCTGTTCGGTTTCCAGGCGGAGGAGTTCCGGCGCGTCGCTGCCGTAGGGGGCGAGGCGACCGTGGTGGCGGGCATCCGGGTCGTGGCCGTGCAGGGGCAGGTCGCGAGTGGGGCAGGGGCGCCGGGGCAAGGCGGCCAGGGTGGCCGTCAGGTCGACGGCGTCTTCGGCCATGTGGCGAGTGGTGGTCCACTTGCCGCCGGCGACGGTGACCAGCCCGGAGCGAGGGTCGATGAGGATGCTGTGGTCGCGGGAGAGCCCCGCCGTGCCGCCGCCTTCGCCGGACTTCACCAGGGGGCGGATGCCGGCAAAGACGGAGCGGATGTCGGCGTAGCCGGCGTCCCGCGTCAGATAGCGGTTGGCGGTGTCGAGGATGAAATCGATTTCGGCGCGGGTGGGGACGGGTTCCGCGGCAACTCCGCTGACCGGAACGTCGGTGGTGCCGACGATGACCCGGTGGTGCCAGGGGATGGCGAACATGACTCGGCCGTCATCCGTGTGGGGCACCATGATGGCGCTGTGGCCGGGGAGGAAGTCGCGGTCGAGGACGATGTGGCTGCCCTGGCTGGGGGCGATGACCGGTGCGGCGTCGGCTTGGTCCAGACGACGCAGCCCGTCGGCAAAGGGGCCGGTGGCGTTGATAACGGCCCGGGCGCGCACGCTGAAGTCGCGCCCGCTCTCCCGGTCCAGGAGGCGGGCGCCGCAGACCCGGCCGCCGGCGTCCTTTTCCAGCGCCACCGCCGGGCAGTAATTGGCCAGCACCGTCCCGTGGTCTGCCGCGGTGAGCGCCAGGTGGATGGCGAGGCGGGCGTCGTCGAACTGGCCGTCGAAATAGCGGGTGCCGCCACGCAGGCCTTCGGCCTCTATTGTGGGGATGGCGGCCCGCACTTCGTCCAGGGACAGATGACTGGAGGCGCCGAAGCCGTATTCGCCGGCCAGGAGGTCATAGACTTTTAGGCCGATGCCGTAGAAGGGGGATTCCCACCATTCGTAACTGGGCACCACGAAGGCCAGGTCGTGCACCAGGTGGGGGGCGTTGCGGCGCAGCAAGCCGCGCTCCCTCAGGGCATCCATCACCAGGGCCACGTTGCCCTGTTGCAGGTAGCGTACGCCGCCGTGCACCAGCTTGGTGGAGCGGCTGGAAGTGCCCTTGGCGAAATCCTCGCCTTCCGCCAGAGCCACCGCATAACCCCGGGCGGCGGCGTCCATGGCGATGGCCAGACCGGTGGCTCCGCCGCCGATGACCAGGATATCCCAGGTACGCCCGTCCGCCAGGGCGGCGACCATGACTTCCCGTTTCATGGCCGGGCCCAGCCCTTGGCGCGGGTCAGCGCTTCGTTCCAGCGGCCCCGCCTTTGTTGGGCTTGCGCCGCCTTGATGGTGGGCTCGAAGCGCCGATCGATCTGCCAGTGTTCCGCCAAGCTGGTCAGATCGGGCCAGAAGCCGCTGGCCACGCCGGCAAAGTAGGCCGCTCCCAGCGCGGTGGTCTCGATGATCCGGGGCCGGACGACCGGGCGTTGCAGGAGGTCGGCCTGGATCTGGAGAAGCAGATCGTTGGCGGCGGCGCCGCCATCGACACGCAGTTCGGACAGGGGGGCGCCGGAATCGGCAGCGACCGCATCGGCCAGATCGGCCACCTGGAAGGCGATGGCCTCCAGGGTGGCGCGGGCAATGTGCGCCCGGGTACTGCCGCGGGTGAGACCGAGCAGGGTGCCCCGGGCGTCTGCATCCCAATGGGGCGCCCCCAGGCCGGCGAAGGCGGGGACGAAGACCACGTCCCCGCAGTCCGGCACCGAGGCCGCCAGGGCTTCGACCTCCGAGGACGAAGCGATGATGCCGAGGCCGTCCCGCAGCCACTGCACCGCGGCACCGCCGACGAAGGCACTTCCCTCCAGGGCGTAAGTGAGTACTCCCTTTTGCCGAGACGCCACGGTGGTAATCAGTCCGTGCCGTGAGGGAGGCGCACTCGCACCCGTATTGACGAGCAGGAAGCAGCCTGTGCCGTAGGTGTTCTTGGCCAGCCCGGGGGAGAAGCAGGCCTGCCCCGCCAGGGCGCCCTGCTGGTCACCGACCCCGGCGGCGAGGGGGACGCCGGCCAGGGCCGGCAGGGCTGTGATCGGCCCGAGGAGGGCGCCAGTGTCGACCACTTGGGGTAGAAGGGCGGGGGGGATGGCGAAGCGGGTCAGGAGTTCCTCGTCCCAGCTTCCCCGGTGCAGGTCGAAAAGCAGGGTTCGGGAAGCATTGGTCGCATCGGTGGCATGGACGCGCCCGCCGGTGAGGCGAAAGCTCAGCCAGGCATCGACGGTGCCAAAGCAGAGCTCGCCGGCTTCGGCCCGGGCGCGGGCCCCCGGCAGGGTGTCGAGGAGCCAGGCGAGCTTGGTGGCGGAGAAATACGGGTCGAGGACCAGGCCCGTCCGTGCGGCGACGAACTCGCTCAGGCCCTCGTCGCGCAGACGGCGGCAGGCCTCGGCGGTGCGCCGGTCCTGCCACACGATGGCGGGCGCCAGGGGTCGGCCGCTGGCGCGCTCCCACAGCACGGTGGTCTCGCGCTGGTTGGCGATGCCTACGGCAGCCACGTCGCCTGCCTGTAACCCGGCCCGGGAAAGTGCTTCCTCCGCCACGGCGGCCTGGGTATGCCAGATTTCCTCGGCGTCGTGCTCGACCCAGCCGGGGCGGGGGAAGTGCTGCATGAATTCGCGCTGGGCGACGGCCAGGATGCGGCTCTCTCGGTCGAAGACAATGGCCCGGGAACTGGTGGTGCCCTGGTCCAGGGCGACGATGCAGCACGGGGAGAGCATGGCGGGCTCCTGCGGCGTGGGCGTTGCCGCGAGCATAGGCCGGCGGGCGTGGCGGGGCAATCCCCGGGACGGCTGCGGGTGCGAGTCGACTGCGGCGTCCGGGGCGGTGAAGAGTGCCTACCCCGGCAGGCGCTGGTATAGACCGCCGGGCAGAGGGGCGATGCGGCCCGTCAGCTCCAGGTCAAGAAGCTCGGGCAGCAGCCGGTCGGCGGGAAGGCCGGTTCTCTCGGCCAGATCGTCGAGGCTGCAGGGGTCATGGCCCAGGGCGGCAAGGAGAGGGGATTCGGTGCCATCTCGGGAGGTGGCGAGGGTTGGCGCAGGCGTCCCGTCGAGGTGCAGCTCTTCCAGGATGTCGTGGGCGGTTTCGACCAGCTTGGCGCCTTCCCGGATGAGTCGATGACAGCCCCGGGCGACTGGAGAATGAATCGAACCGGGAATGGCGAAAACCTCGCGCCCCTGCTCCGCAGCCAGCCGGGCGGTGATGAGGGAACCGCTCTGGAGCGCCGCTTCGACCACCAGAACGCCCCGGGAAAGCCCGGCGATGATGCGGTTGCGGCGGGGAAAATTGGCCGCCAGGGCCGGTGTCCCAAGGGGAAACTCGGAAACGATGGCGCCGCGCTCTGCGATGGCCAGGGCCAGTTCCTTGTTGCGGGCGGGGTAAATGCGATCGATGCCGGTACCGATGACCGCCACGGTGGCGCCGTGGCCGGACAGGGCGCCCCGGTGGGCGGCGGCGTCGATGCCCAGGGCAAGGCCGCTGGTAACGGTCAGGCCCCGCTCGGCCAGGGCCTGACCGAAGGACTCGGCGGTGCGGATGCCGGCTGCGGTCGCATTGCGGCTGCCGACGATGGCGATGCCGGCGCGGCCGGCCAAGGCGGGATCGCCGCGCAGGTAGAGGAGGGTCGGCGGGTCGGGGATGGTGAGCAGGGCCGGGGGGTAGTCCGCATCCCCCAGGGTGACGATGCGGTGGCCGGGCGTTGCGGCCCAGGCCAGGGCTTGCTCCACGGCTGCGCCGACGTCGCTGTCGAAGAGCAGGTCGGCCCGATCACCTACAACGGCGCGGGCGGCAAGGCGTCCGGCGGAAAAGACGGCTTCCGGTAAACCGAAAGCGGCGAGGAGCTTGCGCTGACTCTCGCCGCCGAGGCCGGAGATCAGGGACAGCCGCAGCCAGGCGGCCAGCCCCGAGGGATCGCTCACGGGTTGCGGATGGCGTCGCCGACGATGACCGGCTTGC
>SSTB01000301.1 GCA_009469665.1 Azonexaceae bacterium | reverse complement strand
GAATGATACCCACGGTCACGCGACGGGGGACCAGGTGCTCATCGATCTGGGCAAGCGCCTGGAACGCTCGTTGCGGGCCAACGACTTCGTCGCCCGCATTTCCGGCGACGAGTTCGTCGTCCTCCTCGATCAGCCCGACAGCGCCGATGCGGTAGGGCGCATCGCCGCCAAGCTGGTGGAATTGATGGGGCAGCCGATCCGGGTCGGCGAGCGCTCGATCACGGTGGGCGCCAGCGTGGGTGTCGCCCTGGCCCCCGCCGACGGCGTGACGGCCAACGAACTGCTGCAGCGGGCCGACGCCGCCATGTACCACGCCAAGCAGCGGGGCAAGAACGGTTACCAGTTTTTCTCCAGCGCCATCGAGCAGCAGACCCGTCAGCGCCTGGAGCTGGAGCAGGCCCTGCGCGAGGCCTGCACCCGGGAGCAGTTCCGGCTGGTCTATCAACCGATCTACGATCTTCGCTCCGGCCGGGTGGCCAGCGCCGAGGCCTTGCTGCGCTGGAATCACCCGCAACGGGGGGCGGTGTCGCCGGCCGAATTCATCCCAGTGGCGGAGGAATGTGGGCTCATCCCGGAAATCGGCCTTGTTGTCCTGCGCCGAGTGGCGGCGGATCTCGCCGGGCTGGCAGCCAAGGGGCTCGCCATTCCGCCTTTGGCAGTCAATCTTTCGTTCCGGCAGTTTGCCCGCAGCGAGGGGGAGGCGCTTTTCTTCCGGGAACTGGATCGCCTCGGTCTCGCTCCGGACCGTATCGAGTTCGAGCTGACCGAGAGTGTTTCCCTCGACGAGGCTCAGGGTGGCCGCGCCCTGGTCGAACGCCTTGAAGCCCGCGGCTATCGCCTGGCCGTCGACGATTTCGGCACCGGATACAGTTCCCTGGGTGCCCTGTGTGGCATGACGAACGCCAAGCTCAAGATCGACCGCAGCCTGATCCGGGCCATGGGCGAAGGCAACCGGGGTTTGGCCATCGTCGATGCGATCCTGCGCATGGCCCGCGCCCTGTCGATTCCGGTGGTGGCCGAAGGGGTGGAAACCGAGGCCGAACTGTCCACCCTCTACGCCCTGGACTGTGAATACGGACAGGGCTTTCTGCTGGCCCGGCCCATGAGCGTGGATGACCTGACCGTGCTGTTGGCCGCGGAGGCGATCCCCGCCTGACGGACCGTCTTCCGGTTGCGGCCCCCGTGGGGCTCACCAGGGTGTTTCTTTTTCGCGAAAGTCTTTTCTCCATGGCTCAACTCATCCTCCTCCCCGGCAAGGAGCGCTCGGCGCTCAAGCGCCACCCCTGGCTCTTCGCCGGTTCTGTCGGCCGGCTGGAAGGCCGTGCCCGCCCAGGCGACACGGTGGAAGTGCTGGCCGACGACGGTCGTTCCCTGGGCCGTGCCGCCTACAGCCCTAAATCCCAGATTCGCGCCCGCTTATGGACCTTCGACGGCGCCGAGTCCGTCGATGATGCCTTCTTCAAGCGCCGCGTCGCCGCCGCCGTGGCCCGCCGTGCCGTCCTGCCGGAACTCGCCGGGCAGGAGGGGCTGCGCCTCATCCACGGGGAGTCGGACGGGCTGCCCGGCGTCATCGCCGACCGCTATGCCGACACGGTGGTGGTGCAGCTCACTTCGGCTGGTGCAGACAAATGGCGCGCGGCCATCGTCGCCGCCCTGGTCAAGGCCACCGGCTGCGCCCGGGTCTTCGAACGTTCCGACTCCGACGTGCGGGGCCTGGAAGGGCTGGAACCGACCACCGGCTGGGTGCACGGCGAGGCGCCGGCCGCGCCGCTCTCCATCCTGGAAAACAGCGTCCGCCTGGGCATCGACATCGCCGGCGGCCACAAGACCGGCTTCTACCTGGATCAGCGGGACAACCGCCTGCTCCTGGGGCAACTGGCGGCGGGCAAGGAAGTCCTCAACTGCTTCTGCTACACGGGGGGCTTTTCCCTCCAGGCCCTGGCCGGGGGCGCCGCCAGCGTGCTGTCCATCGATTCCTCCGGTCCGGCCCTGGATCAGGCCCGGGCCAATCTGGCCCTCAACCCGGCCTTGCCGGCGGAGCGCGCCGAGTGGCTGGAGGACGATGTCTTTCAGGCGCTGCGCGATTTCAGGAAGGCCGGGCGGCAATTCGACCTCATCGTCCTCGACCCGCCCAAGTTCGCCCCTTCCGCCGCCCATGCGGAGCGCGCGGCTCGAGCCTATAAGGACATCAACCTCCTGGGCTGCCGCCTGCTGCGGCCGGGGGGACTGCTCATGAGCTATTCCTGCTCCGGCGGCGTCGGGCTGGAACTGTTCCAGAAGATCGTCGCCGGTGCTGCCCTGGATGCCGGCCGCGAGGCGCGTATCGTGCGCCGGCTGGCGGGTGCGGCGGATCATCCCGTCGGTTTGAATTTCCCGGAAGGGGAGTACCTCAAGGGCTTGCTGGTACAGGTCGATTGAGGCTGCGCCCGTCCTCCCGTACACTGTCGCCGTGACCGCCCTCCATCGTTTTCTCCTCGTTTGCGTCTTCTTCTTCGCCCAACTGGCGGCGGGCGCGCATGGCGTCGAGCATGGGGCGGGCGACGAGGGGCCGCTGCCGTCCCATGTCTGCGAGCTGTGCCTGGCCGCCCACGACCTCGGGTCGGCCCTGCCTTCCCTGGTGGCCCTGCCGCCCATCGCCCCGCCGCGCGGCATGCCGGAGGCCGCACCGGCTACCGGCCGCACCTTCCTGCCGGTCCCGCCGGCTCGCCAGGGCGCCCCGCCTTTCGCCTGAAACGCCGATTGTGTCGCGCCACTCCCGCCGGGAGCGGCGTTTGCCTTTGCCTTTTCAGGAGATTTCCATGCAACAGCGAACAACTGCGCTGGCGCTCGCCCTGGCGTTTGCCGGGAGCGCCCACGCCGCCAACGACGCCGATCTGGCCGCGAATTTGGGTGAACTCCGCGCCCAGATCGACGAGATGAAGAAGAGCTACGAGCAGCGCATCGCCGCCCTCGAACAAAAGCTTACCCAGGCCGAGGCCAAGGCCGTCGGCGCCGAGCGCAAGGCGGAGGCGGCGAGCGCTGCCACCGTCGCGGCGGCGGCAGCCCGGCCGGCTCCCGCCCATGCCGATGTCCATCCGGAAATCGGGCTCTTCCTCCAGGGGAAATACGTGGCGATGAAGAACGTGTCCGAGCGGGGCATTACCGGCTTCGTAGCGGCCGCAGGTCACGAGCACGGGGAGGGCGGTATCGAGGGGGAGAATCGCCGTGGCTTTTCGGTGGATCACACGGAGCTGATGTTGTCGGCCAGCGTCGACCCCTACTGGCGGGGCATGGCCGTTCTGGCTGTGCAGGACGGCGAGGTGGAAGTCGAGGAAGCCTGGTTCCAGTCCTTGGCCATCGGCCACGGCGTTGGCCTCAAGGGCGGGCGTTTCAAGTCCGGCATCGGCTACCTTAACGAGCAGCACGCCCACCAGTGGGATTTCGCTGACGCGCCCCTGGTCTATCAGGCCTTCTTTGGCAGCCACGGCAGCTACGCCCAGGACGGTGTGCAACTCAAATGGCTGGCACCGACGCCCGTCTTCCTGGAATTCGGGGCGGAAATCGGCCGCGGCGCCAACTTCCCGGGAAGCGACCGCAACAAGAACGGCAGCGGGGCCGGCGCTCTGTTCGCCCATGCGGGCGGCGACGTCGGCATCGCCCATAGCTGGCGGGCGGGAGTCTCCTACCTGCGCACCGCAGCCCGGAACCGGGAAGCGCACTTCGAGGACGTGGGCGGCCTGGAGGCGGTCGGGGCCTTCAGCGGGCGCTCCCGCATCTGGGGGGCCGACTTCGTCTGGAAGTGGGCGCCGGATGGCAATCCCAAGACGCGCAACTTTAAGTTCCAGACCGAGTACTTCCAGCGCCGGGAGGCGGGCGAGTTGACCTGCTCCGACGACGAGGGCGCGGGCAACGCCTGCGATCCCTTGGCCGCCGGCGACAGCGTGACCAGCCGCACCCGTACCCGACAGAGCGGCTGGTATGCCGAGGGCGTCTACCAGTTCTCGCCCCAGTGGCGGGCCGGCCTGCGTTACGAGCAACTGGACAGCGGTCGCCGCGATTTCGGCAGCAACGCCGCCAATCTGGTGGTGGAAAACTACAAGCCGAAGCGGGCGTCCCTGATGGCCGACTACAACTGGAGCGAGTTCTCTCGCGTGCGTCTGCAGTACGCCCACGATCGCTCCATGGCGGGCCTGACCGACCACCAGTGGACCCTACAATACCTCATGAGTCTGGGTGCCCACGGCGCCCACAGATTCTAGGAGGCGGCCATGCAACGCTTAATTGGTTTCATGTTCTGCTTGCTGGCCGCCGCACCCACCTGGGCGGTGGTGAATGTTTTCGCCACCGTGCCCGAGTGGGCGGCGCTCGCCCGCGAGATCGGCGGCGACAAGGTGAAGGTCTACGCCGCCACCCATGCGCTCCAGGATCCCCACCGCATCGAGGCGCGGCCCTCGCTGCTGGCCCAGGCGCGGACGGCACAACTGGTGGTGGCCGGCGGCGCCGATCTGGAAATCGGCTGGTTGCCGGTGGTGTTGCGGGATTCCGGCAACGCCCTCATCCAGCCGGGCCGGCCCGGCTACTTCGAAGCGGCCCGCTGGGTGACGCCCATCGAAGTGCCTGCCAGCGTGGACCGCGCCCACGGCGATGTGCACGCCGCCGGCAACCCGCACCTCCACCTCGATCCGCGCAACGTGCTCAAGGTCGCGGCGGCCCTCGCTACGAGGCTGGCCGAGATCGACCCCGGCAATGCCGCCGCCTTTCGCGCCAACGCTCAGGCCTTCGCCGACAAATGGCAGGCGGCCCTGGTTCGCTGGGAAAAGCAGGGGGCGGCTCTGAAGGGCGTGGCGGTGCTGGTGCATCACCGTTCTTTCAGCTATCTCCTGGCCTGGCTGGGCATGGCCGAGACCGGAACCCTGGAGCCCAAGCCGGGGGTGGAGCCCACCAGCGGCCATCTGACCGAGCTCCTGGCGCGGCAGCAGGTCCAGCCGGCCCGCATGGTGCTGCGGGCGGCTTACCAAGGCGAAGGGCCGAGCCTATGGGTGGCGGGTCGGGCGAAAATTCCGGCCGTGGTCCTGCCCTTCACGGTCGGCGGGTCTGAAGGCGCCCAGGATCTCTTCGGGCTGTTCGACGACACCCTGGCCCGCCTGACGGGGGCGCTGCGATGAACCTGCTCGCCGTACGCGACCTCGTGGTCGGCTGGGAGCGGCCGGTGGTGGGGCCTCTCGGCTTCCACGTCTGTCGCGGCGAGATCGTCGCCCTTGCCGGCCCTAACGGGGCCGGCAAGTCCACCTTGCTGGCGGCCCTGGCGGGGGATGGGCACGTCTTTTCCGGCGAACTGCTGTGGGCGCCGGGGCTACGCCTGGGCTTCCAGACCCAGGGGCTGCCGCCCCTGGAGGGCTTGCCTCTCTGCGGACGGGATATTCTGGGGCTGACAGGGGCTGTCCCCATGGGATTGCCGCCCTGGCTTCAGGACTGCCTGGACCGCCGGCTGGACCGCTTGTCCGGCGGGCAGCGCCAATATCTCGCCTTGTGGGCCATCCTGATGGCGCCGGCCGATGTGCTGCTCCTGGACGAACCGACCAACAACCTCGACGCCGCGGGCGTCGCCCATTTGAGCGGTGTCCTGCGGGACCGGGCGGCGGCGGGGGCGGGCATCCTGCTGGTGAGCCATGACGCGGATTTTGCCGCCGGCCTGGGCGCGCGGGTGTTCGATCTGACGCCGCGACCGCCGCCTCTCCCGGACGGGACGGGGGGCGCCGCAGCGCTGGGGGGGGCGGCGCCATGAGAGACTTGCTTGCCGGCTTCTTCGTCGTCCCCTTCCTCACCGGGCTTCTTCTGGCGGTTCTTCTGCCCGTGCTGGGCTGCTATCTGCGGCTGCGACATGAGTGGCTGGCGGCGCTGGCCTACGGCAACCTCGCCGCCGCCGGGTCTCTGGCAGCCCTCGCCGTCGGGGTGCCGCTGGTCGCTGGGGGAATGGCGGCCGCCGCGGTGGCGGTCCTGCTGCGTCGCCGATCCGGCGATGCACCGGTGAGGGGGAGCACCTATGCCTTCTACCTGGTCGGGGGCTGGGCCGTGGCGGTCCTGCTGGCCGCCAATTTTCCCCTCGCCGAGCGTCTGGGCCATGCCCTTTTCGACGGCCAGTTATATTTCGCCGAGCAGGCCCATCTGCTGGGTACCCTGGGCGTCGCATCGCTGGTCCTGCCACTCCTCGCCGCCCTGTCGAAGGATTTGTTGCTGGCCGAGATATTTCCGCGCCATCACCGTTTGAACGGCCGTTCGGCACGTGCGATCCACCTGGGTTTCGATCTGCTGGTGGTGGCTTCCCTGGCAGCCGCAACGCTTTCCCTGGGGGTGATCGCCGGGTTCGCCCTGGCCTTCGTCCCCCCCTGGCTGGCTTTTGCGCGAGGGGCGAGCTGGCGTCAGGGACTCGTGCTGGCGGTGGCCGCGGGGGTGGGGGCCTACGTCCTCGCCTTCGCCCTGGCCCTGGGCTTCGATCAGCCCTTCGGGCCGGTGCTTTGTCTCGTCCTCGTCGGACTCGCGGCGGCAAGGTCGGGAATTCCCCGTGGTCGGCGGGGGAGCGCGGAGTAAAAGCCTTAGCCCGCAAAAACCCGGACGCAGCATTGCGCGGCAATCGGCGCCGTGCTAAAACAGCCATTCCCCGAGGTCCGATCCCCCATGGTTTTCTCCTTCTTCAAAAAACCCGCTGAAAAAATGCCGGAGCGCAAGGCCGCGCGGCCTAAGCCGCCTCCGGCCCCCGCCCCCGAGGAGTCGGCGGTCTGGGAACCGGCAGCGGAACAGAATGGAGCGGGCCCCGCAGGTCCGGCGCCCGCTGCGCCTGCGCCTGCGGCGAAGGAGGAGCCCCGCAAGGAACTGCCGGTCCTGGAATTCGGCGATTCCCAGTTCGACTTCACCGATTCGGCGGTCATGGCCATCGAGGTGGATCAGGACATGGATCCGGTCCAGGCCGATATCGAGCAGGCAGCCGTGCTTTTTGCCAACGGGCAGGATCCCGCGGCCCGGGCAGTTCTGGAGACTGCAGCCCGGGCCCACACCGGGGCCAGTGCGGAACGCCTGTGGCGCATGCTCCTCGACCTGATGCAGGTACTGGGCGACCGGGGGGGCTTCGAGCGCCTGGGCGAGGAGTTTTCCCAGGCCTGTGAAACCTCTCCCCCGGCGTGGCGGAGCGAGAACGACAAGCCGGCGGCTCCGCTGGCCAGCGGCCCCAAGGCCATCGTCCTACAGGGCGTGCTGACCGGCGCTGCCGCTCCCGAATTTGCCCAGATGAAGGCGGGCATCCAGAAGAAGGAAGCGCAGCGGGTTGATCTGGGCAAGCTGGCCAGTTGCGATGAAGAAGCTGCCCGGGGGTTGGTCGAGCTCTTCCGTCTGGCGCGCAAGACCGGTGTGGCGGTGAGCCTGGACGGGGCAGAGGGACTCGCCGCGCGGC
Organism: Azonexaceae bacterium; assembly: GCA_009469665.1. The sequence goes on along the minus strand of SSTB01000301.1, from coordinate 2,099 downwards.
TCGAAACGCGCCTGGTCGTGGGCCAGGCCGAATCCCAGGACAGTTGGCTGCTGCTCCTGGATCTCCTGCAGCACCTGGGCCGCCAGGAGTCCTTCGAGGAAAAGGCGGTGGATTACGCGGTCACCTTCGAGGTGTCGCCCCCTTCCTGGGAGATGCTCAAGACGGTGGCCAAAGCGGCTCCTGCGCTGGCACCCAGCGTCATTCCCCCGAGCGACATCCATTTTCTTTGCGGCGAACTCAAGAACTGTCGTTTCGACGACTTGCGCGCCTTCATCGACTTGCACGAGCGGCCGGTGATCGATTTTGCCGCCGTGAAGCGCCTCGATTTTTTCTCCGCCGGCCTATTGCGCAACATTCTCGAACCGGTGAAGCGCCAGGGCAAGGAAGTCCTGATCCGCAATCCCCACCATCTGGTGGCTGAACTGATGGGCATCGTCGATTTGCCGAGCGTCGCCCGCATCATCGTCCCCAAAAATTAGGAATATCCCCATGGAGCAATATCACGGCACCACGATCCTGTCGGTGCGCCGGGGCCCCCGCGTCGCCATGGGCGGCGACGGTCAGGTGACCCTGGGCAACATTGTCGTCAAGGCCACCGCAAGAAAGGTGCGCCGCCTCTACCAGAACCGCATCCTGGCAGGTTTCGCTGGCGGCACGGCGGACGCCTTCACCCTCTTCGAGCGCTTCGAGGCCAAGCTGGAAAAGCACCAGGGCAATTTGCTGCGCTCCGCGGTCGAACTGGCCAAGGACTGGCGCACCGACCGCATGCTGCGGCGGCTGGAGGCCATGTTGTCGGTGGCGGATAGCCTGAACTCCCTCATCATCACCGGCAACGGCGACGTGCTGGAGCCCGAGCAGGGCATCGTGGCCATCGGCTCCGGCGGCGCCTATGCGCAAAGCGCGGCGCGGGCGCTCCTGGAGAATACGGAGCTCGATCCCGCTACAATCGTCACCAAATCCCTGGAGATCGCCGGCGATCTCTGTATTTACACCAACCGCAATTTCACCCTGGAGGTGCTGGAATGAGCACGATGACGCCCCAGGAAATCGTCCACGAGCTGGACAAGCACATCGTCGGCCAGGGCAAGGCCAAGAAGGCGGTGGCCATCGCCCTGCGCAACCGCTGGCGCCGGTCCCAAGTGGCCGAGCCCCTGCGCCAGGAGATCACCCCGAAGAACATCCTGATGATCGGCCCCACTGGTGTGGGCAAGACCGAAATCGCCCGGCGCCTGGCCCGGCTGGCCAACGCTCCTTTCATTAAGATCGAAGCGACGAAATTCACCGAAGTGGGCTATGTGGGGCGGGATGTGGATACGATCATCCGCGATCTGGTCGAGATCGCGGTAAAGAGCCAGCGTGAGCGCGCCATGCAGGGCGTGCGCGCCCGGGCCGAGGACGCTGCCGAGGATCGTATCCTCGACAGCCTGCTGCCACCGGCCCGCAGCCCCGGTTTTTTCGCCGAGGGCAACGGGCAGACGGAAGATAACGCCACCCGCCAGAAATTCCGCAAGAAGCTGCGGGAAGGCGAGCTGGACGACAAGGAGATCGACATCGAAGTGGCGGCCCCGTCCATGCAGGCCGAGATCTTTGCTCCCCCCGGCATGGAGGAACTGACCCAGCAGATCCAGGGCATGTTCCAGAACATGGGTGGTGGGCGCAAAAAGAGCCGCAAGCTGAAAATCAAGGAGGCGCTCAAGCTGATCGTCGACGAGGAAGCGGCCCGCCTGGTGAACGACGAGGAGGTGAAGCTGGAAGCGGTGAAAAACGTGGAGCAGAACGGCATCGTCTTCCTCGACGAGATCGATAAGATAGCCAGCCGCTCCGAGGCCCACGGCGCCGAGGTTTCCCGCCAGGGGGTGCAGCGGGATCTGCTGCCCTTGGTTGAAGGCACCACGATATCGACCAAGTACGGCATGATCCGCACTGATCACGTCCTGTTCATCGCATCCGGAGCCTTCCATCTGGCCAAGCCTTCGGACCTCATTCCGGAGTTGCAGGGCCGCTTCCCTATCCGCGTGGAGCTGGATTCCCTGTCGGTGGCCGACTTCGAGTGCATCCTGACCCAGACCGACGCCTGCCTCACCCGTCAGTACCAGGCG
>SSTB01000300.1 GCA_009469665.1 Azonexaceae bacterium | reverse complement strand
CGTTATGTCTACGTCATTGGCCGTGACGGCCGCCTGTCGTTGATCGACCTGTGGATGGAAAAGCCGGCGGTCGTGGCCGAAGTCAAGATTGGCTTTGACGCACGCTCGGTCGACACCTCGAAGTTCAAGGGCTTCGAAGACAAGTATGCCGTGGCCGGCTCGTACTGGCCGCCGCAGTACGTGATCATGGAAGGCGAATCGCTCAAGCCGCTGAAGGTGGTCAGCACCCGCGGCATGACCGTCGATGGCGAATACCACCCCGAGCCGCGCGTGGCGTCGATCGTGTCGTCGCAGATCAAGCCGGAGTGGGTGATCAACGTCAAGGAAACCGGCCAGATCCTGCTGGTTGACTACAGCGACATCAAGAACCTCAAGACCACCACCATCGAGTCGGCCAAGTTCCTGCATGACGGCGGCTGGGATGCCACGCAGCGCTACTTCCTGGTGGCGGCCAATGCCTCGAACAAGATCGCGGCCGTGGATACCAAGACCAACAAGCTGGCGGCGTTGATCGATGTAGCCAAGATTCCGCACCCGGGTCGCGGCGCCAACTTCATGCACCCGACATTTGGCCCGGTGTGGACCACCGGCCACCTCGGCGCCGACGTGCTGACGCTGATTGGTACACCCAATGACAAGATGCCGAAGTACAAGGCCAATGCCTGGAAGGTGGTGCAGGAAGTCAAGCACATCGGTGCCGGCAACCTGTTCGTCAAGACCCATCCGAAGTCGGCGCACCTGTGGGCCGACGCACCGCAAAACCCCGAGCGCAGCATCGCCGAATCGGTGGCGGTTTATGACATCAAGGATCTGACCAAGGCGCCCAAGGTGCTCAACGTTGCCAAGGATTCGGGCCTGCCCGAAACCAAGGCCACGCGCCGTGCCGTGCATCCGGAGTACAGTGCCGACGGCACCGAAGTCTGGATGTCGTTGTGGGGCGGCAAGACCGACCAGTCGGCCATTGTGGTCTATGACGACAAGACGCTGACGGTCAAGAAGGTCATTACCGATCCGAAGATGATCACGCCGACCGGCAAGTTCAACATCTACAACACGCAGCACGACATTTACTGATCCATCGGCGTCGGCAATGCCGAACCGATGACGAACCGGGGTCGTGGCACGCCACGGCCCCTTTTTTCTGCAAGAGGAGTCCGCATGAACATCGCCAGCAAGACACTCGCCGCGACGCTGACGGCACTGGCCGTCGCCGCCAGTGGCGGCGCCTTTGCCGCACCCGACTGGAGCAAGGTGCCGGTTCGCACCATTCATGTTTTTCATCCCGGGATCGCCACCTACCAGTGGGTGACTACCAAGGGCACGCACAGCGGCGTGCGCGGCTTGAACCGCGGCGAAACCTGTGCCGGTTGCCACGAAGACAAGGGCGAACTCAACTTCGACATCGCGCGCCTCAAAGACACGGCGCTCGAACCTGTTGGCGCGCCCAAGACAGCCACCTTTCCTGTGAACGTTCAGGCCGCCTACGATGCCGAAAACCTCTACGTGCGCCTGCATTTCACGCCGCCGGCCGATGCAGCAGCCGGCGCCCTTCGCGAAACCGGCTCGCCCCGTCATCTGGTCAAGGCAGCGATCATGCTGGCCGGTGACAAGGTGGCGCCAGCACCGCAGATGGGTTGCTGGGCTACCTGCCACAACAATGCGCGCTCGATGCCGGGCGCCGATGCCGAAAAGCGCAAGTATGTCGAAGGCGCCGATCTCGCCGGCGGCGTGTTTTACGACTACATGCAGTGGCAAAGCGGTGAAGGCGGCAAAGGTGCGGCGCAGGTCGATGGCCACATCGCACAGGCGCGCGTGGCCGAAGGCGGCAAGGCGCTGGTCAAGGCCGAAGGCACGCTGGAAGGCAGCGCCTACACCGTGACCTTCACGCGCAAGCTCACCGGCGGCGAAGGCGATGTCGCCCTGGCCGACGGCAAATCAGTGCCGATGGGCATTGCCATTCACGCCGACAGTACCGTGCAACGTTTCCATCATGTATCGTTGGGCTATCTGCTGACGCTTGGAGGCGAAGGTGACATCAAGGCCGTCAAGTTCTAGGACAAGCCTGCGTTTGGCCGCACAGGCCCTGTCGGTGGCATGGCTGGGCACTATGCCGGCGGCTTCCTTGGCCGCCGGGGTCACGCATGACGTGGTCATCGAAAACTATCGCTATGTGCCCAGCGAGATCACCATCAAGGCAGGCGACACGGTGCGCTGGACCAATCGTGAAAAGCGCACCAGTCATTCGATACTGTTCAAGGGCCCGCAAGGTTTCGAATCCGAACGCCTGTTTCCCGACGAAAGCTGGTCGCGCACCTTCGATCAGCCGGGCAGCTACCCCTACGGCTGCGGGCCACATCCCGACATGGCCGGTCATGTCGAGGTGGTGCCATGACGCCGCTGCACCGCCTTGCCGGCATTGTGCTGGTGTTGGCGGGCGCCGGCAATGTGCTGGCGCAGTCGCCAGTGCCGGCACCGCCACAAGCACCGGGGCCGGCCGCCGCGCCACTCATTGACTCGCGCTGCGCGCTCTGCCATGGTCGTCAGGGCGAAAGCGCCAGCGCGATCTACCCGCGCCTGGCGGCGCAGCATCCCGATTACCTGGCCAAGCAGTTGCGCGATTTTCGCGATGGCCGGCGCGTGGCCGAACCCATGAACGAAATGGCGCAAGATCTGAACGACAAGCAAGTGGCCGAGCTGGCCGCCTGGTTTGCCAGCCGCCCGGCGGTGAGCCGGCGCACCCTCGACGCCGACCTGGCCACCATGGGCCGCTACCTCTATGCCAACGGCAACCGCTTTTCCGGCGTGCCAGCCTGCGCTTCGTGCCATGGCGACACCGGCCACGGCACGCAAGCCCTGCCGCGACTGGCCGGCCAGCATCCGGCCTACCTGACCACCCAGTTGCAGGATTTTGGCAAGCGCGCCCGCACCAATGACAACGCCATCATGCAT
>SSTB01000299.1 GCA_009469665.1 Azonexaceae bacterium | reverse complement strand
TTCACTGTCTAGGGTTTTTCGTACACACAAGTCATATCTCTCTTAATCGTTTCTGTAACCAGGTTTGGACATTAGCGCACAATCCTCAAGCTAAGTGATCCAGCAGCCCACCGTAAAATTATATATCTACTGACTTTTTCTTCGTTTTGTCCTCCCGCATGGGCAGTGACGAAATGAGATTTACCATGAAGGTCTCCCCGGGATCGTAAGCGAGGGTGGAACAGATAGAACCTCGGGAAGCACTTCGAACGTTTGATAACACTTTTTTGTGGAGCAATAAGGAGCATAGAATGAAGCAAAGAAACTGTTCGTTCTTTTATTTGCTACTGACATTAATGCTTCTGTTCTCGTTTAGCTCGATTTTCGCGGCAGTAACGGTGACCTACCAACCGGGTAGTTTTCCGTATAACACCGTCGGCAACGTGATCACCGCACGTGTCGTCACGACCGAACCGATCGCAGCGTTTGACCTGATGTCAAATGTTCGTTCGACGGTCACGAACGCGTTTGGTACAATCACGGCTGTTAACGTGTCTGCAGTAGCCGGTGCGGTTGCCAATACCTCGAAGGTAAATGGCACCACCGAAGATTCCACCCGAATCTACGGCTTTGGCTGCAGCACACCGATCATTATGCCGACCGGTACCTATGATTTCACATTTACGGTGACCACCTCGTGTGACACCGGTTTATTTGTTGTAGAAGATGGTGGAGATTGGGTAGTCGATATCGACCCGGTCATTGCTTCGACGCAGTTCGTAAAGACTGATGCGACGCTTGCGACGGTGACTTCGAATACCGGAACCTACCGCGTGTTTAACAGACCGCCGGCAGTTTCCAATTGCCCGGGATCAGCCCTGGTATTCAATGCTTGTAACATCGTTACCTATAACTTTGACAAGACCGATCCGGATATCGCCTGCACAGCCAACCCGAATGAAAGCTGGTCAGTGGTATCTGGTCCTGGTTCGATCGACGCTAACGGTAATTTTGTATGGGATCCCCCGGCAGTCGCCGGCGTTTGCGGTCTCTATGAAATCACCGTAAAGGTCACCGACGAGTACGGCGCCAGCGCGAACTGTCAATTTGAAGTTTCGCTTGTGACCGATGCTCCGGCCTTCACCGCCTGCCCGACTCCGGGCTCCGAGACGTTCGTCTATTGGGGATGGACTGCTGACGGCGATGTCAATGCTGTTGATCCGGATAACTGCCCGCTTGCCTTGGCCTATTCGCTTAACAGCTTCTCTGGCCCAGTCACTGCCGGTCCGTTCTCCGTTAACCCGGTTACCGGTGTTTGGAGCTGGCCGACCCAGTTCGGAAACAACGCGTACCTTGGCACCCATACGGTTGTCATTGACGTAACCGACGGTTGCCAGACTACGTCTTGCACGTTCACTATTCATGTAGCCCCGACCTTGGGTGTTGTGATTGAGAAGACCCACAATACTCTTCAGGGCATGTATGAATTCGTATCGATCAGCCTGAATCACTTCACCGAAGGATTCGGCGGTTACGATCTGTTAGTCAAGTACGATGAGAGCGCGCTTCAGTTTGTAAGTGCGGCTCCTGGAGATATTCTGACCTCATGCGGTTTCGAATACTTCACGTACCGTTACGGTGCCGTAGGTAACTGCTCGGGTTCTTGCCCGTCCGGTCTCCTTCGTATCGTTGCTGTGGCTGACATGAACAATGGTGCGAACCATCCTTCTTGCTATGGCCAGAACAAGCCGGGTCCGGGTGGACCGCAGACTGATCTCGCTGTGCTGAAGTTCCTCGTGACTAACGATCGCACATACGAATGTCAGTACGTTCCGATCCAGTTCTGGTGGATGGATTGCGGCGACAACTCGTTCTCGTCGATCACTGGTGACACCTTGCTTATTGCCAACCATGTCTATGCATATGACCTTGGTGGCGAAATCACGGGTCAGCATAATATCGGTGGATGGCAGGGAATTCTTCCGGCCGTCGACTGTATGAATCTGCTTTCAGCCAAGTATCATCCGGATACCGTTGTGAATTTCTACAACGGCGGTATTGATATCGTCTGCGCCGATTCGATTGACGCCCCGGGTGATTTGAACCTTAACGACATCCCGTACGAAATCGCGGACGCCGTTCTGTACACGAACTACTTCTTGTATGGTCTGGCTGCCCTCGATCCGAACCCGACCTATCGTCAGGCTCAAATCGCTGCTTCCGACTGTAACCAGGACGGAACCCCGCTTTCAGTTGGTGACCTTGTTTACCTCCTGAGAGTTGTCGTGGGTGACGCTCTTCCGTTCCCGAAACTGACTCCGTTTACTGCGACAGCGCAAGTTGCCGTACAGAACGGAACACTTTCGACGACAAGCTCCGATGCTATCGGCGCCATGTATTTGACCTACAACATCGAAGGCGCTGTCTCTGTGAAGAGCAACACCTCGATGATGGTTGACTACGCCGAGCGTGACGGCAAGCTTCATGTTTTGGTCTGGTCCGGATTGGACAATAAGACCAATGCAATTCCTTACGGAACCAATGAGCTTCTGACTGTCACTGGAGCCGAACTGAACAGTGTTGAAGTTGCCGACTACTATGGTAACCTCATGAACGTTCGCGTTGCGAAGTCCGCGCTTCCGACCGAATTTGCACTGTCTCAGAATACCCCGAACCCGTTCAATCCGCTCACCAAGATCGGATTCGACCTGCCAGTCTCTGCCGACTGGAAGCTTGACATTTACAACATAAATGGTCAGCTGGTTCAGAGCTATAACGGAACGAACATAGGCCATGTAGACGTTTCTTGGGATGCGGCGAACACCGCCAGCGGTATCTACTTCTATAAGTTGACCGCCGGTAGCTTCACCGAAACCAAGAAAATGGTGTTGATGAAGTAATTTAATCCTACTTCACTAATACATCGTTCACAGGAGCGGGTCGAACAGCCCGCTCCTGTTTTTTTGTGGGGGGATTTGATTGGGTTAGTTGCGGCGCGCCAGCAGGTCGTCCTCGACCTGGCGGCGGCGACGGCGGCTGACTTCGACGAGGGCGCCGGATTTCATCCGCACCGCCCATTTGGATTTGGAGAGCGACACGAGTTCTGTGATCAT
>SSTB01000298.1 GCA_009469665.1 Azonexaceae bacterium | reverse complement strand
TTCTGGCGCTGGGCCATCGCCTTCGGCCTCACCCTGCCCTTCGCCTGGCCCCATCGGCGCCAATGGCCCCTGCTGCTGCAAGGCTGGAAGGCCGTCGCCCTGCTGGGAGTCCTGGGGGTCGGCAGCTACAACACCTTCGCCTATCTCGCCCTGCAATCGACGACGGCCACCAACGCGGTGCTACTCAATTCCTTCATCCCGGTGGCGACCATCGCCATTTCCTGGGCCTTCCTGGGTAAGCGCCTGGGGGCGGTCGAAGGGCTGGGCGTCCTCATCTCCCTGATCGGCGCCGTCACCATCGTCGCCCGCGGCGACCCCGCGGTGCTGGCCGGGCTGGCGCTCAACCGGGGCGACGTCTGGATGCTCGTCGCCGTCCTCACCTGGGCCATCTATACGGTCGGCCTGGCCTGGCGCCCCAGCGGGGTCGACCCCATGCTCATGCTGGCCGCCATGACCGCCGTCGGCCTCCTCGCCCTGGCCCCGGCCTACGCCTGGGAAATGGCCGCCGGCCGGAGCATCCACCTTCACCCGGGCAGCCTCCTGTCCCTGGCCTACGTCGGCATCTTCCCCGGCTTCCTGGGCTATGTGTTCTACAACCGCGGCGTCGCCCAGGTGGGCGCCAACCGGGCCAGCCTGTTCATCCACCTGATGCCGGTCTTCGGCACCGCGCTGTCGGCCCTCTTTCTGGGGGAAATTCCCCAGGCCTACCATTACGCCGGCATTGCCCTCATCTTCACCGGCATCTGGCTCACTACCCGGCGCTAATGGGTCTCCTCGACTTCTTCCGCCGCCCCGCCCCCGCGCCCATCCCCGACGCCCTGTGGGAGCACACCCTCGCAGCCCTGCCCTTCATCGCGGCCCTGGAGCCGGAGGAACTCGCCCGGCTGCGGGGACTTACCGCCGCCTTCCTGGCGGAAAAGGAATTCACCCCCGCCGGAGACCTGGTGGTGGACGACGGGGTCTGCCTGGCCATCGCCGTGCAGGCCTGCCTGCCCATCCTGGAACTCGGTCTGGCGGCCTACCGGGGCTGGGTGGGCATCGTGGTCTATCCCGACGAGTTCGTCATTCCCCGCGCGACCCAGGACGAGGACGGCGTGGTGCACGAGTACGACGAAACGGCCTCCGGCGAAGCCTGGGCGGGCGGCCCCGTCATCGTCTCGTGGCGGGACGCCCAGATGGCGGGCGACGGCTACAACGTGGTGATCCACGAATTCGCCCACAAGCTGGACATGGAAAACGGCGAGGCCGACGGCGTGCCCCCGCTTCCCCCCGGCGTCTCCCGCAAGCAGTGGGAAAACATTCTGCACGCGGCCTACGAGCACTTCTGCCAGCGCGTCGATGGCGACGAGGAAACCTGGATCGACCCCTACGGCGCCGAACACCCCTCCGAATTCTTCGCCGTGGTGAGCGAAGCCTTCTTCGAAATGCCGGACGTGGTGGCCGAGGAATACCCCGCCTTTTACGACCTGCTACGCCGCTTCTACCGCCAGGACCCCCTCGTCCGGCTACAGCGCTGGGTGGCCGCGGGCCGCGACTGAATCCGGTTCAAGCCAGCAGAAAATCCCGCACCACGGCGATCTGGCCTTGGTCCATGAACATCGGGGCGTGGCCCACGCCGGCGATTTCGGCCAGCTTGGCGCGGGGACCGCGTTCGGCCATCTGCTGCCAGGTCTCCCGGCGCAGGAGGTCGGATTCCGCCCCGCGCACGGCCAGGGTCGGGCAGCGCACCGCCTCGTAGAGGGGCCAAAGGTCGATATCGACCGCAGCGAAGGCCATGCGGAAGGCCTCGCCGATAGCGGGATCGTAGCGGAAGCCCCAGCGCCCGTCGGCGCGACAACTGACGCTGGTTTCGGTCAGGTGGCGCCACTGGGCGTCGCTGAGAGGCCCGAAGGGCGCGCTCACCTGCCGCACGTAGGCCAGGGCCTCGTCGAAAGTGGCCCAGGTGGGGTCGGCACCCACGTACTGGCCGATGCGGCGCAGGGATTCGCCGGTGATGACCGGTCCCACGTCGTTGAGCACCATGCGGGTGATGGGAGTATCCGGCATACCGGCCAGGGCCATGCCGATCAGGCCGCCCATGGAGGTGCCCAGCCAATGCACTTCCTCAGCGTCGAGCCGGGCGATCAGGGTGACCATGTCGGCCACGTACTGGGGAATGGCATAGCCGGCCGCATCCTTCAGGCGGCCGCTGCGGCCCCGCCCGACCACGTCGGGACAGACCACCCGGTAGTGGGGCATGAGGGCCCGGGCCAGATCGTCGAAATCCCGCCCGTTGCGGGTGAGGCCATGGACGCAGACCAGCACCCGGGGATTGCCCGGATCGCCCCATTGCCGATAGGCCATGCGGTGCAGGCCGGTGGGACTGGCGCAGCGCACCTCGCGATCGACCCAGGCCGACGGACGGCAGAAACAGCGTTTGAGACAGTCGAACCAGCTCATGACACCTCCTTGTGCTGCAAGCATAGCATCAGCGGCCGTGCCAGTAGCGCGGGCGCTCCGAGCGCCAAGCCCTCGCCTTCACGCCGTCGCGGGCCAGGACGAGTTCGACCGCACCGTCCCGGTCGGTACGCCACACCGTCATGCCCGCGGCGGCATAGCGGGCCAGTACCTCTTCCTTGGGATGGCCGAAACGGTTGCGGTAACCCACCGGCACCACGGCATGGCGCGCAGCGGTGGCGGCGACGAAGGCGGGGGTGGAGGAAGTGCGGCTGCCGTGATGGGGGACCAGGACAACATCGACGGCAAGTTCGGCCCGATGGCGACGCAGCAGCGCTTCCTCGTCGCGGGCCTCGATGTCCGAGGTGAGCAAGATCGCCCGGCCCCCGGCCTCGATGCGCAGGGTACAGGACAGATGGTTGGCCTTGCCTTCGGCCCGGTACTCCGCCGCTGCGGGGTGCAGCACGGTGAAGCGCACGTCGTCCCACTCCCAGCGCTGCCCGTCCTGGCAGGGGATACTTCCCGCTTCGCCGGCGGAACTCCAGAAGCTATCCACCGGCAAGGCCGCCCGCAGCGATGCGCTGCCTCCGGAGTGGTCGCTGTCGCGATGGGTCACCACCAGTCCGTCCAGCCGGTCCACCCCCAGGCTGCGCAGATAGGGCACCACGACGCGCTGACCGGCGTCGGATTCGGCGCTGTAGAGAGGCCCCGGATCGTAGACCAGGGTGTGGTCCCGAGTGCGCACCACGGTGGACAGACCCTGGCCCACGTCGAGCACCGTCACCCAGGCCTCTCCCGCGGCCGGGCGGGGCGGCGGCCAGAGAAAGAGCGGCAGCAGCAGTCCAAGGCCGGCCCAGCGGCCCGGCACCCCGGCCGGGAGGAGCAGCAGGATGACCCCCAGCCCGGCCAGGATGGCCACCGACAGCGGAGGCGCCGCACTCTGCCAGACCGGCAGCACGGCCGCCAGGGCGAGCCCCTCCATGAGCCAGGCCAGGGGCAGATGAGCCAGGTGCAACAACCCGTCCCAGGGCACCGCGGCCGCCGCCAGGGCCAGGGGCGTGACCACGAAACTCACCACCGGGATGGCCAGTGCATTGGCCAGGGGCGAGACGAGGGAAAACTGCCCGAAGACCAGGAGCAGCACGGGCAGCGAGGCCAGGGTCGCCGCCCCCTGGACCAGGCCCCAAGCGCGCAGACGTTCCCCCCATGGGGGGCGCCCCGGACCGTCCCCCTCGCCCGCCTCCGCGCCACGCCGCTCCCCGGCCACGAAGAGCAGGGCCGCCACGGCTCCGAAGGACAGCCAGAAACCGGCCGCCAGTACGGCCCAGGGGTCCGCCAGCAGCACGGCCACCAGGGCCAGACCCAGCACCCGCCCCGGGGAAACCCAGCGCCCGGACCCCAGGGCCAGAGCCGCCACCGCCAGCATATAGAGAGTGCGCTGGGCGGGAACGCCGAAGCCGGCCAGGGCGGTAAACAGGAAGGCCGCCAAGACCCCTGCGGCCAGGGCGACGCGTTGGGCCGCAACTCGATTGGCCAGGCGAGGCACACGCCGCCACAGGGCGCCGCAGGCCCAGCCGGCTAGCGCCGCCACCAGGGTCACATGCAAGCCCGAGATGGACATGAGGTGAGTGGTTCCCGTGCGGTTAAAGACGTTCCACAAGTCCCCCTGGATGGCGCGCTGGTCGCCCACCGCCAGGGCAGCCAGAATGCCGCCGTAGGGGTGGGTCTCGGGGGGCAGCACGGCGAGAAAGCGATCCCGCACCGCCTGGCGCAGGCGTTCGACGCCGTAGCCGAAACCGGGCACGAAGGCCTCCACGAGTCCGTTGGCCTCCCGGGGGCGGACGTAACCCGTGGCCCGTACGCCGTTTTCCAGCAGCCAGGCTTCGTAATCGAAGCCCCCCGGATTGGCGTTGCCATGGGGCCGGCGCAGGCGCAGGACCAAGTGCCAGCGCTCCCCGGCCCGGATGGACGGCGGCGCCGCGGAAGCCTCAGGGTCGGCACCTCGGTACCAGGACAGCATCACCCGGCGGGGAACGACCGCTCCCGCCGTCTCCACCCTCTCGACATCAAAGGCGAAGCGCTCGCCCCGGGAAAAGCCCTGGGGCAAGCCGGCCACCACGCCGACCACGGCCACGTCGCGCCCCTCCCAATGCTCGGGAAGCACATCAGCCAGGCGGATTTCGGCCCGCCAGGCAGCCCAGCCGAAACCCAGGGCCAGGGCGGCGGCGAACACCATGAACAGGCGCCATGGCCCGCGCAGGGGCAGGCAGAGCAGGAGGCAGGCCAGGAGGCCCGCCGATCCCCAGGCGGGCGATTGGGGCTGCAACTGAAGGGCCGTGACGCCCAAGGCGAAGCCGAGGGCCGCACAACCCAATGGAAAAACCGCCCCGGGCGGGGCGGCGGGGCGGGTCACGCCCTCCACGCGATCAGAGGCTGTGAAGAAATCGTAGCGAGCGGCCCGAGTGCGAGGCGGACGGAGCGCAGCGACGAGACATATCAATGAGATAGGCGAGGAGCGAGCACCGCCCAACGAAGCAATCGGGCCGCGCAGTAGATTTATTCATAGCCCCTCAGGTCTTGAAGCGGGAGACTTCCTGGCTTAGATTCTCCGCCAGACGGCGCAATTCCTGGGCGGTGCCCGAATTGGCCGCGGCGGCGGCGTTGTTCTCTTCGGCCATCTGGGCGATCTTTTCGACGTTCTGGGCGATTTCGGTACTGGCGGCGGCCTGCTCGCGCAGGGCGCCGGTGATCTCGCCCACGGCTCCGACCACCTGCCGCGAACAGGCCTGGGCTTCCTCGATGGTGTTGCCGGCGCGACTGGCCTGCTCGACCCCCACCGCCACCGAGGCGACGCCCTGCTTCATGCTGGTCACGGCGGTTTCGGTCCCGGTCTGGATCGAGACGATCATATCGGTGATTTCCTGGGTGGATTTGGCGGTACGCTCGGCCAGTTTCCTCACTTCGTCGGCCACCACCGCGAAGCCGCGGCCAGACTCCCCGGCCCGGGCCGCTTCGATGGCGGCGTTGAGCGCCAGCAGATTGGTCTGGTCGGCAATGTCCTTGATGGCACCGACAATGGCCGAAATCTCATTGGACTTCTGCCCCAAAGCCTCCACCGCGGCGGCGCTCTCATTGACCGTCGCGGCGATGCGCTGGATTTCGCTCACGATGCCGCCCACCATCTCGCCGCCCCGGGCCGCCACCCGGTCCGACTCCCGCGAATGGTTCTGGGCATCCTCCGCATTGCGGGCGATGTGGTCCACCCCCACGGTCATTTCCTCCACCGAGGCCGCCATGCTGGAAGCGGCATCGCTCTGGTGACCCGCACTATCGGCGATCTGCTTGCTCGAAGTTGCCAACTGCTCGGTGGCGACGCGCAGTTGCTGCACGCCCCCCTGGATATTGCCCAGGAGCTTGCGGAAGGCCCCCGCCATGTCGTTAAAGTGGTCCGCCGCAGCGTGCAGTTCGTCGTGGCCGTCCAGGTCGAAACGGGCGGTCAGATCGCCGCCGGCCAGACGTTCGGCGCCCCGGGAAAAGACCTCGACGCTGTTGAGCACCGAGAAATACATGCCCGCCGCGAAAAAGGCCGCCAGCACCAGGCCGATCATGGCGCCCAGCACATAGGCCGCCCGCTGGCGCTCGGCATCGCCCTGCCGTTCGGCCAGCATCTTTTCGAACTGCGGAATCAGGGTCTCGAACATCACCTGATAGCCGTGGTCGATGACCGTGGTGGCCTGCTTGAAATAGTCGTCGGGGGCGGTCTGGAAGCGTTCGGACAGGACATCCTCCCGCACCAGGGCGAGCAGGGCATCGACTTCCGCCGTCAATTGCTTGGCCGCCGGTTCCAGGACCGGACGGGTG
>SSTB01000297.1 GCA_009469665.1 Azonexaceae bacterium | reverse complement strand
CCCACGCCAGCCTCGGCCAGGGACAGGCCCTGGCGCCCGGGGTCGGCGAGGGGGTTCCAGGTACGCAGCGCGGCGAACTGGCCGTCGTTCTCGTCGATCCATCCATTGCCATCTCCATCGAGGGTGGCAAGTTCCGAGAAGCCGTCACCGCTCGCGGGGCCAAAGAGTTCGCTGCCGTCGTCAACGATTCCGTTACCGTTGCGGTCGATGGCGAGAAATCCGCTGCCAGTCGCGGGCGCGGCCAGGTTTTCAGCCGCGCCGTCCCCGTCGAGGTCGAAGGAAAAACGAGTCGACGCCAGTTGCGGGGCCTTGCCGGAAAAATTGATCACCAGCGGGTCTTTCTGTCGCGCCGCTTCGCCGAGCCGCAGACTGAGGCGGGTTTCGGAAAGACTTTCCCGATGCAGGGCAAAGCTGAGTTGGAAGTCGAAGGAGCGGCCATCGGCCGTGGTGACCGACCCGGCGGCTCGGAAGCTGACATCCTCGCTCTGGTAGCGGGATTCCCGCAGGTCGTATTCGAGTCCGAACCCGGGGCCCTGTCCGGTTCCGGACTGCGGGGGAGGCGCCGCGATGTTCGGTGCATCGCCCGGGGAAGCGAGCCGGCCCGCATCGAAGACCTGGACGGCGCGGCCGGTGAGGGCCTCGAGGATGAGGCGGATGATCTGGAAGCGGGGTTCGCAGTCCGAACAGGATTCCTCCGCCTGGGCAGACCGTCCGGCTTCGGAAACGGCGCTTGCGGGACGCGCCCGGGGAGGCGCTTCAGGCGGCACAGCACGCCGGGTCCAGGCATTGAGGCGTTCTTCGCGGGACCGGAACTCCAGCCGGGAGTGGGCCGAGACAAGCTCGATCGAGGCAGCGGCGATACGCATGGCGGTCTCCCGAAGTGGCGAGGGATACCTGCTTCTACGGCTGCCCAGCGAGGAGCTTTAGCGCTGTCGAAGTCTCAACCCGGCGCGCCGAGATCCCGCGCCCGCCGGGCTGAATCGGCGAGAGCGGAAGCGTCTTCCCTGCTCCGGGTCGGCCAGCCGGCGAGGTGGCCCTCGACGATCCTGGCCAGGGCTTCGATCCAGGCTGGCTGTTCGTTGAGGGCGGGAATGTAATGGAAGGTCTTGCCGCCGCTCGCCAGGAAGGTGGCCCGGGCTTCCAGGGCGATTTCCTCGAGGGTTTCCAGGCAGTCGCCGACAAAGCCCGGACAGATGACGTCGACCCGGTCGATTCCTGAGCGGGCCAGTTGCTCCAGGGTGGGGGCGGTATAGGGCTGGAGCCATTCCGCCCGGCCGAAGCGTGACTGGAAGGTCACCAGGGCCCGGTCGGGTGTAAGACCGAGACGTTCGGCGAGGAGGCGCCCGGTCTTCCTGCACTCGCAGTGGTAGGGGTCTCCCAGGTCGAGGCTGCGGCGGGGTAGGCCGTGAAAACTCATGACCAGGCGGTAGCGCTCGTCCGGCAGGGTGCTTTCTTGCCAGTGGCGGCGGACGGAGGCTTCCAGGGCGGCGAGGTAGCCCTCGTCGTCCGCAAAGCTGCGCAGGGTGCGGATTTCTGGCTGATTCCGGGTGACGGCGAGCCAGCCGGACAGCCGGTCGATCACGGTGCCGGTGGTGCTGGCGGCGTACTGCGGATAGAGCGGGACCACGAGAATGCGGTCGGCCCCCTCGGCCTTGAGCCGGTCGAGAACCGCGGGCAGGGCAGGTTCGCCGTAACGCATTCCCCACGCGACGGTGACGTGGTGGCCCCGCGCGCCGAGAAGGCCGGCGAGGAGCTTGGCCTGCCGTTCGGTATGGACCCGCAGGGGGGATCCCTCGGGGGTCCATACGGCGGCGTACTTGGCTGCCGACCGGGCGGGGCGGGTGTTGAGGATTACGCCGTTGAGGAGGGGCCACCAGAGCAGGCGGGGGATTTCGACCACACGGGGGTCGGAAAGGAATTCCTTCAGGTAGCGGCGCAGGGCCTGGGCGGTGGGGGCATCGGGCGTTCCCAGGTTGACCAGGACGACGGCGGGACGGGTCGGCGTGCCATGGCGGTACGCCGGTTCGGGACGGAAACGGGACATCAGATGCCTTGCTGGGTGGTGAGGGCGCTGGACAGGAGTCGAGCGGTAATATCCACGATGGGGATGACCCGCTCGTAGGCCATGCGGGTGGGGCCGATGACGCCCACGGAGCCGACGATGCGCCCGCCGACTTCGTAGGGGGCCGTGACGACGCTGCATTCGTCGAGGGGGGCGATGCCCGACTCGCCGCCGATGAAGATCTGAACGCCCTCCGCCCGGTGGGAGATGTCCAGAAGCCGCATCAGGCTGGAGCGTTGCTCGAAAAGGTCGAAGAGTTCCCGCAGGCGCCGCATGTTGGACGACAACTCCTCCACGTCCAAGAGGTTGCGTTCGCCGGAGATGACGCAGGGCATGGCCGTTTCCGCCAGGGCGTCGCCGCCAGCCTCAAGGACGGCGGCCATCAGGGGCTTGATGTCGCTGCGTAGCTGTTCGATTTCGGCATTCAGGCGCTGGCGGATTTGTTCGAAATCCATGCCTCCGAACTGCTGGTTGAGGTAATTGGCCGCGCTGACGAGTTCGGAGGGGGAGTAGGATTTTTCCGAGACGAGAACGCGATTCTGTACGTCACCGTCGGTGGTGACGATGATGAGCAGAATGCGTTTTTCCGACAGCGCGAGAAATTCGATCTGGCGGATGCGGGGGGGATTGCGCCGGGGAGCCACGACGATGCCGGCGAAATGGGTGAGCCCGGAAAGCAGTTGCGAAGCGCTGGCGATGAGCTGCTGGGGTTGGGCGATTTGCAGGGCACCTTCCATTGCTCCCACCCGGGCCGGGTCCAGGGGCTCGACCGTGAGCAGGCTGTCGACAAAAAGCCGGTAGCCACGGGGGGTCGGAATCCGGCCGGCGGATGTATGGGGGCTGGCGACGAATCCGGCTTCCTCAAGATCGGCCATCACGTTGCGGATGGTGGCCGGCGAAAGGTCGAGTCCTGAGAAACGCGACAGGGCACGGGACCCCACCGGCTGGCCATCGGCGATGTAGTGTTCTACGAGCGCCTTGAGGAGGGTTCTGGAGCGTTGGTCGAGCATGGGGCGATTCTGGCAAAAAAAGTGCTCTTGCGGGAGAAGATCGTGGTTTATCACCCAAGAAGCGGGACCGGAGGGGCCGGGATGCCAGCCGGCTGAGGGGAATTGTGCCAAAATCCGCCCCATGAGTTCTCCCTTCGGCTCCTACCGCTCGCCTCGCACCATCGCCCTGGTGGGGAAGTACCACAGCCCGGAGATTGCCGAGTCCCTGCGCCGCCTTGCAGAGTACCTGCACGAGCGGGGCATCAGCGTCTTCATCGAAAGAGAGACCTCCGAACGCATCGGCAAGCTGGTCGATCTGTCGCGCTGGGTGACCTGCGGCTTCAACGATATTGGCGCCCACGCCGACCTGGCCATTGTCTTGGGCGGCGACGGGACCATGCTCAACGCGGCGCGCCGGCTGGCACGCTACGGCGTGCCCCTGGTGGGAGTCAACCAGGGGCGCCTGGGCTTCATGACCGATATCGCTCGCAGCGATATGCTCTCCTGCATGGACGACCTTCTCGACGGACGCTTCACGGCCGAGAAGCGCATGTTGCTGGATGCCGAAGTGCTGCGCGAAGGTCGGGAGGTAGCGGCCAACTTGGCTCTGAACGACCTGGTAGTGGATAAGGGCGCCATCGGACGCATGATCGAGCTGGAGCTGTTCATCGACGGCGAGTTCATCTACAACTTGCGTTCGGACGGGCTCATCGTGTCCACTCCGACCGGCTCCACTGCCTACGCTCTTTCCGCGGGAGGGCCGATTCTTCACCCCACCCTGACCGGCATCGCCCTGGTTCCCTTGTGTCCCCACGCCCTCACCAACCGGCCGGTGCTGGTCAATGACACGGCGGAGATCGAGCTTCGCATCACCTACGCCGACGATCCGCGGGTGCACTTCGATGGCCAGGTGACCCTCGACTTGCGGGCCCAGGATTGCGTCCGCTTGCGGCGCTCAGAGTATTCGATCTGTTTTCTCCATCCGCCGGGCTACCGCTATTTCGCCATGCTGCGTCAGAAGCTCCAGTGGAGCGAACGCCCCCGGGGGCACTGATGCTACGCCGTCTCGATCTACGTAATTTCGTTATTGTCGACCGGCTGGAACTGGAGTTTTCGGGGGGGTTCGGTGCTTTGACCGGAGAGACGGGGGCAGGAAAATCCATTCTGGTCGATGCTCTGGCCCTGGCCCTTGGAGAACGCGCCGAAGGCGGAGTCGTTCGGGCGGGCTGCGACAAGGCAGAACTCGCCGCGGTTTTCGACGTCTCCGGCAGACCCGCGGTGCGCGACTGGCTGGCGGCCAACGACTTCGAGGCCGACGAGGAATTGCTGCTGCGGCGGGTCATCGACAGCGGAGGGCGTTCCCGGGCCTATATCAATGGTGCGCCGGCCACGGCCCAGCAGTTGCGCGAGGTGGCGGAAGACCTGGTCGATATCCACGGTCAGCATGCCCATCAGTCCCTGCTGCGGGCCGATGCCCAGCGGGCGCTGGTCGATGCTCACGCGGGCCAGGCCTCCCTGGGCACGGAAACCGCCGCCGCGTTCCGCACCTGGCGCGAGGCTGAATTGGCCCTGGCCGAGGCCGCTGCCAGTGGTGAAGGTCTGGCGCGGGAGCGGGAGCAACTGGAGTGGCAGGTCGCCGAACTCGATGGACTGGGCTTAGGGCCGGACGAGTGGGAGGCTCTGGAAGCCGAACATCGGCGGCTGGCCCACTCCGCCAGCTTGCTCGAGGGCGCCCAGTTCGCCCTGGCCTCCCTTTGCGAAGGCGAGGGCGCCAGCGAGGGGCAACTGGACGCCGTAAGCCGGCGGCTCGACGATCTCGCGGCTTATGATCCGGGGCTGAACGATATTGCAGGCTTGCTCCAGTCTGCCCGGGCGGAGTTGGCCGAGGCGGTTTCGCTTCTGCGGCGCTACGCCGATCGGGTTGACCTCGATCCTCGCCGTCTGGCTCAGGTCGAGGGACGCATCGAGGCAATTCACGCTGCCGCGCGCAAGTTTCGTGTCCGACCGGAAGCGCTGGGGGAATTGCTTGTCCAGGGTCGCCGTCGTTTGAGTGAAATCGGTGCGGCCTTCGATACCAAGGCCCTGAGGGCTCGTGTCGAGGCTTGTCGAGCGGCCTATCTTGCCCTGGCGGAGCGCCTTTCCGCGGGGCGCCAGCGTGCAGCGGACGATCTGGCCCGGGCGGTGACGGCGCTCATGGCTGATCTGGCCCTTGCTTCGGGGCGCTTTGAGGTGGGCCTCCTTTCCGGCGAGCCCGCTGCGCACGGGCTCGAGCAGGTGGAATTTCGTATCGCCGGGCTTGCCGGCAGCGATGCGCGGCCCCTCGCCCGGGTGGCGTCGGGCGGCGAGCTGTCGCGCATCAGCCTGGCCATCCAGGTGGTTGCCTCCCGCTCCTCCCGTGTGCCGACCCTGATCTTCGACGAAGTAGATGTCGGGATCGGCGGAGGCGTCGCGGAAATCGTCGGCCGCCTCCTGCGGCAACTGGGCGAGGAACGGCAGATCCTCTGTGTTACCCATCTGCCCCAGGTCGCTGCACGGGCCCAGTGGCAGTGGCAGGTCAGGAAGGATGTCCGCGAAGGCGTCGTGCGCAGCGCCATCGCGCCCCTGGACGGTGAAGGCCGGGTGGGCGAGATCGCTCGCATGCTGGGCGGGGTGAATATTACCGATATCACACGGCGCCACGCCCGGGAGCTTCTGGGAATCTGATCCTCAGAGCCTGAGGTTTTCTCTTGGGCGACGAGTGCGGCTAGCCTGGGTTTCCGCCCAGGAGTTCAGATAAGACGGCTGGCGGCGAAGAGCGCTAGCAACAGAAAGAAGACGCCGCTAACGCGGTGGATCCACACCAGGGGAAGTCGCTGAAGCAGCCTCCGGCCGGCGATGACCCCCAGGATGGAGGTGGTCGCCAGGGCGAGGGTGGCGCCCGACCACACCGCACCGGCCGGGGCGGTGCTCCCCAGGCCGGCAACGGCAATCTGGGTCTTGTCGCCGAATTCAGCCAGAAAGATCAGGGCGAAGGTGGTGACGAGAACGCCCCGACCGGTTTTTTCCTCCCGCACTTCGTCTTCCTCCTCCGCACGGTAGCGCAGGGCCTGTATCCCGAAGCCCGCGAAGAGCAGCGCTACGGCGGCCGTGACCAAGCCCTCGGGCAGCCACGCGGCGACCGCGGAGCCGAACAGGACGGCCAAACCATTGAGGAGGGCAAAGGCGGCGATGGCGCCGGCTGCAACCGGCAGGCCCCGGTGGCGAGCCGCCAGCGACATGCAGACCAACTGGCTCTTGTCGCCCATCTCGGCCAGGGCGATGAGGACGTAGGCCGTGCCGGCGGAAGCGAGCCAGGCACTCCAGGCACCGGTATCGGCTGTCACGGCCGCTTAATTCTTGATCTTTGGCGTTCCGGCAGCGCGGCTGGGGCAGTCTGCCTTGCTGCAATGGGCGTAGAGGTAGAGCGCGTGCTCCTGGATGGAAAAGCCTCTTTCTGTGGCGATCTGGTGCTGCCGTTGTTCGATTTCCGCATCGTAGAATTCTTCGACCTTGCCACAATCGATACAGACCAGGTGGTCGTGATGCTTGCCGGCGTTGATTTCAAAAACAGCCTTGCCGGATTCGAAAAAGTGGCGCTCCAGAAGACCCGCCTGCTCGAACTGGGTCAGTACCCGGTAAACCGTGGCCAGGCCGATGTCCATGCCTTCAGCGAGGAGGGCGCGGTAGACGTCTTCTGCCGTCATGTGGCGGACGCTGCTTTTTTCGAACAGTTCCAGAATTTTAAGCCGGGGAAAGGTGGCCTTCAGTCCCATGTTCTTGAGGCTCTGCGGGTCGCTCATCGTCGTTCTACCAGTGGTGGCAAGGCCTGGGGCCGGGTGGATTTCGGGTATGATAGTACGCTTTGGTCCCGTTGAAGAACTCCCTCCGCACGCCGCCATGACCATTCAGCGCATCCTGATCGCCGCCGTCTTAGTCGGGCTCGCAGCCTGCTCGAACGTTCCGCGGATCGTCACCGAGTACCGCATTGACGTGCAGCAGGGCAATGTGCTTACCCAGGAAATGGTGTCCCAGCTCAAGCCCGGCCAGACCCGGGATCAGGTACGTTTCCTGCTGGGGACGCCTCTCCTGGCCGATATTTTCCATGCCGATCGCTGGGACTACGTCTATCGCCTCGAGAACGGCCGGACGAGTGCTGTCGAGATACGCAAATTTTCTGTATTCTTCAATGCGGATGGCCGCCTGGAGAAGGTTTCCGGGGATGTCGAAGTTGCTCAGGTCGCCGAACTGACCGCGCCGGTGGCCAGTACCCAGGTGATCGACCTGGGATCGCTGCCGACGGACGCCGAAGGCAAGCCCTTGCCGCCGGCTGACGAAAAGGGCTTTTTCGGGCGCATGCTGGAAAAAGTCGGCTTATAACAAGAGGGGCAGAAGATGAAGGGTTTGCGGATCGGCATCGTCGGTGCCGGGGGGCGCATGGGCCGTACGCTGATCGAGGCGGTCCTCAAGGACGGCGAAGCGGTCCTCGCGGCGGCGATCGACATCCCAGGCAGCTCTTACCTGGGGCGCCCTGCCGGGGAACTTGCCGGCTTTCCGGGCGGCGTCCCGGTTACGGCGGATCTGGTTGCGGCGCTGGAGGGCTGTGATTGCCTCATCGATTTCACCCGTCCGGAAGGCACGTTGCACCACTTGGCGCTGTGTGCCGATCGGGGTGTGGCCATGGTCATCGGCACGACGGGTTTCGATGTGGCGGGCAAGGCGGCCATCGCAGCGGCGGCGGAGCGCATCCCGGTTGTTTTCGCGCCCAATATGGCGGTAGGGGTCAATGTCGTGTTTCGCCTGCTTGACCTCGCTGCCCGCATTCTGAATACCGGTTACGACGTCGAAATCGTCGAGGCCCACCATCGCATGAAAGTCGATGCACCCTCGGGAACCGCCCTGCGCATGGGGGAGGTCGTCGCCGCTGCGCTGGGGCGCGATTTGAAGGATTGCGCGGTGTATGGTCGCGAGGGCGTGACCGGCGAGCGGGATCCTTCCACCATTGGCTTTGCAACGGTGCGGGGGGGCGATATCGTCGGCGACCACACGGTGATGTTCTGCGGTATCGGAGAGCGTGTCGAGGTTAGCCACAAGGCTGGGGGGCGGATGCCCTATGCCCTGGGAAGCCTGCGCGCCGCAAGGTACATGCTGGGCAAGGAACGGGGCCTCTTCGACATGCAGGATGTCCTGGGGCTGCGCTGATTCGAAGTAAGGGGTGATACGTGGAATGTGAAGGGTGAGGGCATGTCAGCAAGGATCGGTGTTCCACATTTCACCTTTCGTTTTTCACTTCTTACCGGTTCCCGGCCGTGAAATCCAAATTCCTCAACCGTCAGCTCCAGGAGATTTTTCCGGGGGGCGGTGAGGAGCGTCTGCGGGCCTTGCTGTCAACCGTCGAGGGGGAGCACGGCGAGCTTGTCCGGGGGCTGGCGCGGTTTCTGGAGGCGGCCGACAGCACTTACAGCATGTACGCCAATCTTCAGCATTGGCAGAACGAGCTTTCGGGTGACGCTCTGTCCGACTGGAATCTCCGCTCCGGCAATATCGAATCCGGCCGCAAGTGGAAGACCCTGCTGGGCTACGAAGGGACGGAAGCCGACGATAGCGTGGCCGGATGGCAAAGACTGGTCAATCCGGACGATCTGCGCACACTGCAAGCGCGCATCGCTTCCCATGCCCAGGACAAGACCCCGCTGTTTTCCGCCGATGTCCGCATGCGGACCAAGGCCGGCGATTGGCGCTGGCTCCAGGTACGCGGGCTGATCACCGCGAGGGATCCGGGTGGGGAGCCGCTGCGCATGTTAGTCCTGCATCGGGATGTGAGTGCAGATCGGGAGTCGGAAGTGCGTCTGGTGGCAGCCAAGGAAGCGGCAGAGACGGCGAACCGCGCGAGGGGTGCCTTCCTGGCCAATATGAGCCACGAAATCCGGACGCCCATGAACGGCATCATCGGTATGACCGAGCTTGCGCTCGATACGAATCTGGACGCCGAGCAGCGCCATTACCTCAAGACGGTAAAGTCTTCGGCCGAGGCCTTGTTGACCATCGTGAATGACATCCTGGACTTTTCCAAGATCGAGGCCGGCAAGATGCAGGTCGAGGCCATCAGCTTCAACCTTGCCGATCTGGTCTTGGAAGCCGCCCGCGTCATGGCGGTGAGCGCCCACAAGAAGGGCCTGGAACTGCTGGTCACCCTGGCTTCCGAGGTGCCCGGCCGGGTGATCGGCGATCCGATCCGCATCCGCCAACTGTTGACCAATCTGCTGGGTAACGCAATCAAATTTACCGAGAAGGGTGAGGTTCAGGTCGAGGTTGCCGTCGAACGCATGTCGCCCCACTCCCTCTGGCTGCGTTTCCAGGTCCGCGATTCCGGAATCGGCATCCCGCCGGAGAAGCAGGGGGCGATCTTCGACGCTTTTTCCCAGGCCGACATTTCGACGACCCGCCGCTTCGGTGGCACGGGGTTGGGGCTCGCCATCTGTTCTCGTCTGGTTCAACTCCTTGATGGACGCATCTGGCTGGAAAGCGCCGAGGGCAAGGGGGCGACCTTTTTCTTCACGGCGCGCTTCGGCATCGATCGCGACGCGGCCGATGTTGCACCACGCAGGTTTACAGGCCGTCGAGCATTGGTGATCGATGACAATCCGCAGACTGCCCGCCACTTGGTGGCGCTGCTCGAACGACTGGGAATTCAGGCCTCTGGGGCGACGGAAGCGGGTCCGGCACTGGAGGCGGTGGAACGGTCCCGGTCGGTGGATTTTCCCTACGACCTCATTCTTGCCGACGCGACCATGGACGCGCCTGGGGGATTTGCCCTCGCCGAGCACTGGAGCAGCGGGCGTCAGCGCGAAAAGCTGGTGATGTTGTTGACCACTGAAAATCAGCGGCACGATCTGGCGCGTTTGCGCGAGCTTCGGGTGTCTGCACATTTGGTCAAGCCGGTGGGCCTGGCTGACTTGGGAGATGCCCTGGCTCTGGCCCTGGGGGAATCCGGCGGGGCGGCGGAGGGTGCCCTGCTCGATGCCTTCGAGGTTGATGTGGCGCTTGCCGCGGGCGACGAGCCAATTCTGGACATCCTCCTGGTGGAAGACAACCCGGTGAATCAGGAACTTGCGGTTCGGCTGCTCCAGCGCCGCTCGCACCGGGTGGTGGTGGCCAACAATGGGGCGGAAGCGCTCGAATGGTTCGAGAAGCAGCGCTTCGATGTGATCCTGATGGATATGCAAATGCCCGTCATGGGGGGCGTCGAGGCGGCGGAGGCCATTCGGGCGCGGGAAATGCGCCGCAGTTGGGTCGTCTCCGATGCGTTCAAGCCCGTCTGGATCGTGGCCATGACGGCCAATGTCATGGAGAGCGATCGCGAACGATGCCTGCAAGCTGGCATGAACGACTATCTCGCCAAACCCTTGCGCCCGGAGCTGCTCTACGAGGCGCTGGACCGGGCGGTGGATGAGGATTCGGTTGGCAGCAGGAGCCTGTGGGAGACTGGTGCCAATGCCGAACCACTGCGTCTGGATATGGAGTCGGCCCTGAAGGAAATCGGGGATGCCGACCTTCTGGCCAATATGGCGGGCATGATGCTCGCGGAGTGGGACAGCCACTTAGAGCATCTGCGGCAGTCGCTGGCTGCCCGTAGCGCTTCCGAGCTGCGCATGCATGCCCATACGCTGAAAAGTCTCCTGGCCATGTTCCACGCCGATACCGCGCGACAGCTTGCACTGGACCTGGAGCAGGCAGCCATTGTTCCCGGGGGGATTTCCTGGGATGACTGCGGGCGCCGTTTTTCTCTGCTCGAAGAGGAAATGGCCGGACTCAAACCGGAACTCAAGCGCTTCGTGGACCATCGCGGCCACGGCTGATTCACGCGGCAAGCTTGTCCAGAAAGGCGCATTTCGGCTATAATTTCAAGGTTTTGGACTTGCGAGCGGGGAGGCGTTTGCCTTCCCGCTCGGCACATCATAAGCAGAAATCAGGAGAGCCGGTCGTGCCCTTGCTGCCCACATCATCCCCCGCCATTCTCGCCCTCGCCGACGGAACGGTTTTCAAAGGGCAATCCATCGGCGCCGATGGCGTCACCAGTGGCGAAGTGGTCTTCAATACCGCCATGTCGGGTTACCAGGAAATCCTTACCGATCCCTCCTACTGCCGCCAGATCGTTACGCTGACCTATCCCCACATCGGCAACGTCGGCTGCAATGCCGAAGACTTCGAATCCGCTGCCAACTACGCCGCCGGACTGGTCATCCGCGACCTGCCCCTGCGTGCGTCCAGCTGGCGTGCCGAAGAGAATCTCTCTGCCTACCTCAAGAAGCATGGCATCGTCGCCATCGCCGGCATCGATACCCGCAAGCTCACCCGCATCCTGCGCGAGAAGGGTGCCCAGGCCGGATGCGTCATGGCGGGTGATGTCGATGAATCCAAGGCACTCGCTCTGGCCCGTGCCTTCCCCGGCCTGGCCGGCATGGACTTGGCAAAGGTGGTCTCCGTCAAGGAAGGCTACCCCTGGAGCGAGGGCGAATGGAACCTGGAGGGTTACCAGCCGGGTGCAGCCAGGCGCTTCAAGGTCGTCGCCTACGATTTCGGCGTCAAGCGCAACATCCTGCGCATGCTCGCCGCCCGCGGTTGCGAACTGACCGTGGTGCCTGCCCAGACGCCCGCCGCCGACGTGCTGGCCATGAAGCCGGACGGCGTCTTCCTCTCCAACGGCCCTGGCGACCCGGAGCCTTGCGACTACGCTATCGGTGCCATCCGTGAATTTCTCGACCGCGGTGTGCCGACCTTCGGCATCTGCCTCGGTCACCAGCTGCTGGCCCTGGCTTCCGGCGCCAAGACGCTGAAGATGAAGTTCGGCCACCACGGCGCCAACCATCCGGTGAAGGACATGGATACCGGCCAAGTGCTGATCACAAGCCAGAACCATGGCTTCGCGGTGGATAGCGACACCCTGCCGGCCAACCTGCGGGCCACCCACGTTTCCCTCTTCGATGGCTCCCTGCAAGGCATCGCCCGCACCGACGTGCCGGCCTTCTCCTTCCAGGGCCATCCGGAAGCGAGCCCTGGCCCCCACGACGTGGCCTACCTGTTCGACCGCTTCCTCGACACCATGTCCCGCGGCGTGGCCGCGCTGCAGCCGGCCCAGTAAGGCAAGGCAGGAATCACTATGCCCAAGCGTACAGACATTCAAAGCATCCTCATCATCGGCGCCGGCCCGATCATCATCGGCCAAGCCTGCGAATTCGACTACTCCGGCGCCCAGGCCTGCAAGGCCCTGCGCGAGGAGGGCTACAAGGTCATCCTGGTGAATTCGAACCCGGCCACCATCATGACCGATCCGGAGATGGCCGACGTCACCTACATCGAGCCCATCACCTGGCAGGTGGTCGCCAAGATCATCGAGAAGGAGCGCCCCGACGCCCTGCTGCCCACCATGGGCGGCCAGACGGCCCTCAACTGCGCCCTCGATCTCGACCGCGAGGGTGTGCTGGCCAAGTTCGACGTCGAACTGATCGGCGCCTCCAAGGAGGCCATCGACAAGGCCGAAGACCGCCAGAAATTCAAGGATGCCATGACCAAAATCGGTCTCGGCTCCGCCAGGTCGGCCACCGCCCACAGCATGGAGGAAGCCTATCAGGTGCAGGCCGCCATCGGCTTTCCGACCATCATCCGCCCGTCCTTCACCCTGGGCGGCACCGGCGGCGGCATCGCCTACAACATGGAGGAGTTCGAGACCATCTGCAAGCGAGGCCTCGAAGCCTCCCCGACCAATGAGCTCCTGATCGAGGAAAGCCTCCTCGGCTGGAAGGAATACGAGATGGAAGTGGTCCGTGACAAGGCGGACAACTGCATCATCATCTGTTCCATCGAGAACCTGGACCCCATGGGCGTCCATACCGGCGACTCCATCACCGTCGCGCCGGCCCAGACCCTCACGGACAAGGAATACCAGATCATGCGCAACGCCTCCATTGCGGTGCTGCGCGAGATCGGCGTCGATACCGGTGGTTCCAACGTGCAGTTCTCCATCAACCCGAAGGACGGTCGCATGATCGTCATCGAGATGAACCCCCGGGTGTCCCGTTCCTCCGCCCTTGCCTCCAAGGCCACAGGCTTCCCTATTGCCAAGGTGGCGGCCAAGCTGGCCGTCGGCTATACCCTGGACGAACTGGCCAATGACATCACTGGCGGCAGGACTCCGGCCTCCTTCGAGCCCTCCATCGACTACGTGGTCACCAAGGTGCCCCGTTTCGCCTTCGAGAAATTCCCCCAGGCCGACTCCACCCTCACCACCCAGATGAAGTCCGTGGGCGAGGTGATGGCTATCGGCCGCACCTTCCAGGAATCCCTGCAGAAGGCCCTGCGTGGTCTGGAAGTGGGCGTGGACGGCTTCAATCTCAAGTCCGTCGATCCCGAAACCATCGACGAGCAATTGGCGCGGCCATCGCCGGATCGCTTGTGGTACGTGGCTGATGCCTTCGGCGTGGGCATGTCGGTAGAGAAGGTGTTCGACCTGACCAAGATCGACCCCTGGTTCCTGGTCCAGATCAAGGAAATCGTCGATCTGGAATTGGCCATCGAGAAACGCTCCCTGGATTCCATCACCGCTGAAGAACTGCGCTACCTGAAGCGCAAGGGCTTTGCCGACCGGCGCCTTGCCTACCTGACCAAGACCAGCGAGTCGGCGGTGCGCGAACGCCGCCATCAACTGGGCGTGCGTCCGGTCTATAAGCGCGTCGACACCTGTGCCGCCGAATTCGCCACCGGCACCGCGTATATGTACTCCACCTACGAGGACGAGTGCGAGGCCAACCCCACCGACAAAAAGAAGATCATGGTCCTGGGCGGCGGTCCCAACCGCATCGGCCAGGGTATCGAGTTCGACTACTGCTGCGTCCATGCCGCCATGGCCATGCGCGAAGACGGCTACGAGACCATCATGGTCAACTGCAACCCGGAGACCGTGTCCACCGACTACGACACCTCCGACCGCCTGTACTTCGAGCCCCTGACGCTGGAAGATGTGCTGGAAATCGTCGCCATCGAGAAGCCGGTGGGCGTCATCGTTCAATACGGGGGCCAGACACCGCTCAAGCTGGCCCTGGCGCTGGAAGCCAACGGCGTGCCTATTATCGGCACGACGCCGGAATCCATCGACATTGCCGAGGACCGCGAACGCTTCCAGAAACTCCTGCACGACCTCGGCCTCAAGCAGCCCCCCAACCGCACCGCCCGTACCGAAGAAGACGCCCTGCGCCTCGCGGCCGAGATCGGCTACCCGCTGGTGGTCCGCCCCTCCTACGTGCTGGGCGGCCGGGCCATGGAAATCGTCCATGAGCAGAAGGATCTGGAGCGCTACATGCGCGAGGCGGTCAAGGTTTCCAACGATTCGCCGGTGCTGCTCGACCGCTTCCTCAACGACGCCTGCGAGGTGGACGTCGATGCCCTGTCCGACGGCGACGAAGTGATCATCGGCGGCGTCATGGAACACATCGAGCAGGCCGGCGTGCACTCCGGCGATTCCGCTTGCTCGCTGCCCCCGTACTCCCTCTCCAAGGCCCTGCAGGACGAGCTGCGCCGCCAGACCAAGCTGATGGCCAAGGCCCTCAATGTCTGCGGCCTGATGAACGTCCAGTTCGCCATCAAGGACGAGGACGTCTATGTGCTGGAAGTGAATCCGCGTGCTTCGCGCACCGTGCCCTTCGTTTCCAAGGCCACCGGCCTGCAACTGGCCAAGATCGCCGCCCGCTGCATGGCGGGCAAGAGCCTCAAGGCCCAGGGCGTCACCGCCGAAGTGATTCCGCCTTACTACTCGGTCAAGGAAGCTGTTTTCCCCTTCGTCAAGTTCCCCGGTGTCGACACCATTCTCGGCCCCGAGATGAAGTCCACCGGCGAGGTCATGGGCGTCGGCAACAGTTTCGCCGAAGCCTTCGTCAAGTCACAACTGGCGGCGGGCGTGCGCATGCCCCACAGCGGTAAGGCCTTCCTGTCGGTGAAGGACAGCGACAAGGCCAAGGCCGTCGAAGTGGCCCGCCATCTGGCTGAAGCCGGTTTCCACTTGGTGGCCACCCGCGGCACGGCCCACGCCATCGAGGCGGCCGGCCTGCCGGTGCTGCCGGTAAACAAGGTGACCGAGGGCCGCCCCCACATCGTGGACATGATCAAGAACAACGAGATCGCCCTGATCATCAATACCGTCGAAGAAAAGCGCGGCGCCATCAACGATTCCCGTTCCATCCGCACCTCCGGCCTGCAGGCCCGGGTGACGATGTATACGACGATCTGGGGTGCCGAAGCGGCGGCGGAGGGGATACGCAACCGGAGCGATCTGGTGGTGTATCCTATCCAGACCCTGCACGCGCAGCTTCACTGAACAACCCACCGGACCGCCGGGGACGCCTTCGTGGCGCCGGCGGTTTTGCTTTGCTGGAAGAAAAATGAGCAAGATTCCGCTGACTGTGAATGGCGCCGAAAAACTGCGCGCCGAATTGCATCGCCTCAAGACCGTGGACCGGCCCAACGTGGTGGCGGCCATTGCCGAGGCCCGGTCCCACGGCGACCTCTCCGAAAACGCCGAATACGATGCCGCCAAGGAGCGCCAGGGCTTCATCGAGGGGCGCATCCAGGAAGTGGAGGGCAAGCTCTCCAACGCCCAGATCATCGATCCCAAGCTGCTCGATGCCGACGGCCGCTGCGTCTTCGGGGCGACCGTGGAAATGGAAGATCAGGATTCCGGCGATGCGGTGACCTACCAGATCGTCGGCGAGGACGAGGCCGACATCAAGATTGGCAAGATTTCCGTCAATTCCCCGGTGGCGCGGGCCCTCATCGGCAAGTACGCCGGCGATATCGCCCAGGTGCAGGCACCCGGCGGCATGCGCGAATACGAAATCATCGACGTCCGCTACGAGTAGGCTCCGTCTGACCCAATGCGCACCCTGTCTGAGGTTCTCTACCGCTGGGCCCTCGCCCTTTGGATTGGGGGCATGTGCGCCATCGGCTATGTGGTGGCGCCTACCTTGTTCTCCAGCCTCGGCGATCGCCAACTGGCCGGATTGGTCGCCGGCAAGCTCTTCTCCTTGATCGGCTGGATCGGGCTCGGTGGGGGGGCTTACCTTCTCGTGTTTCTGATCGGTCGTTGGGGCGCAGCGGTGATCAGACGCGGTGTGTTCTGGCTGGTGGTCCTGCTGCTCTTGTTGACCGCGGCAGGCCAGTTTGGGATTCAGCCTCTTATGGCACAGTTGAAGGCCGAGGCGCTGCCCAGGGATGTCATGGATAGCATATTCCGCGACCGTTTTGCGGCCTGGCATGGCGTATCCAGCGTCGTATACCTCCTGGAAACCATACTGGGTCTCTGGCTGGTGGCCTGGGGCGAACGGGGACTGCGCTGAAACCCCCTGAACTGGTCCTCGCCGCTATCGCGCCCAGTCGTCCCCGCTTGGCACAGTTCGCCATAGCCTGGCCATTGGCCGCGTAGGCCTGGGCGGACTTACGCATGCCGCCCGGGGTCACCCAAAAACTCACTGGCCGTGGGGACTTAGTTTTGGTAGGAGCGTTTGGTTCTGGGGGCAGGCTTACGGACGCGCCGGACCGGCGTCGCATCCGCCGGTGCGGGACGCCAGAGCACCAGAAGCTTGCCGATGTGCTGCACTGGCGCAGCGCCAAGACGCTCGCAGAGGACGTTCAGATATTCCTCCCGCACACTGCGGTCGTCGCCATAGACGCGCACCTTGATGAGTTCGTGCGCCTTGAGGCACACCTCGACCTCCTTGAGTACGGCATCGGAAAGGCCGTTTTCGGAAATCGAGACGACGGGATCAAGGCCGTGGGCCCGGGCGCGCAGCGTGCGGCGTTGTTCGGCGGATAATTGCAGCATGAAAAACCTTTCAAAACCGGCATTTTAGCCAATGGCCAGAACCAGAACCAGCAAGGCGTGGATGCGGGAGCATGTGAACGATCCTTTTGTTCAGCGTGCCAAGAAGGAAGGCTGGCGTTCGCGGGCTGCCTTCAAGCTGATGGAAATCGACGACAAGGACAAATTGCTCAGGCGAGGCGAAGTGGTCGTTGACCTGGGAGCCGCTCCCGGAGGTTGGTCCCAAGTGGCCGCAAAGCGTGTCGGCGACACCGGTCTGGTGTTCGCCCTGGACCTGCTGGAGATGGACCCCATTCACGGCGTTCATTTTCTGCAAGGCGATTTCCGTGACGATGCGGTGCTTGAACAACTGGCGGAATCGCTCGCCGGGCGTCCGGTGGGTCTTGTAATGTCGGACATGGCCCCCAATATGTCCGGTGTAAATCTGGTCGATCAGGCACGGGTGATGCACTTGGCGGAACTGGGCCTGGAATTCGCGCGAGCGCACCTGAAACCGCAGGGGGCCTTCCTGGTCAAAGTGTTTCAGGGTAGTGACTACGATGCCTTCCTGAAGGCCATGCGATTGACTTTTGCAAGCGTGGCGGTGAGGAAGCCCGAAGCCTCGCGGGATCGCAGTGCCGAGCTTTATCTTTTGGGGCGAACATTGCGTTGAGTGTTTTGTTTAGAATGGCGTTTTTGGGGCCGTGTGCGGCGTGAAGGAGTGCAAGCTTGAACAACATGTTCAAAAACCTGGCGATCTGGCTGATCATCGGCTTGGTACTGATGACCGTTTTCAATCAGATGAGCAATCGTCAGGTGGCCCAGGCCTCGATGGAATATTCGCAATTCATTGAGGAGGTGAAGCAGGGCCGTATCGCCAAGGTGGTCATGGAGGGGCGTACTCTGAAAGCCACCACTACCGAGGGAAAGAAGGTTGTCTCGTATTCCCCCGGGGATATCTGGCTGGTCTCCGACCTGCTCAAATATGGCGTCAAGGTCGAGGCCAAGCCCGAAGAAGAACAATCCTTCCTGATGACCATTTTCGTCAGTTGGTTCCCCATGCTTCTGCTCATCGGCGTGTGGGTATTCTTCATGCGCCAGATGCAGGGTGGAGGCAAAGGCGGCGCGTTCTCTTTTGGCAAGTCCAGGGCACGGATGACCGACGAAGCCCAAAATACGATCACCTTCGCCGATGTGGCTGGCTGCGATGAGGCCAAGGAGGAGGTGCAGGAACTGGTGGACTTCCTGCGCGATCCCTCCAAGTTCCAGAAGCTCGGGGGGCGTATTCCCAAGGGTGTGCTCATGGTCGGCAATCCCGGCACCGGCAAGACCCTGCTCGCGAAGGCCATTGCCGGCGAAGCCAAGGTGCCTTTCTTCAGCATTTCCGGCTCTGATTTTGTCGAAATGTTCGTCGGCGTCGGTGCGGCCCGCGTCCGCGACATGTTCGAAAATGCCAAGAAGCACGCGCCGTGCATCATCTTCATCGACGAAATCGACGCCGTTGGACGCCACCGGGGCGCCGGTCTTGGGGGGGGGAACGACGAGCGCGAACAGACCCTCAACCAGTTGCTGGTGGAAATGGATGGTTTCGAAGGCCATACCGGAATCATCGTCATCGCTGCAACCAACCGTCCGGACATTCTCGATCCTGCCCTCTTGAGGCCTGGTCGCTTCGACCGTCAGGTGGTCGTGCCCCTGCCGGACATCCGCGGTCGCGAGGAAATCCTCAAGGTTCACATGCGCAAGGTGCCGATCGCGGGAGACGTCAAGGCCGATATTCTGGCCCGCGGTACTCCCGGTATGTCCGGTGCCGATTTGGCCAATTTGGTGAATGAAGCGGCGCTCTTCGCAGCCCGATCAAGCAAGCGCCTCGTTGATATGGAAGACTTCGAGAAGGCCAAGGACAAGATTTTCATGGGGCCCGAGCGCAAGTCCATGATCATAACGCCAGAGGATAAGCGTAAGACCGCCTATCACGAATCCGGTCACGCGATAATCGGCTCCCTGCTCCCCGGTTGCGATCCGGTCCATAAAGTGACGGTCATTCCGCGCGGTCGTGCTTTAGGCCTCACGTGGTCGCTACCTGAGAAAGATCGGTTCAGTCTGTATCGCAATCAGATGCTTGCGCAGATTTGCATGGCCTTTGGCGGTCGCGTGGCGGAGGAGTTGTTCACCGACGACGTCTCGACCGGTGCCTCCAACGATTTCGAGCGCGCCACCTCGATGGCCCGCGATATGGTCACTCGCTACGGCATGTCAGACAAGCTGGGACCCATGGTCTATGGCGAGAACGAAGGCGAGGTATTCCTGGGCCGCTCAGTGACTACACACAAGAGTGTTTCCGAGGCGACTATGCAGGAGGTGGACGGCGAAATCCGGCGCATCATTGATGAGCAGTACGCACTGGCCAAGCGCTTGTTGGAGGAGAACCGCGACAAGGTCGAGGTAATGACGCAGGCCTTGCTCGATTGGGAAACCATCGATGCCGAGCAGATCGAGGACATCATGGCCGGCAAGCCGCCTCGTCCGCCCAAACCCTCGCAAAGTGCGCCCAAGAGTTCTACCCCGACTGACAAGCCCGGCGCTGAACCCAGTGCACCTGCGACGGCCTGATCTCGCGGCCAAGTGAGACTCGACCGGGAGCCCGCTCCCGGTTTTTGTTTGCCCGCCATGAAGAGCCTCCGCTGCGGATCCTATCGCTTTCCCCTTGATCGCCCATTGATCGTCGGCGTCGTCAATCTCACTCCCGATTCCTTTTCAGGCGACGGTCTGGCCGGTAAGCATGCCGCAGCGGTCGCCCACGCCCGGCGGCAGTGGGAAGAGGGCGCCGACATCCTCGATCTGGGTGCGGAGTCCTCGAGGCCCGGGGCCATGTCCGCGACGGTCGGCGAAGAACTGGATCGCTTGCTCCCTGTCCTTGAAACGGTTTGTTCGTGGGGGGTTCCGGTATCGGTCGATACCTGTAAGACCGAAGTCATGGCTGCTGCCCTTGCCGCGGGGGCTTCGCTCATCAACGACATCACGGCGCTGGGTCATCCGGGCGCTCTCGAGGTCGTTTCGGGTTCGGATTGCGCAATTTGCCTCATGCACATGCAGGGCGAACCGCGTACGATGCAGGCCGATCCGTCCTATGGCGACGTGCTTTCAGAGGTGGCCTCTTTTCTTGGCCAGCGGGTCGAGGCTTGCGTAGCGGCAGGGATCGAAGAGGATCGTCTGATTGTCGATCCGGGGTTCTGCTTCGGGAAGACGCTGGAACACAATCTCGTCCTGCTGCGCTCGCTGGAGCGCGTTGCCCCGCGGGGATTGCCCATTCTTGCCGGCCTTTCGCGCAAGTCCATGCTGGGAGCGCTCAGCGGACGTCCGGTCGGTGAGCGGCAGGTGGCCAGTGTTGCCGCAGCCCTGCTGGCGGTTCAGCGAGGGGCGCAGTTGTTGCGGGTCCATGATGTGGCGGCGACCAAGGATGCTTTGGCCGTACTTGCGGCCTTGAATGAGGGAGAAACGCTGTGAGCAGAAAATATTTCGGTACGGATGGTGTGCGTGGACGGGTCGGCCAGTCACCCATCACCCCAGACTTCGTCATGCGGCTCGGCTACGCGGCCGGCAAGGTACTGGTGGCCCGCGAGCACCGCCCGCACGGCACCCGTCCGGCCGTGCTCATCGGCAAGGACACGCGGATTTCCGGTTACATGCTGGAAGCCTCCCTGGAAGCGGGATTTTCTGCCGCCGGGGTCGATGTTTCCTTGGTCGGGCCGCTGCCGACGCCGGCCATCGCCTACTTGACGCGGGCTCTGCGGCTCCAGGCGGGAATCGTCATCTCTGCTTCCCACAATCCGTACTACGACAACGGGATCAAATTTTTCTCCTCCCAAGGGACCAAGCTGCCGGACGATGTCGAGCTGGCCATCGAGAATGCCCTGGGTTCTGCCATGGAGTGCGTTCCAAGTGGCGACCTCGGGCGGGTGCGCCGTCTGGAGGACGCCCGCGGGCGCTACATCGAGTTCTGCAAGAGCACATTCCCCAATGACCTCGATCTGCGCGGGCTGCGCATCGTCGTCGACTGTGCCCATGGCGCTGCCTATCACGTGGCGCCGGACGTGTTTCACGAACTGGGGGCCGAGGTCATCCCCATCGGCGTTGCGCCCAATGGATTCAATATCAACGACGCCGTTGGCGCCACGGCGCCGCGTGCCCTGTGCGAGGCGGTTCTGACCCATCGTGCCGACCTGGGGATTGCCCTGGATGGCGACGGGGACCGGGTGCAGATGGCCGACGCGGCTGGCAATCTCTATGACGGCGACCAGCTCCTCTACGCCATGGTCAGGGGCCGCGCGCGCCACGGAAAAGTCGCCGGCGTGGTGGGGACGCTGATGACGAACCTCGCCCTCGAACATGCACTCACGAAGATGGATATTCCCTTTGCCCGCGCGGCGGTGGGAGATCGATACGTCGTGGAAATGCTCCTCGAAAAAGGCTGGCTCTACGGAGGAGAGAATTCGGGCCATTTACTGGCCCTCGACCGGCACACGACCGGGGACGGCATCATCGCCGCGCTGCAAGTCCTCGCGGCCCTGCGCGAAAGCGGCGGCGACCTGCGGCAACTGCTTTCCGGCC
This sequence comes from Azonexaceae bacterium, assembly GCA_009469665.1. The sequence continues at coordinate 7,101 of SSTB01000297.1, read as the reverse complement.
TGGCGCTTTACCCGCAGAAGCTGATCAACGTGCAGACCACCCGTGGTTTCCCGTGGCAGGACGACCCTGGAATCCGGGCCGCCCAGGCAGCAGTGGAGGCCGAATTGGCTGGGCGCGGCCGTGTTCTTCTGCGGGCGTCGGGAACCGAGCCTCTGCTGCGCGTCATGGTCGAGGGTGAAGATTCAGTCCAGGTTGCGCAGCTCGCTGAAAGGCTCGCCCAGGCAGTGCGGGACGCCGCCCAATAGTGGCTTTTTCCTTGACCGTGAGGGCGTTCCCGGGCTAGAATTCAAAAGTTTTGCAACCCCGGAATCCCTCAGTAATGCGCAAAAAATATGTCGCCGGTAACTGGAAGATGCACGGCAATCTTCAGGCCAACGCCGATCTGTTGGGCGGTGTTCTGGCGGGGTTGTCCGGGGTCTCCGCCGAGGTGGCTGTCTGCGTGCCGTTCCCCTATCTTGCTCAGTGTGCCGGCCTTGTGCGCGGGACTTCTGTTGCCCTTGGTGCGCAGACGGTCAGCGAGTTCGACAAGGGGGCCTATACCGGCGAAGTCTCGGGTTCAATGCTTTTTGAACTGGGTTGTCGTGTCGTGATCGTTGGTCACTCCGAGCGGCGCACTCTGTATGAGGAGACCGACGCGGTCATTGCGGCCAAGTTTGTTGCCGCTCAGGCGGCGGGCCTGGTGCCCATCCTTTGCGTCGGGGAAACCCTAGCGGAGCGGGAGGCTGGAGAGACGGGTGCAGTAGTGTTGCGCCAGCTCGATGCCGTTCTCGCCGCGGCTGGCGTGGCGGCCTTTTCTCGTGCAGTCGTGGCGTACGAACCGGTCTGGGCCATCGGCACCGGCCGTACGGCTACGGCAGCGCAGGCCCAAGAGGTCCATGCGATGATCCGTGGGCGGGTCGGCCAGGCCGACGCTGCGGTTGCGTCCGGTCTTCGGGTTCTTTATGGCGGGAGCGTTAAGCCCCAGAACGCGGCCGAATTGTTCGGGCAGTCCGACATCGACGGCGGGCTGATTGGTGGCGCGGCCCTGGTGTCGGATGATTTTCTGGCAATCTGCCGGGCGGCGGGTTGAGGTCGAAATGATGAACTGGGTATTTTCCATAGTCCTGACGGTGCATATCCTGGCGGCGCTGGCTATTATCGGTCTGGTGTTGATGCAGCATGGCAAGGGTGCGGACATGGGTGCTGCATTCGGGAGCGGAGCCTCCGGCAGTCTCTTTGGCGCGTCGGGTTCGGCGAACTTCCTGAGTCGCTCCACGGGTATTCTGGCGGCGGTATTTTTTGCCACCAGTCTGACCCTGGCCTACGTCGCTTCGAGCAAGCCAAAAACGACTGGCAGCCTCATGCAGGAGTCGGTACAATCGCAGCCTTCTCCGACGCCTGCTGCGGCTTCGCCGGAGGCGCCAGCGGTGCCGGCTGATCAGGGTTCCAAGGCCAAGGAAATACCGAAGTAATGCAAGGGGGTTGCGACGCACACAAGTCCTCGTGCGTCGCGGCTTAAAACATGTGCCGACGTGGTGAAATTGGTAGACACGCTATCTTGAGGGGGTAGTGGCGCAAGCTGTGCGAGTTCGAGTCTCGCCGTCGGCACCAAGAATACGGGAGTCCCATTCCGGTTTTTCCGGCAGGGATATCGCGATAACAAACTGAATATAGACGGCGGATCATGGATGCCTATTTTCCAATCCTGATGTTCGTCCTGGTGGGGGTCGCCATTGGCGTTCTGCCCGTCGCCATGGGTTTCATTCTGGCTCCCCATAAGCCGGACCCGGAAAAGCTCTCTCCCTACGAGTGCGGCTTTGAGGCCTTCGAGGATGCGCGCATGAAGTTCGATGTGCGCTATTACCTGATCGCCATCCTTTTTATTCTCTTCGATCTGGAAATCGCCTTCCTTTTCCCTTGGGCGACGATTTTCAAGGACATCGTTGCGGCTGAGAGCATCAAACTCTTTGGCTTCGTCGAAATGTTGGTCTTCGTCGCCATCCTGGTCATTGGCTATGTGTATGCCTGGGCAAAGGGTGCGCTGGAATGGGAATAGGGCAGAACCATGAGCATTGAGGGTATCCTCCAGGAAGGCTTTGTTACCACTACGGCCGACAAGCTGATCAACTACATGCGCACCGGCTCTCTGTGGCCGATGACCTTTGGTTTGGCCTGTTGTGCGGTGGAAATGATTCACGCGGGTTGTTCCCGCTACGATCTGGATCGGTTCGGCGTGGTGTTCAGGCCGAGTCCGCGGCAGTCTGACGTGATGATCGTTGCCGGTACGCTGACCAACAAGATGGCGCCCGCCCTGCGCAAGGTATACGACCAGATGGCTGAGCCCCGCTGGGTGATTTCCATGGGGTCCTGTGCCAACGGTGGCGGTTACTACCACTATTCCTACTCGGTCGTGCGCGGTTGCGACCGCATCGTGCCCGTTGACATCTATGTCCCCGGGTGCCCGCCGACGGCGGAAGCCTTGCTCTACGGCATCATCCAGTTGCAGAACAAGATACGCCGTACCAATACCATCGCCCGTTAATTGCCGAGGCCGATCAATCATGTCAGCCAAGCTGGAAACGCTCAGCCAGAATTTGCAAAATGCCTTCGGCAATAAGCTGAAGTCCCTGAAAGTCGCCTTGGGCGAAGTGACCATTGAAGTCGCTGCTGCAGACTACCTTGATGTCATGAGAGCACTGCGCAGCGACGCCTCGCTCATGTTCGAGGAGCTTATCGACCTTTGTGGTGTGGATTATTCCACCTACGGCGACGGCGTCTGGCAGGCAAAGCGCTTCGCCGCCGTGACCCATCTCCTGTCCATCGCCCACAACTGGCGGTTGCGAGTGCGTGTCTTTGCCGAGGACGACCAGTTTCCGGCGGTGGATTCCGTGACCGGTGTGTGGGCCTCTGCCAACTGGTTCGAGCGCGAGGCTTTCGATCTCTACGGCATCGCCTTCATCGGCCATGACGACCTGCGCCGCATCCTCACCGACTACGGCTTCATCGGCCATCCCTTCCGCAAGGACTTCCCGATCTCCGGCAACGTCGAAATGCGTTACGACCCGGATCAGGCCCGCGTCATCTATCAACCGGTCACCATCGAGCCGCGCGAAAACACCCCGCGTATCGTGCGCGAGGACACCTACGGGGACGCCGCCCATGGCTGATATCCGCAATTTCACCCTGAACTTCGGTCCGCAGCACCCCGCGGCCCACGGCGTGTTGCGTCTCGTGCTCGAACTGGACGGCGAAGTCGTCCAGCGGGCTGACCCGCACATCGGTCTCCTGCACCGCGCCACCGAAAAGCTGGCCGAGACCCGTACCTGGGTCCAGTCCGTCCCCTACATGGATCGTCTCGACTACGTGTCCATGATGTGCAACGAGCACGCTTACTGCCTGGCCACGGAAAAGCTCCTGGGCATCGAGGTGCCGGAGCGCGGCAAGTACATCCGCACAATGTTCGACGAAGTGACCCGTATCCTCAACCACCTGTTGTGGATCGGCTGTCACGCGCTGGACGTGGGTGCCATGACCATGGCCCTATACACCTTCCGTGAGCGCGAAGACCTCATGGACGCCTACGAGGCCGTGTCCGGTGCCCGCCTGCACGCGGCCTACTATCGGCCGGGCGGCGTCTATCGCGACCTACCGGACCGTATGCCGCAGTACGAACCTTCCACCTGGACCAGCGCCAAGAAAGCCAGGGAACTCAATGAAAATCGCAGCGGCTCGCTGCTGGACTTTCTCGAGGATTTCACCAACCGCTTCCCGACCTATCACGGCGAGTACCACACGCTGTTGACCGACAACCGGATCTGGAAGCAGCGTCTGGTGAACGTCGGCGTGGTGACTCCGGAGCGGGCCATGCAGATGGGTTTTACCGGCGCCATGCTGCGCGGCTCGGGCATTGCCTGGGATCTGCGCAAAAAGCAGCCTTATGCCGCCTACGACAAGATCGATTTCGACGTTCCCGTGGGTGTCAATGGCGACTGTTACGACCGTTATCTGGTGCGTATGGAGGAAATGCTTCAGTCCAACCGCATCATAAAGCAGTGTATCGAATGGCTACGCAACGATTCTGCAAAAGGCGCGGGCCCCGTCATCACCGAAAACCACAAGGTGGCGCCACCCAGCCGCGAGGCCATGAAGTCCAACATGGAAGAGCTGATCCACCACTTCAAGCTCTTCACCGAGGGCATCCACGTGCCGCCGGGCGAAGCCTACGCGGCCGTCGAACATCCAAAGGGCGAGTTCGGCATCTACTTCATTTCCGACGGGGCCAACAAGCCCTATCGCATGAAGATCCGCGCCCCGGGCTACGCCCACTTGGCCGGTATGGACGAAATGTCCCGCGGCCACATGATTGCCGATGTCGTTACGATCATTGGCTCCCAGGATATCGTTTTTGGCGAGATCGACCGCTGATGTTTTCCGCTGAAACCCTCCAGAAGTTCGCCCGCGAGGTCGCCAAATATCCGGCTGACCAGAAGCAGTCGGCCTCCATGGCCTGCCTCGCCCACGCCCAGGAAGAAAAAGGTTGGCTGGCCCCCGAGACCATCGAGGCCGTCGCCAACTATCTCGGCATGCCGCCCATCGCGGCTTACGAGGTGGCTTCCTTCTACAACATGTACGACCTGAAGCCGGTGGGCAAGTACAAGATCACCGTCTGCACCAACCTGCCTTGCGCGCTTTCCGGCGGCTACCACGCTGGCGAGTATCTGCAGCAGAAACTTGGCATCGGTTACGGCGAGACGACGCCCGACGGCAAGTTCACCCTGAAGGAGGGCGAGTGCATGGGCTCCTGCGGCTACGCCCCGGTGATAATTGTCAATAACCGCTCCATGTGTAACCACATGCTGCCCGAGCAGATCGACAAGCTGCTGGAGGAGTGCAAGTAATGGCCATGCTCGGTGCGATCAATCCGGTCCTCATGGCCGGCCTCGACGGCGACAACACCTGGCGCCTCAAGGACTACGTGGCCCGCGGGGGCTATGCCCAGCTCAAGCGTATCCTCGAGTCAAAGATGACTCAGGAAGACGTCATCAGCGAGGTCAAGAAGTCGGTCCTGCGCGGCCGCGGTGGCGCAGGCTTTCCGACCGGCCTCAAATGGTCCTTCATGCCCCGCTCCTTCCCGGGCGACAAATACGTTGTCTGCAACACCGACGAAGGCGAGCCCGGCACCTTCAAGGACCGGGACATCATGCGCTTCAACCCCCATTCGGTGATCGAGGGCATGGCCATCGCCGCCTACGCCATGGGGGCCAACCGTGGGTACAACTATGTTCACGGTGAGGTTTGGGAAATCTACAAGCGTTTCGAGGAAGCCCTGGACGAAGCCCGAGCCGCCGGTTTTATCGGCCAGAACATCCTGGGGTCCGGCTTCAATTTCGAGCTCTTCGCCCATCATGGCTACGGTGCCTACATCTGTGGTGAAGAGACTGCACTTCTCGAATCCATCGAAGGCAAGAAGGGCCAGCCCCGCTTCAAGCCGCCGTTCCCGGCGTCCTTCGGCCTCTACGGCAAGCCGACCACCATCAACAATACCGAGACCTTCGCCTCCATCCCCTTCATCCTGAAGATGGGCGGCGAGGAGTTTCTCAACCTGGGCAAGCCCAATAACGGTGGCACGAAACTGTTCTCCGTTTCCGGCCACGTCAATCGTCCCGGCAATTACGAAATCCCCCTCGGTACTCCGTTTGCCACCCTGCTCGAAATGTGCGGCGGCATGCGCGGCGGGCGCAAGATCAAGGCGGTCATCCCCGGCGGGTCCTCCGCCCCGGTCGTTCCGGGCGACGTGATGATGCAGTCCACCATGGACTACGACTCCATCGCCAAGGCAGGCTCCATGCTGGGTTCCGGCGCCGTCATCGTCATGGACGAGACGGTCTGCATGGTCAAGGCACTGGAACGCCTCTCCTTCTTCTATTACGAAGAGTCCTGCGGCCAATGCACGCCTTGCCGCGAAGGCACGTCCTGGATGTACAAGGTCGTCCATCGCATCGAGCACGGCCAGGGCAAGCCGGAAGATCTGGATCTGCTCGATAGCGTTCTGGGCAACATCATGGGCCGCACCATCTGCGCCCTGGGCGATGCCGCTGCGCTTCCCGTGCAGAGCTTTTTGAAGCACTTCCGCAGCGAGTTCGAGTATCACATCGAAAACAAGACCTGTCTGGTTCCCAAGGATGTCCAGTGGGCAGGCAGCGGCTTCCACAAGATTCCGGCCTGATGGCCCACACAAGACTGGCTACAAGGTAGCGACATGCTAGAAATCGAGATCGACGGCAAAAAGGCGCAAGTGCCCGACGGCAGCACGGTGATGGATGCCGCGCAGCAGGTGGGGGTCTACATTCCGCATTTCTGCTACCACAAGAAACTCTCCATTGCCGCCAACTGCCGCATGTGCCTGGTGCAGGTGGAAAAGGCGCCCAAGCCCCTGCCGGCCTGCGCCACGCCGGTCACCAACGGGATGAAAGTGTTTACCCATTCCGAACTGGCGGTGAAGGCCCAGAAGGGCGTGATGGAGTTCCTCCTCATCAACCACCCCCTGGATTGCCCCATCTGCGACCAGGGCGGTGAATGCCAGTTGCAGGACATGTCCGTCGGCTACGGCCCGATGAAGAGCCGCTACACCGAGGAAAAGCGCGTCGTCTTCCACAAGGACGTCGGCCCCCTGGTGGGCATGGAGGAAATGAGCCGCTGCATCCACTGTACCCGCTGCGTGCGCTTCGGGCAGGAAATCGCCGGCATCATGGAACTCGGCATGGCCAACCGCAACATGCATTCCGAGATCCAGACCTTCCTCGGCCGCACGGTTGATTCCGAGCTGTCGGGCAACATGATCGACCTCTGTCCGGTCGGCGCTCTGACCTCCAAGCCCTTCCGCTATACCGCCCGGGCCTGGGAATTGCAGCGCCGCAAGTCGGTGAGCCCCCACGATTCCGTCGGCGCCAACCTGGTGGTCCAGGTCAAGCACGATGCCGTGCTGCGCGTTCTGCCCCGGGAGAACGAGGCGGTCAACGAGTGCTGGATTTCCGACAAGGAGCGCTTCGCCTACCAGGCCCTCAATTCCGACGACCGTCTGACCAAGCCCATGGTCAAGCAGGGCGGCCAGTGGCGCGAGGT
>SSTB01000296.1 GCA_009469665.1 Azonexaceae bacterium | reverse complement strand
GTTCCGGCGCCTGGGCCTGCCCTTTCGGGCGCCGGTACTGTGCACGGTCAAGCTTTCCCGCAGCCTCTTTCCCCAATACAAACGGCACAACCTGGACAGCCTGGCCGAACGCCATGGCCTGATCGTCGACGGCCGTCACCGAGCCCTGGCCGACGCCCGCCTGATCTACCAGTTCTGGCAGAAGCTCCAGGACAGCCCCGGGCCGGAGGCCCTGGCCGCGGCGGTGAAGAAGCTCGATGCCCGCCCCAGCTTGCCAGCGGGGCTGGACCTCGCTGCGGTGGACGACTTGCCCGATACGCCCGGCGTCTATCTCTTCTACGGCGAAAACGATTTGCCGCTCTACGTGGGCAAGGCCAAGGACCTGCGCCGCCGGGTGCTCTCGCACTTTGCCGCCGACCACGGCTCGGCCAGGGAAATGGCCCTGGCCCAACAGGTGACCCGCATCGAGGTAATGGAGACCGCGGGGGAAATCGGCGCCCTCCTGCTGGAAGCCAGCCTGGTCAAGCGCCTGCACCCCTCCCACAACCGCCAGTTGCGCAAGAATGAGGAGGTCTGCACCTGGACCCTGGGCGACGAGGGCGAAGGCTGGCTGCGCCCCCGCCTGCTCCCGGCAGCGGAGCTGGATTTCCGCCATCCCCTGGCCTGCTACGGCCTGTTCAAGCACGCGCGGGAGGCCCAGGAAGCGCTGCGCGCCCTGGCCGATGCCCATCAGCTCTGCCTCAAACTCACCGGCCTGGAGCCCGCCGCCCCAGGAAAACCCTGCTTCGCCCACCAGTTGCGCCGCTGCAAGGGCGCCTGCGTGGGCAAGGAGCCCCTCGCCCGGCACACGGTGCGCCTGGTGGGCGCGCTGGCCGGACTAAAGCTGGTGTCCTGGCCCCACCCCGGCCCCGCCCTCCTGCGCGAGGGCGAAACAGCCCACGTCATCGACGCCTGGCGCCACCTGGGCAGCGTACGGGAGGAGTCGGACATCCACGCCCTCCTCGCCGCCCCGCTGCCGGCCTTCGACCGGGACATCTACCGCATTCTCGCCAAACACGCCGCACAGTTGCTTCCCCTGCCCGCCCCTTTCCGGAGAGCCCCATGACGCCACCTTCGATCCGCCCCGCGGCCTCGCAGCGCCAACCGTCCCAGGGAGCGAAACGCCCCACAGCGCCGACCCGTTCCGCGTCGGCGCTGCGCCTGGCCGCAGCCCTCCTCGCCTTCGCCGGCATGGGACCGGCCAGCGCCGAAGAAGTCGGTTGCGTCACCACCACCTGGAAGCTCATCGGCGCCAATCACCGCGTGTGCATCTACGCCTTCGACGACCCCAAGGTGCCCGGGGTCACCTGCCATGTGAGCCAGGCCCGCACGGGGGGCGTTTCCGGCACCTTCGGCCTCGCCGAAGACCCCTCCCAGTTTTCCCTGGCCTGCCGCCAGATCGGCCCCATCACCCTGCCCCCCAAGCTGCCCAAGGACGAAGTGGTGTTTTCCGACGACACATCGGTGCTCTTCAAGGAAACCAAGATCACGCGCTTTTTCGACGCCCGGCGCAATGTGCTGGTGTACCTGGCCATCAGCCGCAAGATCATCGAAGGCGCCCCGGCCAACGCAATCTCCACCGTCCCCATCCAGCCCTGGGGCGGCAAATGAGCACCGTCACCGGGCGGGACCGGGTAAGCCCCTACACCACTCTCGATGGCTCTGAAATCCGCGAACTGCTCCATCCCGACAGCCACCCCGTCCGCCATCAGAGCTTGGTAGTCAGTCAGATAGGTTCAGCTATGTTCGGCCCGCCCCGCATCCCCGCTCGCTTTGTCGCTCATCCTCGCCATAGCTTCGGCTATGGCTGCGCTTCGCTTCGCGCGATCCGGGCGCGGAGGCGCGCCTCGGCATCGACGCAAACCCATCTGACTGACTCCTAGCCGAGGCGACGCTTCCCGTGGGAGGCGCGACCCGCCTGCATCGTCACCGGACGACGGAAGAGGTATACCACCTGACCCGCGGCCGGGGCCGCATGGTTCTGGGGGACGAGTCTTTTCCCGTGGCGCCGGGGGATACGGTGCTCATTCCGCCGGGGATGCCGCACTGCATCGAAAACCTGGGCGAAGAACCCCTGGTCCTGCTTTGCTGCTGTGCGCCAGCCTATGCCCACAGCGATACCGAATTGCTCTGAAACGACAAGCGCAAACCTGGCCAAGAACGCCGCCGAATCGTGGTTTACCCCGACCCCGATTGACCTGGATCAAGACTTTGGTGCAATGCACAAAAAGTGCTTGACAAGCGGCCTTCCGTGAATAAAATGGGCTCCATGGTGCGGCGCAACAATATCGCCGCAGAGTTTAAACCTCTTTTTCAACCTTAGTCACTGGAGATCACCATGTCCGTCAAGCCCCAAGAACTCGCCCAATCCGGTATCGATTCCGCCGTCCTGCTGGCCAACACCACCCTGGACAGCGTCGAGCGCCTCGCCGCCCTCAACCTGAACGCCGCCCGTTCCCTGGTCGAAACCTCCTTCGCCAACGTGAACGCCCTCCTCGGCGCCAAGGACGTCCAGTCCCTGGTCGCTCTGCAACAGAGCCTGGCCGCTCCCGCCCTGGAAAAGGGTCTGGAGTACTCCCGCGGTGTCTACGCCATCGCCACCGAAGCCAAGGAAAAGATCGCCAAGGAAGTCGAAGCCCAAGTCGCTGAAGCCAGCGCCAAGGTGAACGGCCTGGTCGAGAAGGCCCTGGCCAACGCCCCCGCCGGTTCCGAAGCTGCCGTCGCCGTCGTCAAGTCTGCCGTCGCCGCCGCCAACGACGCCTACGAGAACCTGTCCAAGGCCTCCAAGCAAGCCGTTGAAGCCGCCGAAGCCAGCGTTGCCGCCGCCACCGAAGCGACCCTGAAGGCCACCAAGGTCTCCGCTCCCAAGGGCAAGAAGGCCGCCTAAGTCGCCGACTCCCAACAGAGTGAAAAGCCGGAGCCCTGCTCCGGCTTTTTTATTTCCGGGTCTGGCTCCGCCGGCACCGGCCCCCTTCGCCAGCTGGCATGCCCGAGGAGCACGCCCCCTTTCCGATACCGGCGGGGAAAACCCCTCAATTCAGCCGATCGGGTCGTCCGCAGCACTGTTTGAATTTTTTGCCGCTGCCGCAGGGGCAGGGGTCGTTGCGGCCCACCTTGGGTGCTTCGTGCCGTACGGCGGTGAAGGCCGCCTTGCTTTGCCAGAAGTCGTAGAGGGCCTGGACGATGTCGGGCAGATCCTCGGCAGCCTCGCCCATCACCCGGGCTTCTTCCTGGGGCGAGAACCAGCGCTCGCCGGCGGCTTCGACATCTTCCCGCAGGCTGCCGTTGAGGAGAAAGAGGGGTTCCAGGAGTTCGGCCAGGTCGTCGGCGTAGCGTCCGGCTTGCTCGAACCAGTCGCCACCGAGGCCGCAGCCGTGGATATAGGCGTCGGCCCAGGAACCGTAGTCGTCCTCATCGCTGTTCTCGTCGAGGGGGTAGAGGATGAGCACCAGGCCGTCCCGCCCGGCGAGGCTGGCGACGATTTCGTCGTGCAGGCGGACCAGAAGACCTTCAGCCTCCTCCCGCTCCGGGCCGCCTTCGCCCCCGGCGCCGAGGATTTCCGCCAGCCAGTCTTCCCGGGCCACGGCGGTCGGAGCACTGGCCACAGCGCAGAGAAAGGCCTGGATTTCATCCAGCCGCAGGGTACCCTCGGTGAACGAGGGGCTGTCGAGCAGGGCTTCGAGGCGATCAAAGTCCTCGGCGGAGAGGTCGGTTCGTGTCATGGCGCGGGGGATTTTCCAGGGGTGTGGGTGATGCGATACAGGGCTCCCGCCAGGTCGTCGGAAACCAGAAGCGAGCCATCGGGAAGTTCCAGCAGGTCCACCGGCCGGCCCCAGGCCCGCTCGCCCTCCAGCCAGCCGGTGATGAATGGTTCATATTCGACGGCGCGGTTTCCTTCCAGGCGGACCCGGGTGACTCGATACCCCGCTTTGCGGCTGCGATTCCAGGAACCATGCTCGGCGATGAAGATCTGGCCCCTGTATTGGGGCGGAAAGGCACTGCCGCGGTAGAAGCGCAAGCCCAGGGGAGCCACATGGGCGCCCAGCCTCTGCACAGGCGGCACGAAGGCGCTACAGGCACGCCTGCTTCCGAATTCCGGATCGGCCAGCATGCCGGCATGGCAGTAGGGATAGCCGAAATGCTGCCCCGGCCGTTCCAGACGATTGAGTTCGTCGGCGGGGGCGTCGTCGCCCAACCCGTCGCGGCCGTTGTCGGTGAACCAGAGTTCGCCGCTGTCGGGGTGCCAGTCGAAACCGACGCTATTCCGTACCCCCCGGGCCACCGGCTCCAAAGCGCCGCCTTCGGGCCGCAAGCGCTGGATGCTGGCGTAAGGGTCGCCCGGCTCGCAGATGTTGCACGGAGCGCCCACGGGCAGGTAGAGGCTGCCGTCGGGTCCGAAAGCGATGAATTTCCAGCCGTGGCTCCGTTCCCGCGGCAAGCGGTCGAAGACCACCTGGGGACGCGGGGGCTGGTCGAGACGGCGGTCGATATCCTCCAGACGCAGGATGCGATCCAGGGCGGAGATGTAGAGATGGCCCTGACGCCAAGCGACCCCCACCGGCATTTCCAGGCCGGACGCGATAACCTTGACCCGCCCGTTGCGCCAGCCCGCGTCGAACTCCACCGCATACACGCGCCCCGCGTCGCGGGATCCGACGTAGACCGTTCTCCCGGCCCCCAAAGCCATGGCACGGGCGTCTGGAACCCGGGCCACCGTTTCGACCGCAAAGCCCTGGGGGAGGCGCAGACGCTCGACCGGGGGGGAAGCGGCGGCTGTCCGGCCAAGCGCGACGGCAGCGAGAATGGCGGCGACAGAGGCCCAGGCGCGCGAGGAGCGGAGAAGGCAATTCATAGCGGCATTCAAGCACATTCCCGATCGAGAGGAGAACTTTGTCCGCTTCCGCGGTCGAACCCGGGTCCACCTGCCGCGCCCCGGAGAATCCCCCGGGAAGGCCCCCCTCAGGAGAAACCTCGTGAAGCTCTATTACAGCCCTGGAACCTGCTCCCTTTCGCCCCATATCGTGCTCTGCGAACTGGGCCTCCCCCACGCCCTGGAACGGGTCGACCTCAAGACCCACACGCTGGTCCCCGGGGGCAATGATTATTACGCCGTCAACCCTAAGGGCTACGTTCCCGCCTTGGAACTGGACGACGGCCAGGTGCTCACCGAAGGCCCCGCCATCGTGCAGTATCTGGCCGACCAGAAGCCGGGGGCGGGGCTGCTGCCCCCCGCGGGCACCGTGGAACGGGCCCGGGTGCAGGAGTGGCTGACCTACATCGGCACCGAGCTCCACAAGAATTTCAGCCCCCTCTTCAAGCCCGACGCCTCGGCGGACTGGAAGGCGGCGGCACGGGCTAACCTCGCCCGCCGGCTGGCTTTCGTCGACGCAGCCCTGGGCGACCGCGACTATCTGATGGGGGCGGCCTTCACGGTGGCCGATGCCTATCTCTACACGGTGAGCCGATGGGCCAGACCCATGGCGGTGGAGACCTCCGCCTTCACCGCGCTGCTGGCCTTCCAGGCGCGCATGGCGGCCCGTCCCGCCGTCCAGGCCGCCCTGGCGGCGGAAGGACTCAAGTAGGCCTTCCCTCCCGCCCGGCACCGGGCGCCCCTGGCGGATGTGCCGCTCCCGCCAGCGGCAGCCCGGCTTCCCAATACGGCCGGCTGCCGATGCGTTCCGCCAGATAGTCAATCAGCACCCGCACCCGCCGGGGCACGTAGCGATTGCCCGGCAGGAGCGCGTAGATGCCGAGTTCCGGCATGGCAAAGTCGGTGAGGATGGGTCGTACCCAACCCGCCTCGATGGCCGTGGCCGCCAGAAAACTGGGCTGGACCGAAATGCCGAGTCCACGCCGATTGGCCTCCAGGAGCGCATCGCCGTTGTTGGCCCGGAACCTCCCCCCCACGGCATAGGTGCGCATTTCCCCCTCCACCAGGTAGGACCAGCCCGCCTGCTGCGCCGGCAAATAGATCAGGCACTCCCGCTCCAATAGCTCGGCCGGGTGCCGGGGTTCGCCGTGGCGACGCAGGTACTCGGGCGAGGCCACGGTCAACAGCCGGGTGCTGCCGATGCGGCGGGCCACGTCGAGGGGGTCGAGGCGGGCGGTGATGCGGATAGCCAGATCGAGGCCCTCCTCGATCAGTTTGACCCGCCGGTCGGTGAAATCCGCTTCCACGGCGACCTCCGGGTAGGTCACGGCAAAGTCGAGCAAGAGGGGCACCAGGTGCCGCAGGCCGAAGCTGAGCGGAACACTGAGCCTGATGGTCCCCCGAGGTTCCGCCCCCTCCCCGGCCAGACTGCCCTCGGCAGCTTCGACCAGATTGAGGATTTCGCGGCAACGCTCCAGATAGGCGACGCCGGCCGAGGTGAGGCTGAGACTGCGGGTGCTGCGCGCGATGAGCCGCACCCCGAGTTGTGCCTCCAGGGCGGCGATCTGGCGGGTGACCGCCGAGCGGGGTATGTCCATCTGACGGGCGACTGCGGCAAAACTCCCCTGCTGGGCAACCCGCACGAAGACTTCCATCGCCGCCAGACGATCCATTTTATTTACCTCATTTTGCGCAACAGTGATGTCTACATTGTCGTCTATTTGAATGCAAATTTAAGGCCTAAAGTTCGCCCATCGCATCGTTCAACCTAGGTTCAAGGAAATTGTCATGATCGTCGTCAGCGGCGCCAACGGCCAACTCGGCCGCTCCATCGTGGAACATCTGATCGCCCGCCAGGGCACCCCCGCCGGCCTCGCGGTGAGCGTTCGCGATCCCGACAAGGCGGCGGACCTCGCCAGCCGGGGACTCAGCGTGCGCACCGGTGATTTCGACCGGCCCGATACCCTGCCCACCGCCTTCGCGGGGGCCGCCACCCTGGTGCTGGTATCCACTGACGGCCCCCGGGAGCAGCGCATCGCCCAGCATCGGGCCGCCATCGCCGCCGCCGGCGCGGCCGGCGTCAGGCGTATCGTCTATACCAGTTTTCTCGACGTGGCGGCGGATTCGCCTGCCGAGTTCGCCGCCGTCCATCGCAGCACCGAGGCCGCCTTGGCGGATTCCGGCCTGACCTGGACGGCCCTGCGCAATCCGCTCTATGCGGAGCTGCTGCCCATGGCCCTGGCCGGCGCCGCGGAGAGCGGCGTTTTCCACCTGCCCGCCGGCGGGGGAAAAGCCAGTTTCATCAGCCGTGCCGAACTGGCCGAAGCCATCGCCGCCGCAACTCTGGCCCCCGCCCTGGCCAAGCCGGTCTATGAGCTGACTGGCCAGGCGACTCACGATTACCACGAGGTAGCCGCCGCCGTGGCCCGGGTAAGCGGCCGGCCGATCCGCTACCAGCCGGTGAGCGAAGACTCCTGTGCCGCTGCCTTGGCCGCCCACGGCCTGCCTTCCTGGCTGGCCCGGGCGGTGGCCAATATGTACAGCGCCGTGGCCCAGGGCCGCTTCGACCGGGTCAGCGACGATTTCGCCGCCCTGGTCGGCCGTCCGCCCCGGCCGCTCCCCTGCCTGGTGCAGGAACTCTTTGGCACGCACTAGCCACCAAGCATCATGCCCACGTCTTCACGGCCGTTTCCCGCCCTCTTCGTCCCCCACGGCGCACCCACGATGGCCCTGGAGCCCGGACGGGCCGGGGCCGCGCTGAGGCGCTTCGCCGCCACCCTGCCGCGGCCCCGGGCCGTGGTCGTAGTCAGCGCCCACTGGCAGGCCGAGCGCCCCACCGTCGGGTGCGCCGAAGTACCGGAGACCCTGCATGATTTCCACGGTTTCCCGCCCGAACTCTACGGTCTGCGCTATGCCGCCCGGGGCGACCGGGCCTTGGCCGCCACCACCCTCAGCGCCCTGAAAGACGCCGGCCTCCAACCCGCTAGCGACCCCAACCGAGGGCTCGACCACGGCGCCTGGACGCCACTCATGCTCATGTATCCGGAAGGCGACGTTCCCGTCGTTCCGCTCTCCCTCCTCGGCGCGCAGGGACCGCGGGAGCACTTGGCCCTGGGCCGCGCCCTGCGGGGACTCCTCGACCAGGGCGTTCTGATCCTGGCCTCGGGCAACCTGACCCACAACCTGTCCGATTTCCAGCTGGGTGCTGCCAGCGGCGGGGAGCCCTTAGGGCGTGTTCACAGTAACCGGCGGGACTGCGTTTGCCGGGACGGGATGGGTGCCAAGGCACGAGGCGCGGGGAATGGTCGTTCCATTCCCAAGCCGAGCAACGCC
>SSTB01000295.1 GCA_009469665.1 Azonexaceae bacterium | reverse complement strand
GGCTTTCCGGCCAAAGACCGCAGCGGTCGTCTTGACCTGCTGGAGCCGCCGCATCTCGGCGCGCTGATCGCCAAGTGCGCAGGCACTGCCACCCCCATTGCCCAGAACACCACCGAATCCAAGGAGTAATCACATGACCACCAATAACTGGAACGACTTCAACGACGCTGAATCGCAACAATCCGGCTTCGATCTGATCCCCAAAGGCACCATCGTCCCGGTGCGCATGACCATCAAACCCGGTGGTTATGATGACCCCACGCAAGGCTGGGGCGGTGGCTACGCCACCGAGTCCTTCGACACCGGCTCCATCTATCTTTCCGCCGAATTCGTGGTCACCGCCGGTGATCATGCCAAGCGCAAGATGTGGAGCAACATCGGCCTGCATTCCAAGAAGGGACCGACCTGGGGCCAGATGGGTCGCAGCTTCATCCGTGCCGCGCTCAACAGCGCCCGCAACGTCAACCCGCAGGACAACAGCCCGCAGGCCGCCGCCGCACGCCGCATCCAGGGATTTCATGAGCTGGACGGTATCGAGTTTCTCGCCCGCGTCGATGTCGAGAAGGATGCCAAGGGCCAGGATCGGAACGTGGTCAAGGTCGCGGTCGAACCCGACCATCCCGACTACGCGAAGTTGATGGGCGTGCCGCCGAGGTCGAACAACGGCAGTGGTGGTTCCGGTGCTCCGGCGCAGGCAGCTCCAGCGTATCAGGCTCCGACTCCGCAACGCGCACCCGTGACGGGAAAACCGTCGTGGGCGCAGTGAGGGGGCGGCCATGGATACCGTTTTGTTTTTGCGTAGAGGTGGATTCCCGCTGTGCTTTTCCAGCGCTGCGCAGTACCGCATCTGGAAAGCATCAGCCCAGCGGGTCAAGCCTGGCGACAGCAAATACTGCGCGGACTGCACCTCAGAGTATCAAAGCGAAATGATCCGCCAGCGTCGGTGTGCTTATCCCGGCACGACGTTTCACGTAACCGCCGATGGCTTTCTAGATGGTGTACGCCCGGGGTGCCGTCTCCCGAATCGCAAGAAGGAGGTGGCGTGAAATGCTGGGTCTGCAAACGACAGGCCCGTGGATTCGGGCACAACGACGGTCGCCACAAAACCGGCGACCCACGACGCTACCCCATCGACTGGGTGTTCTGCTCGCGCCGTTGTCAGGATGCGTTTCACGCGCTGTATGGCAACTGGCTGCGGGTCAAGGAAGGCCACGTCAACATCAAGGGGGTCGTCATGATCGATCCATCTGATGTCGAACTGGCCGCGATGAAGAAATGCCTCCGGTCATTCGGCGAGGCGGCAGGCGAGATCGGTTTCGACAAGCCTCTCGGGGCCTATTCGGAAGTTGAGGCGCTGCGCGTGATCGATGCCATCGTCACCTGTTACACCGAGGCGATGGTTGAGCACCACGAGGAAACCAAGTTTCCGCCGGTGCGCGGCATGGCTCCGACACCCGATCCGATGGCCAGCCCCTTCGCCGACCTGGAGGACGACCTGCCTTGGGAGACGAAGCCATGATCGACTTCAACTCCTCATCGAGCATCTCCGGCCAGATCACCGCCCTGGTCGACGCCGGGATGCAGCAGGCTCGCGCCCGCCAGACGGAACGCCAGTACCTCGGGGCATCGCGTCTCGGCGTGGCTTGCGAGCGTGCGTTGCAGTTCGAGTATGCCAAAGCACCCGTCGACCACGGGCGTGAGATTCCCGGGCGGATGCTGCGCATCTTCGAGCGCGGCCACGTCATGGAGGACTGCATGGTCGCGTGGCTACGGGACGCGGGGTTTGACCTGCGCACCCGAAAGTCCGACGGCGAGCAGTTCGGTTTCTCCGTGGCTGATGACCGTCTACAGGGGCACATCGATGGCGTCATCGTCGGTGGCCCCGAGGGCTTCGCCTATCCGGCGCTCTGGGAGAACAAGTGTCTGGGCAATAAGCCCTGGCGCGAGTTGGAGAAGAACCGGCTTGCCGTGGCCAAGCCCGTCTACGCCGCGCAAGTGGCGATCTACCAGGCCTATCTCGAACTACACGAGCACCCGGCGATCTTCACGGCGCTGAACGCCGACACGATGGAGATCTACACCGAGCTCGTGCCCTTTGATGCGGCCCTGGCACAGCGCATGTCGGATCGGGCGGTGAAGGTCATCACGGCGACCGAGGCGGGAGAACTCCTGCCGCGCGCCGTCCATGACTCGACCCACTTCGAGTGCCGGATGTGCGCATGGCAAGACCGCTGCTGGAGGATGCAATCATGACTGAAAACAACACATCCGAAAACCGCATCGAGCCGATGATCGACGCCAAGCAGGCGGCGGCCGCACTACGCCTGCCGTACTACTGGTTCGCCGACCATGCGATGCGCACCAAGTACCGGATTCCGCACTACCTGATGGGTGGCCTGGTGCGCTATCGCCTTTCTGAACTCTCAGCTTGGGCCGCGCGCAGCACAGCCGCCCAGGATCGTGATGCCCAGGATACTGCCGCCTCTGTCGAGGAGGCCGAATGATCGACTTCAACGACACAACTCAAACGGCAGAGCACAGCCGAGAGTCAGACCGCGACGAGCTTCGAGTCGAACTGCTCGAACGCCTAGAGTCGGTGCTGACCACGATGTTCCCGGCAGGGAAAAAGCGCAAGGGAAAATTCCTGATCGGCGACGTGCTGGGCAGTCCGGGCGACAGTCTCGAGGTGGTGCTCGAAGGCGAGAAGGCAGGGCTGTGGACCGATCGCGCCACCGGTGACGGCGGCGACATCTTTGCGCTGATCGCTGCCTGCATCGGGGCCGACGTTCACGCTGACTTTTCCCGCGTGCTCGACGAGGCTGCCGATCTGCTCGGTCGTTCGCGTTCTGTGCCAGTGCGCAAAGCCAAGAAGGAAGCCCCGGTCGACGAACTTGGCCCAGCTACGGCCAAGTGGGATTACCACGATGCCGGCGGCAAGCTGATCGCGGTGGTTTACCGCTACGACCCGCCTGGACGCAAGAAGGAGTTCCGCCCCTGGGACGCCAAGCGGCGCAAGATGGCTCCGCCAGATCCGCGTCCGCTCTACAACCAGCCGGGCCTGACTTCGGCCAGCCAGGTGGCGTTGGTCGAGGGCGAGAAATGCGCGCAGGCCTTGATCGATGTCGGCATCGTGGCGACCACTGCGATGCACGGCGCGAATGCCCCGGTGGAGAAGACCGACTGGTCGCCATTGGCCGGCAAGGCCGTGCTGATCTGGCCCGACCGCGACAAGCCGGGCTGGGAGTACGCGACACAGGCGGCACAAGCCATCCTGTCGGCCGGAGCCAAGTCCTGCTTCATCCTGTACCCGCCCGAGGAGGCTGCGGACGGCTGGGATGTGGCCGATGCCATCGCCGAGGGCTTCGACGTGGCGGCCTTCCTTGCCCATGGCCCGCGTCTGCAGATGCATGACGTGGCCGATGAGGCTGAACCCGTCGTCAGCAGTGACGAATCGGTGTGGGGGACGGAGGACGCGCTGGCGCTGGCCTTCACCCGGCGCTATCACCGCGACTGGCGCTATGTCGCCGGCTGGGGACGCTGGCTGGTGTGGGATGGCAATCGCTGGCGCACCGAGGACACGCTGGCCGCGACCGATCTGATCCGTAGCGTTTGCCGACACGCCGCCGTTCGCGCCGAGAATCCTAAGGTGGCGGCCAAGCTCGCCAGCTCGAGCACAGTCGGCGGTGTGGAACGGCTGGCCAGGGCGGATCGCAGGCATGCCGCCACCACTGAGGAGTGGGATGCCGATCCGTGGCTGCTCAACACTCCGGGCGGCGTGGTCGATCTGAAAACCGGCCGCCAGCGCCCACATGACCGTGCCGACCGGATGACCAAAATCACCACGGCCACACCGGGAGGCGACTGCCCGACCTGGCGACGCTTCCTCGATGAAGTCACGGGCGGTGACGTGGAGTTGCAGGCTTACCTGCAGCGGATGGTGGGCTACGCGCTGACCGGATCGACGCAGGAGCACGCCCTGTTCTTCCTGTACGGGACAGGCGCGAACGGCAAGTCAGTGTTCGTGAACACGTTGGCCACCATCCTCGGCGACTACGCGACCAACGCGCCCATGGACACCTTCATGGAAACGCGCACCGACCGGCAT
>SSTB01000294.1 GCA_009469665.1 Azonexaceae bacterium | reverse complement strand
GCCGGGGGCTCCGGAAAATTGCCTGCCGTCGTGATCGCCCACGCCAGCGGCGGACTCGACGGGCGAAGCGAACGGTGGGCGCGGTTTTTTCGCGAGCACGGGATCGCCACCTTCAAGATCGACTATTTCGGGCCCCGGGGAATTTCGGCCAATTCCGCCGTCCAGCCGGTACCCACCAATGACACGTTCGATGCCCTGCATCTCCTGGCCAGCCATCCCCGTATCGACGCCACGCGCATCGCCGTCATCGGCTTTTCTCGGGGCGCTCACCTGGCGATCAATTCCGCCAGCCCCGGCTACACCGGCAGCGAACTGCGTTTCGCCGCCCATGTGGGACTTTACCCAAGCTGTGGCGTGACCCACATCGGCAAGGGCGATGCCGCGGCACCGATCCTGATCATGGTCGGCAGCGAGGACGACCTTTCCCCCGTAGTCCAGTGTGAGACGCTGCAGCAGGATGGCACCGCCAAAGGCCGATCCGTCACGCTGAAAATCTACGAAGGCGCCCAACACGGCTGGGATGGCGACTACACCGGCGTTTGGTACCACAGGGCCCTCAACACGTCGTACCGCATGCGCGTCGATCGGGCACTTACCGAACGCTCCCAGCAGGACGTGCTGGAGTTCCTACGGGGTCCCCTGAGGTTGTGAGATTCGCGAACAAGGGTGACTCGCCAAAGAATTCCCTGGTATGGCAAGCAAAGCCATCACTACCGTCGAAAACAGAACCAAGTACATCCCTGCCCTGGAATTGGCAGACGGCACGCAGCGGCAGCACGAACGTGAGAGGAATCCATGTGGGACGAACGTTACAGCACTGAGGAATACGCCTACGGCAAGGCGCCCAACGCCTTTCTCGTCGAGCACCATGCCGCCATCCCCAAGGGTCGGGTGCTGAGTCTGGCCGAAGGCGAAGGCCGCAATGCCGTGTTTCTCGCGTTGAAGGGCTATGAGGTGACGGCCGTAGACGGTTCTGCAGTAGGACTCGCCAAGGCACGCCGGCTGGCCGAGGAGCATGGCGTCGCCATCGAGACCATCCACTGCGATCTTGCCGCCTTCGATATCGGCGAAGGGCGATGGGATGGCATCGTTTCCATCTTCTGCCCCCTTCCTTCGGCGCTGCGCGCGGTGGTCCATGGCCGTGTCGTCGCCGGCCTGCGGCCGGGTGGCGTCTACCTGGCCGAAGCCTACCGGCCTGAACAGGTGCAATACGGCACCGGCGGCGGCAAGGACACAGACACCATGCAGACGTCCGATTCGCTCCGGCGCGAACTGGCGGGACTAACTTTTCGCCATCTCGCCGCCGTGGAGCGCGATATCGTGGAAGGCCTCTATCACACCGGATTAGGCGCCGTCGTACAGGCGATCGCGGTGAAGCACCGCTGAACGCCGGTACTTCCGAAAAAAGTTGGCCCGCGCACTGGCGGGCCAAGCCTAAACAAAGCTTGAATTACTTGCTGACCGCGTCCTTGGCCTTTTGAGCGCCGGTTTCGGCAGCCGCCTTGACCTCGGCCCCGGCTTTTTCAGCTGCCATCTTGGCGTCGGCGGCCACCTTCTCGGCGGTTTCCTTGGCCTTATCGGCGGTTTCGGCCGCGACACTCTTGGCTTCGCCGACGGCCTGCTCGGCGTTGACCTTGGCCGCTTCGCCGACCGCCTTGGCGGCTTCACCGGTCTTATCCGCGGCAGTCTTCGCGGCGTCACCGGCAGCCTTGACCGCTTCCTCGGCGGCCTTGTTGGCAGCCGCAGCCGGTTCTTCCTTCTTGCCGCAAGCGGCAACTGCCGCAGAAATGGCCACGATGGCGATGAGGGAACGGATCAGGGAATTGGTTTGGGTCATGATTTTGTCCTTTTCAAGTGGAAGGTTTGCTGCAGATCTCCAGCCGTCTTTGGCCCGGAGTGGGCGCGAACGCGTCTGGCAATGGTACGGCGATCGAGTAACGCATCTCGCGGGTGCCCGGAAGACAGGGAAATCGCAGGAGCTTGGAATTCGGCAGTCTGCCACCCGAGAGTCACCCTGAAAACCCAAGCGGGAATGACTGGAAGGAAGGCCACTCACTGCGCCAATAAGCAAAAAGACCCGAATAATCAGGCCTTTTTTTGGAATCTTGTGGTGG
>SSTB01000293.1 GCA_009469665.1 Azonexaceae bacterium | reverse complement strand
TTGAGGGCGAAAGGTTGCAGGGCGACGTCGATGCCGCCCAGAAAGAGGGACTTCCACTTGAGGAAGTCGGCGCCGCTCAGATTGTCGATGCTGTGCAGGTCGCCCAGGGTAAGGTCGCCCTTGAAGCCGCCGCTCTGGCGACCCTTGTCGAGACTGAAGGCGAGCTTGCCGCGGCTGGAGATCTGGCCCCGTACCAGGGTGACGTTGAGCTTGTCCTCGAAATAGGGCTGGATGGGGAGGAGGGGGAAGCCGCTGATGTCGGTGTCCAGAGCGATGAGGAGCGGGCTGGCCTGGATGTCTCCGGATACCTTGAGGCTACCCTTTTCGTTGATGCGGGCTGCCACCTGCAGGGCCGCCTTCTTGCCGGGGGCGGTGGAAAAGTTTTCCAGGCTGATCTGGAGTCCGTCCAGGGTCTGGGCCTTGCGGTCCCGGTGCCCTTCTTCGCGGTAGCGTAAGCCGCCATCGACCAGGGCGACCCGGCGGGCGGCCACTGTCCACGGTGTGCCGGTGTTGTCTCCGTCACCCCCCTTGAGCAGCGGCCCCTGGGGCAGGTCGAGGGTCTTGTTGCGGTCCCGCAGCACGTCGAGGCGGGGGGCGGTAAGGGTCAGTTCCCCCAGGTCGGCCAGCCGCTGGGTGAGGTCGATGCGGGCACCCTTGATTTCGCCCTTTCCGAGACGGAATTGGGAACCGGCCTCCAGGGTGAAGGAGGCGTCCAGTTCCAGGGGCTTCTCCAGGCGGCCCTCCAGTTGGCGCAGGGTGAGGCCGAAGTCGCCCAGGGTGGCGAGAAAGGGCTTGCTGCGGGTTTCGTCCCGCCAGCGCAGCGTGGCGCCCTCGACGGCCACTTCGGCCACCGACCAGGTGAGCTTGCCCGACGCGGAGGATTCGCCGCCTTTGGCGTCCCCGCCGCCCAGGGCCGCCGCGATGTCCTGCCAGTTGAGGCGTCCCTGGGGCGTCGCCCGCAGGCCCAGATCGAGCCCGCTCAGGCGAATGCGGTCTAGGGCGACATGCCGCCGGGTCAGGTCGGCCTCGCCGACCTCGATGTCGAGTCGCTTCCAGGCCAGCAGGGGTCTGTCGCCGCCCTCGCGCAGGGCCACGTCGCTCAGGTGGGCCGCCCCCAGAAGTCTGACCGAGGCTGGGGCGTCCTTGTCCTGACGAAAGACCAGGCGCAATTCGGTATCGAGCCGTGCGCCCGCCACCGCAAAGGGCAGCTTTACCGGCGAATAGGGGAGGTAGCGCAGGAGGTCCACCCGGTCCAGATCCAGGCGCAATTCGCTTTCGTGGGAATCGGCGAAGGGCTTGCTGCGGCCTTCCAGGACCAGGGGGGCGCCGTTGATGAGGGCCGAGAAATGCGGGTCCACCTCGATGTCGGCATGCACGGGCAGACTGGAGACGAAGGGCAGGATGAGGGCCAGATCGCTCACCGTGTGGGTGAGGCCGGTGGGTTGGTCATTGAGGACGACACGGCCCCCGGTGATGCGGATGTTATTGACCGCGAAGCGGGGGGTGGGGTCTTCGGACGGCTTGCTCCACTCGTCGATCAGGTCCGAAACGTCGTAGCGGTTGCCCTCCAGGCGCGTCACGGCCAGCCGCGGGCCGTCGATCTGTAATTCCCGGATCACCGGCCCGCCACGGAACAGGGAAGCAGCCTCCAGATTGAGGTAGAGCCGGTCGAGCCCCGCCACTTCGTCGCCGGACTCGCCCCGCACCGAGAGGCCGGTCAGTTCGGCGGACAGGGCGTAGGGATTGATGGCCAGCCCACCCAGGCTGACCTTGCGGTGCAAGGCCTCGCCGGCCTTACGCTCTATGAGGGACTTCACCAGGGGCGGCGCCGCGAAAAAACCCAGCACGCCGAAAGCCGCGACGGCGCCGACGCACCAGGCCAGGGTCTTGCGCAGGCGCGCCGGGGAAGCCAGGGCGCCGAGGCGTCCGGAGGAGGGGGCAGTCATGAGAAAACCTCGCGGAGTAAAGGTATGGGCATAGACGTGCAGGAAGGGCCGATGCCGTGCGGAAATTGTAGCCCAGGCGCCGCCCGCCACCGGCGGGGCAGGCCGACAAAACCCGGCCGAAGGGAGTAAAATTCGGGCCTTTCGACTTCCAGTTCCGGGGCACCCGATGGACATCAAGAAAATTCTCATTCTGGGCGGTAGCGGCTTCGTCGGTACCTACATCACCAACCGGCTGGCCGAGCGCGGCGTCGAGGTCACCATTCCGACCCGCCGGCGGGAGCGCACCAAGGCCCTCATCATGCAGCCCAATGTGGAGATGGTCGAAGCCAACATTCACTGCGACAAGACCCTGGCCGAACTGGTGCAGGGCAAGGATGCGGTCATCAACCTGGTGGGCATCCTGCACAGCCGCGACGTCAAGCTGCCCTACAGCCGCGATTTCGCCCAGGCCCACGTGGAACTGCCCAAGCGCATCATCGCCGCCTGCAAGGCCGCCGGCGTGCGCCGCCTGGTGCACATGAGCGCCCTGGGTGCGGACCCCAAAGGGCCATCGGAATACCTCTGCTCCAAGGGCGACGGCGAGGCCGCCGTGCTGGGTGCCCAGGGCGACCTGGACGTGACCGTCTTCCGTCCCTCGGTCATCTTCGGTCTGGGCGATTCCTTCATCTCCCTGTTCGCCGCCCTGCTGACCAAGCTGCCCTTCTTCCCCCTGGGCTTCGGCCATGCCCGCTTCCAGCCCGTCTGGGTGGCCGACGTGGCCGACGCCTTCGTGGAATCCCTGGGTGACGCCTCCACCTACGGCCAGGCCTACGATTGCTGCGGCCCCACCGTCTACACCCTGCGCGAGATGGTAGACCTCACCCGGGAATGGTGCGGCAGCCAGGCCCGCGTCGTCGCCCTTTCCGAAGGCTGGGCCTACCTTCAGGCCGGCCTCATGTGGCTGGCCCCCAATCCCATGATGTCGCCGGACAATCTGCGTTCCATGCAGGTGGACAGCGTCGCCGGTGAAGGTTATCGCCCCCCCGCCGGCTGGCGGCCGGCCTCCCTGGAGTCCGTTGCCCCCAGCTACGTGGGCAAGGTGCTGCCCAAGCGCAAGCTGGACTCCTTCCGCTACCGCGCCGGCCGTTAAGCAGGCGCCAGACAATCCCATACTTTGTCGACGCCGCTTGCCGTACTCAAGATACTGACTGCGCGGCGTCTTCGCGCCTTGGCATGCCCCGTGCCCGCTTAAGCCCGGCGTGGCTCGCCGGTCCCCGATGAAGACTTATATCGTCGGCGGTGCCGTGCGTGACGCACTGCTCGGCCGGCCAGTGGTCGACCGGGACTGGGTGGTGGTCGGGGCGACCCCTGAGGAACTGCTGGCCCAGGGCTTTCTACCGGTGGGGCGCGATTTTCCCGTCTTCCTGCATCCCGAGACGCGGGAGGAGTACGCCCTGGCGCGCACCGAGCGAAAGACGGCCCCCGGTTATCACGGCTTCGTTTTTCACGCGGCGCCCGATGTCACCCTCGAGGAAGACCTCGCCCGCCGGGATCTGACCCTCAACGCCATGGCCCGGACCGAGGACGGCACCCTGGTGGATCCCTACGGCGGCCGGGCCGACCTCGAAGCCCGCGTCCTGCGCCATGTGGGGCCGGCCTTTGCCGAAGACCCGGTACGCATCCTGCGGCTGGCCCGCTTTGCCGCCCGTTACGCCGATTTCAGCGTGGCGCCGGAGACCCTGGCCCTGGCCCGCAGCATGGTGGAGGCCAGCGAAGTGGACCATCTGGTGCCCGAGCGGGTGTGGCAGGAGATCGCCAAGGGACTCCTGGAAGACCACCCGGCGCGCATGCTGGAAGTGCTGCGCCAGTGCGGCGCCCTGGCCCGGCTTCTGCCCGAGGTCGAGGCCCTGTTCGGTGTGCCGCAGCGAGCCGATTTCCACCCCGAAGTGGACTGCGGCGTCCATACCCTGATGGTCATCGACGCCGCAGCGCGTCTGGGGCACGGCCTTGCCGTGCGCTTCGCCGCCCTCACCCACGACCTGGGCAAGGCCGCCACCCCGGCCGACCTGCTGCCCAAGCACCACGGTCACGAAGCGCGCAGTGTCGACCTGGCCCGGGAACTCTGCCAGCGCCTGAAAGTACCCAACGACTGCCGCGACCTCGCCCTGCTCGCCGCCCGCTGGCACGGCGACATCCACCGCGGCGAAACCCTGCGCCCGGCCACCGTGGTGCGCCTGCTGGAACAGACCGACGCTCTGCGTCGGCCTGCCCGCTTCGAAGAACTCCTGGCCGTGTGCCACGCCGATTTCGTCGGGCGCCTGGGGCACGAGACCACGCCCTACACCCCGCCTGCCGTGTTTCGCACCGCCCTGGCGGCAGCCAGCGACGTGGATGGCGGGGCCATTGCCAGAAATTGCCCGGAACCCGCGCGCATTGCGGAACTCATTCATGCCGCCCGGGTGGCGGCGGTCAAGCACGCCCTTCACTCCGGAGAGAAAGACCAGACATGACCCTAGAAACCCCAGTTGGACGAGCTCGTAGCGCTATCACCCGAGGATTGAGCGTTTCAGTAGGGCGCAGAGATCCAGAACACACGGCGTTCCGGACATCGACAAGCGGTCGGATGAGGTTTCCAGGATGATCCAAACCCAGCGCGTTGCCGGCCTTGAAGTGCATTCCTGCCGCCCAGCGCGGCCCCGCAAGGGGGCGCCGCCCCTGGTCTTCATCCACGGCGCCTTTGCCGGGGGCTGGATGTGGACCGATACCCTGCTTCCAGCCCTGGCCGAGGCGGGTTACGCCGGCCATGCCGTCTCCCTGCGCGGCCACGGCGGCAGCGAGGGGCACGACAACATCGACTGGCACTCCATCGCCGACTATGTCGACGATGTCGAGACGGTGGTGGATTGGCTGGGTGGCGACGCCGCCCTCATCGGTCATTCCATGGGGGGGTTCGTGGCGCAGAAGTTCCTGGAGCGGCGTTCAGCGGTCGGGGTGGCCCTGGTCTGCTCGGTGCCGCCCCAAGGCCTGGTAGCGGCGCAGTTCCACCTGTGCATTTCGAAGCCGGACCTGTTCATGGAACTCAATCGCATCCTGGGCGGCAACCATACCGACACCCTCGTCCTGCGCGAGGCCCTGTTCGCCGGGGAGGTGGCCGAGGACATGCTGCTCAACTGGCTGGGCAAGATGCAGCGGGAATCTCACCGGGCGCTGTGGGACATGTCCATGTTCAACCTGCCCAGCCTATCCACCATGGCGCGCCCGCCCATGCTCGTCCTGGGGGCGGAAAAGGATGTCCTGGTGCCTGCCTTCCTGGTGCAGAGCACGGCTCATACCTACCAACTGCCCTGCCATATCTTCCGTGGCATGGGCCATGCTGTGACCCACGAAAAGGAATGGCCGCTGGTGGCGGCCACGTTGAAGACCTGGCTCGATACGCTCAGGCCTTGACGTCTACGGAATTTCCCAGGTGCGATGGATTGTTCGTTGCAGCGGGTTCCGGCAAGGCTTCGATCAACTGCTGCGCGGTGCGCTCCTGAATCTCCAAGGTCTTCTTGAGGGTTTCGAGCGCGACGCCGTCGCCGTCCCGGGCGGCCGAGAGCGCGGTAGTCAGACTGCCTATGCCGGAGAGGTCCATGGTGAGCTTGATTGCCCGGGGAAACGCGGATACCGTTAGTGTAGTTCACGACCTTGGGAAAGCAATGGCAGGCCCGCAAGACAAGTCCAGCCTCGAAGCCGCCATCGGCGAGGCGATCCGATTGAAGCGCGATGGTCACACCCGGGATCAGGCCGAATGGGAGGCCATGGCCGAGGACTTGCTGCGCGACATCGACTCCTTCGACCTCGATCTGGCCGAGCGCAAGCTGCGCAGCGAGGAACGCCCCGTCAAGCCGGCGGGACTCATCGAGACCGGCGTGGTGTTCCCCGAGCTGGCGCCGGAAGAGGCCGAGCGGCCGCAGTCGGTTCCCAGGCCCCGGGGATCGTCGCACCAGGCGCGGGGGGATTCCGGGGTCGTGGCCCGCAGTGGTTTTTTGCAGGAGTTGCGCGAGCAGGCCCGCGAACGCCAGCAGCAGCAAAGCCAGGAGGCGATCGAGCGCAATCAGGCCAACGAACTGCTGGACAAGCGCCTCCGCCAGGTCTTCCTGTACCTGCACGAACTGGTGCAGCAACTCAACATCCTGCGGCCCACCCTGGAACGATCCTACGAGATCTCCCCCCGGGTGGTCATGAAGGATCTGGTCTGGCAAGAGGGGTTCGCCGACTACCGCACCCAGTCCCAGAGCTCCGGCGCCCTCATCGAAATGGTCAGCTTTTCCTTCCAGGTGGCGTCGCCCCGGCGTTTGTCCGTGCAGTTCGACGCGGCGGCAGCCGACCGCTTCCGCAAGCAGATTTTCGACTTCGGCCTGCGCTTCCGCATGAACGAACGCCACAACCAGCGTCGCCAGCTCCTCTTTGCCGATTTCGAAATCGACTCCGAATTCGGCGTCAGCGCCCGTTGGCGGGCCGATTACGACGCCGCGACCATCCGCCTGGAATGCCGTAATCTGGAGCGCCTGGGGAATTACACCTATCGCGTCGATCCGGCCTGCATCGACCAGGAGCTCATGGACGAATTCGGCCACCTGGTGCTCGGCCAGCCCAGCCGCTTTCCGCTGCTCTGTCGGCGCTGATGACCGTCCTCCTGCAAGCGGGGCGCAGGGTGGAACGGGAGCGCTGCGGCGCCCCTTGCCCTACAGGCGGTGGCTCTGGTCGCCGCGGCGAAAACCCAGAAGCCCCGGGGCCTCGCCCCGGCCGAAAGCGATGACCTTGAAGAGCTCGCCCATTTCGTGGGGCAGGATGAGTTTGTTGACTGCCCCGGCTCCACGGATGTAGTCGGCCGAATCGGCCGGGAGGCGAGCGAGCTGGTCCAGGATGCCGCAATTGAGAAGGAACTGCCCCTGGCTGGCGTAGCCCTGCAGTTCCAGCCCGGCGCCATGGGCGGCCGCTGCCACGGCAGTGAATTCGACGTGGGCGGTGATGTCCTGCAAGCCGGGCAGCCAGAGGGGGTCGCCGTGGGCATGGTGGCGATAGTGACACATGAGGGTGCCCCCGCCCCGCTGAGGGTGGTAGAACTCGCGGCGAGGAAAACCGTAATCCAGGAGCAGGACGGTGCCGCTTTCCAGAATGCCGCCCCACACCGCGGCCCAGGCCTGCGCGGCAAGGCCGACTTCGGCCAGATAGCCGTCCCCGGGGGCGAAGTCCGACTCCAGCGCGCGCGCGGCATCGGTCAGGATGGCAGGCAGAGGGCGACTTTCCCAGGCGAAGCCTTCACCCTCCCGCACGACCCCCCTTTCCCGAGCCTCTCCGCCCTGCCAGACGAGCAGATGAACTGGCATGGCATCGAGCAGCTCATTGCCCAGGACGAGGCCGGAAAAGCGTTCGGGGAGGCGATCCAGCCATTCGACCCGCGGCAGCAGTGCGGGGCAGGTGGCAGCCAGGGTCTGGCGCTGCCGCTCCCGCAGGTCGGCCGACAGGTCGAGGATGGCGTAGCGCTCGGGCAGGGCGTCCTGTTCGGCGAGGGTGAGAAGGATATCCGCCGCCAGGCGGCCGGAACCGGCGCCGACTTCCAGGATGGCGGGAGCGCTGGCAGCCATCACCTGCGCCGCCTGGGCGGCCAGGGCACGGCCGAAGAGACGCGTCATCTCCGGCGCGGTGACGAAATCCCCTGCGGCGCCGAACTTGCGCGCCCCGGCGGCGTAGTAGCCCAGACCCGGCGCGTAGAGGGCGGTCCCCATGAATTCGGCGAAGGAAATCCAGCCGCCGGCCGCGGCGATGCGTTCCCACAGGGTGTCGCGCAGGCGCCGGCTGTGGGCCAGGGCGTCTTCGGAAGGAGGGGGGAGGGACATGGGGGCAGGCGAAAACGCTGGATTCTACCCCCCGTCCCGTTCTGCGGGCGACCCGGCTGGCCGTGCTTGTGCTATTTTTCCACCGGAGTTGGGGGCCGGGTTCCCGGGGCCCTCCGCTGGAGGGAGTTTCCATGCACATCGTACAGACCGTTGCGCGTACGCCCGCGGGGGTGGCCGCTGCCATCGCCGGCTTGCAGGCGGTTCAGCCCAATTTGATTCTCGTCTTCGGCGCGGCCGAATATTTCGACCAGACCGACCTGGGGACCAAACTCGCAGCTGCCTTTCCGGAGGCGGCCAGCCTAGGTTGCTCGACGGCCGGTGAAATCACCGCAAGAGCGGTGGACGACGGGACTTGCAGCTTTACCGGCCTGCGGCTGGAGACGACTCGCCTGACGCGGGGGCGGACCGAAATGCGCGGTATGGAGGACTCCTTTGCCGCCGGGGAGCGCCTGGCCCGCCAGTTGCTGGATCCGGAGCTGAAGGCGGTGCTCGTTTTCGGCCCCGGAGTCCAGGTCAATGGCAGTGCCCTGGTGGATGGCATGAGCAGCCTTCTTGGCGGCGGGCTTCCCATCACCGGGGGCTTGGCCGGGGACGGCGGCGCCTTCCGCCAGACCTTCACCCTGGGCGAAGGAGGGGTCGGGCCGCGGGCGGTGGTCGCCATCGGTCTGTGTGGCGAAGGACTGCGTTTCGCCCATGGCTCCTTCGGCGGCTGGGAAGCCTTCGGCCCGCCGCGCAAAGTGACGCGGGCGGTAGGCAATGTGCTCTACGAGCTGGACGGAGAACCTGCCCTGGCGGTTTACCGGCGCTACCTGGGCGCCCATGCGCGGGATCTGCCGGCCTCCGGACTTCTTTTCCCCTTTGCCATGCTGGGCGCCAATCACGACGCGGTGGGCCTCATCCGCACCATACTCGGGATAGACGAGGCGTCCGGGAGCCTGACCCTGGCCGGCGAAATCGACCCCGAGGGTTATCTGAAACTGATGCACGCCACCACCGACAAGCTGGTGGGCGGCGCCGAGGCGGCGGCCGAGGCGGCCCATGACATGCTCGCTGCCAACGGTGCCGGGCTGGCGATCCTGGTGAGTTGCGTGGGACGCAAGCTGGTCATGGGCAGCCGGGTGGACGAGGAAGTCGAGGCGGTCAGCGCGGTCTTCGGCCACCAGGCCGTGCTGTCGGGCTTCTATTCCTACGGCGAGATCAGTCCCTTCACCCCGGGTTCCTCGTGCAAGCTGCACAACCAGACCATGACCATCACCTACCTGGGTGAACGCTGAGTGTGCACTGACTGCGCTTCTTCGATGTGGAACTCAGGAGCCCAGCGACCCGAATGCTGCGCTGGGCGAGCGGACGCCGTGAGTCGCTAGCGCTGATGCACAAGGGGCTCCTCAGTCAGTTGCGGCGATCCTTCGGCGTCTCCGACGCGGCGGAGGCCGAGGCCCTGTGCGCCGCGGCGCGGGCCAGCGGCGACGCGGCGCCGGAACTGGTGCCCCTGTTGCGGGGGTTCCCGGATTTTCTGGCCCGGATCGAGGCGGCCTTCGAGCAATTCGATCGGGATCTGGATCTGCGCTCCCGCAGCCTGGAGCTTTCCTCGACCGAACTGACCGAAGCCAACAATCGCCTGCGGGAGGAGTTGGCGAGCCGGGAACGGGCCCTGGCGGCCCTGCGCGAACTGGTAGCCGGCCTGATGCCGGCCGGAACCGCCCAGAACCAGGTGGGCCAGACCGATCTGGAGGAAATCTCGACCCTGCTCTCCTGGCTGGTGGCCGACCGGGAAGCCGATCGGCGCGCCCTGGACAATCAGAAATTCGCCCTGGACCAGCATGCCATCGTCAGCATCACCGACACCCGGGGAACCATCCTTTACGCCAACGACAAGTTTTGCGAGATCAGCGGCTACGCCCGGGAGGAACTGCTGGGCCAGAACCATCGCATGGTCAAGTCGGCCGTCCATCCGCCGGCTTTTTTCGCCGAGCTTTGGGAAACCATCCGCCGGGGCGAGGTCTGGCACGGCGAGGTGTGCAACCGGGCCAAGGACGGCCATCTGTACTGGGTCAGCGCCACCATCGCGCCCTTGCTCGGGGCCGACGGCCGGCCGGAGCAGTACATCGCCATCCGCACCGACATCACGGCGCGCAAGGTGGCCGAGCAGCGCGTTGGCGAGCAGTTGCACCTCATGGAAGAAATGCTGGAGGCCATCCCGCTGCCGGTCTATATCAAGGACCGGGAGGGGCGTTACCTGCGGCTCAATCGGGCCTTCGAAGCCTTCTTCCACGTGCGGCGCGAGGATTACGTCGGCCGCACCCTGCACGATCTGCTGCCGCCGGAGGACGCCCGTGTCCACGCCGAGCGCGACGAAGCCTTGTTCTCCCATCCCGGCACCCAGACCTACGAGGCTTCGGTCCACTCCCGCGCCGGCGGGCGCCACGACGCCATCTATCGCAAGGCGACCCTGACCCGCCCGGATGGCAGCGTCTTCGGCTTGCTGGGCGCCATCATCGACATCACCGAGCGCAAGGCGGGGGAGGCTGCCCTCAAGGAGGCCAAGGAATCGGCCGAGTCGGCCAATCGGGCCAAGAGCCAGTTTCTGGCCAACATGAGCCACGAAATTCGCACGCCCATGAACGGCATCATCGGCATGACCGACCTGGCCCTGGATACCGCCCTGGACGACGAACAGCGAGAGTATCTCGGCATCGTGCGCAGTTCGGCCGATGCGCTGCTGGCGCTCATCAACGACATCCTCGACTTTTCCAAGATCGAGGCGGGCAAGCTGCTCATCGAAACCATTCCCTTCGACCTCCATCAGGTCACGCGCGAGACCCTGAAACCCCTCGCCGTGCGGGCTCTGGAGAAGAAACTCGAACTCATCTGCGACATCGCAGCCGACGTGCCCCAGCACGTCCTGGGCGATCCGGGGCGGCTGCGCCAGGTTCTGGTCAATCTGGTCGGCAATGCCATCAAATTCACCGCCCAAGGTGAAATTGCAGTGGAACTGCGGCGCAGTGACGATGGCCTCATCCACCTGGCGGTACGAGATACCGGCATCGGCATCCCGCGGGACAAGCAGGGACAGATTTTCGAGGCTTTCACCCAGGAAGATTCCTCCACCACCCGACGCTACGGCGGCACTGGCCTAGGCTTGTCCATCTGCAGCCGGCTGGCGGAACTGATGGGGGGCCGGCTGTGGCTGGACAGCGCTGTCGGCGTGGGCAGCACCTTCCATTTCGCCCTCGCCCTGGCGGAAAACCCCGAAGGGCCGCCGCCCCTCGCACCCCCGGCTGTTTTGCGCGGTCGCCGGGCGCTCCTGGTGGACGACAACGCGACCAACCGGCGGGTTCTCAGCACGCTCCTGGGGCGCTGGGGCCTCCATTGCACCTCGGCCCACGACGGCCGGGAGGCTCTCGCCCTGATCGCGGCGCCGGAAAGCTTCGATGTCCTGATCGTGGACGCCCACATGCCGGAAATGGATGGCTACGCGCTGGCACTGGCCGTTCACGAGCGCTTCTCCGTGGCGGCGCCCCCCGTTCTGCTTCTCACTTCCGGGGCCAGCCGGGGCGACGCCCAGCGCTGCCGGGAGTGCGGTGTGGCGGCCTATTTCCCCAAACCCGTGGCGCCAGCGGATCTGGCCGGCGCCCTCGCCCGGGTTCTGGCGGCCCAGGCCGCCGCCGCGCCCCGGGATCCCGCCCTGGTCACCCGCCACTCCCTGCGGGAAGGCGGACGGCCTCTGGACATCCTGCTGGTCGAGGATCACCCCATCAACCAGAAGCTGGCCACCAGCCTCCTGGAAAAATGGGGCCACCGGGTCACCGTCGCCGGCCACGGAGGGGAAGCGCTGACCATGATCGAGACGGGCCGTCGCTTCGACCTGGTCCTCATGGACATGCAAATGCCGGTCATGGGCGGCCTGGAAGCGACCGAGCGCATCCGCTGCATGGAGACCGAGCGGGGCCTGCCGCCGGTGCCCATCGTCGCCATGACGGCCAATGCCATGCAGTCGGATCGTGACGCCTGCATCGCGGCGGGAATGGACGATTACATCGCCAAGCCCGTCCGCGCCACCGATCTCGCCGCCATGCTGGCCACCCGCGGGGGTGTGGCGCCGGAGTAGGAAAGGGGGAGTTTCCTGGAGCACGCCCCGCCGGGAGCCCTTGGCGGTACACTGCGGTCCCATGGAAAATCTTTGCGGACAAGTCATGCTCATCACCGGCGCCGCGCGGCGCGTGGGGGCTGTCATCGCCCGCCGCCTGCACGGGGCGGGGGCGCAGGTGGCAGTGCATTACCGCTCCGCGGCGAGGGAGGCCGAGGCCCTGGTGGCCGAATTGAATGCCCAGCGGGCCGACTCCGCCGCCGCTTTCCAGGCCGACCTGCGGGAGGCCGCCCTGTTACCCGGGCTCGTCGCCGCCGTGGTGTCCCGCTTCGGGCGCCTGGACGCACTGGTGAACAACGCCTCCAGCTTTTTCCCCACGCCCATGGGCCGCATCGACGAAGCCGCCTGGGATGACCTGGTGGGGAGCAACTTCAAGGCCCCCCTCTTTCTCTCCCAGGCTGCCGCGCCCCATTTGGCAGCGGTCTGCGGCGCCATCGTCAATATCACGGATATCCACGCCGAACGTCCCCTGGCCGGGTACCCCCTTTACTGCGCCGCCAAGGGAGCACTTGTCGCGCTGACCCGGTCCCTGGCCATCGAACTGGCGCCGGTGCGGGTCAACGCCGTGGCGCCGGGCGCCATCCTCTGGCCCGAGGACGGGCAGTTCCCGGGACCGGAGCAGGCTGCCATCGTCGGCCACACGCTGCTCAAGCGGGCCGGGGGGCCGGGCGACATCGCCGCGGCGGTGCACTTTCTCCTGGCCGAAGCGCCCTACGTCACCGGCCAGATTCTCGACGTCGACGGCGGCCGTACCGCCCATCTTTCAGCATGAACGCTTCGCATACCCTCCAGAAACTGGGCCGATTCCTCGAAAGCCGCACCGGCAAGGCCATCGGGGACTACGCCATGATCGCCGACGGTGACACCGTCCTGGTCTGTGTCTCCGGCGGCAAGGATTCCTACACCCTGCTCCATGTGCTCATGGCCCTGCAGAAGCGGGCGCCGATCAGGTTCCGACTCGTCGCCATGAACCTGGACCAGAAACAGCCCGGTTTTCCTGCCGAGGTGCTGCCGCGCTACTTCGAGTCCATCGGCGTCGAGTACCGCATCGTCGAGGCCGACACCTACTCCGTGGTCAGGGAGAAGATTCCAGAAGGCAAGACCACCTGCTCCCTCTGCTCCCGCCTGCGGCGGGGCATCATCTACCGCACCGCCAAGGAACTGGGCGCCAACAAGATCGCCCTGGGCCACCATCGGGACGACATGGTCCATACCCTCTTCCTTAACATGCTCTTCGGCGGCAAACTCAAGGCCATGCCGCCCAAACTGGTGACCGACGACGGGGCCCATGTGGTGATCCGGCCCCTGGCCTACTGTTCCGAGGCCGACATCGCCAAATTTGCGCGCGGCATGGATTTCCCCATCATCCCCTGCAATCTGTGCGGATCCCAGGACAATCTGCAGCGCCAGAAGGTGCGCGAGATGATGCAGGACTGGGACCGCCGTTACCCGGGCCGCACCGAGTCCGTGTTCACAGCCATGCAGAACGTGGTGCCTTCCCACCTGGCGGACACCGATCTGTTCGATTTCGTCGGCCTGGCGGTGGGGGATGCGGTCGCGGAGGGCGACATCGTCTTCGATCGGGAGGAACAGCCCATGAGCGGCACCATCCCCCTGATGGCGTCGCTATGACAGTGGAACTGCCGATTTTGGTATCATTGGTCCCAGATTAATCAGCGTGGTGGAACAGGGGCGATCATGGGGGGCGTAGAACGCAGGCTTGCAGTGCTTTTTGCCGATGTTTCCGGCAGCACCAAGCTGTATGAGCGGCTGGGGGACAGCGAAGCCCTGCGGGCTGTGGACCGCTGCATCAAGCGCATGGAACGCGCCATCGACGGCTTCCAGGGCCGTCTGGTCAAGACCATAGGCGACGAGGTCATGGCCACCTTCGCCACCGCCGAGGCCGCCTTCCAGGCAGCGGTGGAGATGCAACAACGGGTCAGTGACCTGCCCCCGGTGTCCGGCGTCAAACTCACCATCCGGGTCGGTTTCCACTTCGGTGCCGCCATCGAGGACAACAACGACATCTTCGGCGACACCGTCAATACGGCGGCCCGCATCGTCGGTCTGGCCAAGGCCGAGCAGATTCTCACCAGCGTCCAGACCATCGACGAACTGCCCCCCCTGCTGCGGGAATCGACCCGCGACCTGGAGCAACTCTCGGTGAAGGGCAAGGCCGAAGGGGTCCACGTCTACGAGGTGCTGTGGCACGAAACCGAGGAACTGACCATGAAGGCCAGTTCCCTCAGCCTGTCCAACGTGCTGAACACCAAGCTTTGCGTGCGCTACCGGGGACGTGCCTACCTGCTGGACGACAAGAATCCCGCCCTGACCCTGGGGAGGGACCAGAGCTGCGACCTCATCATCGAAGACCGCAAGTCGTCCCGCCAGCACGCCCGCATCGAGCGGCGCGGCGACAAGTATTTCTACGTCGATCAGAGCACCAACGGCAGCTACGTTGCCATCGCCGGCGAAAGGGAAACCCTGCTGCGGCGGGAAGAGATGCTGCTGCGTGGCACGGGCAAGATTTCCTTCGGTTCCTCCTGCAGCGATCCCAACGCCGATCTGGCCCAGTTCGAGCACTTGTAGTCATTGCCCTTCAGGAGACCCGAAAACAGAAGGCCATCCCGCGGGATGGCCTTCTTCTTGGGGCTGTGTCGATCAGATGGCCAGCTTCTTCAGCACTTCCGGATTCTTGACGATGGCCTCCCGCTTGGCCGCCGGGGCCTCGAACAGGGCGGCCGGGGGTGTGGAGTCCAGGCGGCCGACGACGCCGGGTTCCTTGCAGGCGGGCTCGAAGTTCATGCTGACCTCGTCGCCGTTGCTGCCTGAAACGTTAAAGCAATTGCGACCGAACTTCTGATTGAGGGGCATTGCGACGCTGGCCGAAATCAGGTCGGCAAGATTGCTGCCTCCACCGGCGAGATCCAGTTCGTAACGGCTGTCGCTGCCCAGCTTGCCCGCCGTGACGCCCAGGATGTTGCGCAAACCGGCGATCTCGGTCAATAGGCGCTTGGCCATGGTGTCGTCGGGCAGCCCGGCGAGATTGAGCTTCACCTTCTGGGCGGCAAAGTGGAAGTGTTGCAGGAAGAAGCCCTTGGAGAACTCCTCGCCGATGAGGCGGCCGATGTCGGCCATGGCCTCGTCCTCACTGTTCCAGGTCATGCGCTGGGGAACGGCGGTGTTGTAATAGAGTTCCTCGCCAGTCTTCTTGTCCACGCACTTGATGGTCCAGGAGGTGATGGCCGATCGGTCGATGACCAAGCCGGAAGCCTCCAGGCGCACCGACAGCTTCTTGAACTTGGCCTCACCGACCACCAGGAAATCGGCCTTCTTGTCGCCGCCATCCTCGCTCCAGGTCCGGAAGCCGAAAGACTGGATCTTTTCCTTGAGGGCGTTCTCGACGATCTGGGAGCGCTTGGACGTCGCCCCTTCTGCGGCGCTCAGCGTACTGATCTGAACCGCGATGCGGGGATCGCCATTATTGCGGATGAAATCGACCCGTTCGTCCTTGGACATCTGGTTGAGGGATTTCTGCACGTCGCGGATACGCACCGTCGCTTTGGCGGTCATGGAGACCAGGCCGTCCTTGCCCGCTTGGGGCGTGTCTTCCTGCACTACGGCCTCGATGAAGTCGTTGCCGCGCCCGAGGAGCTTTTCGCGCAGGACGCCGTAGTTCTGGGCCAGGGAACCCGACTGGACGTAGAGGGCGACGGCCTTTTCCACCAGATCGCGGCGGGTTTCCTCGCGCAGGGCGGCGCGCAAGGCGTTGGAATCGGTGGCGAAGCGCGGATCGCTGGAATCGGCAAAACCCACGGCGGAGATGGTCAGCAGGCGGGGCGAATCGGTGCTGGCGGTGGAGGCCGGGGTCGGGGCGGCGCCGGAAGTCGCGGCGGGGACGGTGGCATTGGCGGGCGCCGGGGGAGCGCCTCCATCCGATTTGCCCAACAGGGCGACCGCACCGCCAATGACGACCACGGCGCCCACTCCGGCGGCGATGGCCCACAACGGCAAGGGCCGCTTGCCGGCGGCGGGACTCCCGCTCGCCGGCCTGGAAGCCGGAGGTGGGGGAGGCGCCTGATAGGCCGGCGCCGCAGCGCTGGGCGGGGGCGGCGGGGGTGCATAGGCCGGCGCGGCGGCCGGGGGCTGGTAGGCGACGGTGGATTCGTTGAAGACCTCGGTGGAATCCTCGGAGGCTCCCGCGTTCACCACGGTGGCGTCCTCGTGGGCGGCAGCCTTGCCGCTGAGCGCCGCGGCAAGGGCAGCGACGAACTCCTTGGCCGACTGGTAGCGTTCCTCGGGGCGCTTGGCCAGGGCCTTGCGGATCACACCATCGAAGACCGAGGGCACCTGGACGTTGAGTTCCGAAGGGGCTATCGGGTCTTCCTTCAGCACCTTGTGCATGATGGTGGTGAGCTGCCCGGCGAAGGGTTTCTCCCCGGTCAGGAACTGGTAGAGGATCACGCCAGCCGAGAAGAGGTCGGAGCGCCCGTCGACCCGCTGACCCATGAACTGCTCCGGCGACATGTAGGCGGGGGTGCCGAGGACCGACCCGGCCTGGGTCAGGTTGGACGACTCGATGCGGGCGATGCCGAAGTCCCCCACCTTGGCCTGGCCGTTCTTCAGCAGAAAGATATTGGCCGGCTTGATGTCGCGGTGGATGATGCCGTGCTCGTGGGCGTGGCCGAGGGCGTTGAG
The DNA here is from genome assembly GCA_009469665.1 of Azonexaceae bacterium. The sequence continues at coordinate 5,267 of SSTB01000293.1, read as the reverse complement.
CAGTTCGCCCATCAAACGGACGATTTCGCTCAGGGAAAAGCGTTCCTGCTTGTCGAAATAGTCCTTGAGCTCGCGCCCCTCGACGTACTCCATGGCGATGAAGGCGACGCCGTCGGCGTCTTCGCCGTACTCATAGACGGCCACCACGTTGGGGTGGTTGAGGCGGCCGGCGGCCTGGGCCTCGCGCTTGAAGCGGGAGAGGATTTCGTCGACTTCCGTGCGGTCAAGCTGATCCTTCTTGACCGTTTTCAAAGCCACCCGGCGGTCGATCATGGGGTCCCAGCCTTCGTAGACGATGCCCATGGCCCCCCGGCCAAGCTCGCGCCGGACCTCGTATTTACCCAGTTTTTGCGGAATTTCAGCCATCGTGCCCTCCCCGGGCTTCACTTATTTGTGTTTGGAATCGATTTCCCAGACATTCTTCTGCACCAGACGCTGCACCAGGGTGTCCAGCGTGAGCCCACCGGAAGAGCCGCTGGAGAAGCCCAGGACCGACGTGCCCTTGGCCCCCAGTTCCATTTTTTCCTCGCTGTAGCCGGTGGCCACCTGCTCGGTGGTGTTGGCGTCGATGATCTTGTAGCGCATGCCGATGATCCACACGCCGGTGGATTCGCCTGTCTGCACCGAACCCACGGCGACGCCGGCGGCGGCCGAGCCGCGGCTGCCTCCCAGGATGCCGATGAGCGAACCCACGGCCCGGCCGTCGAAGCCCTGTTGTGCCTGGGCCACCGGCTCAGCCTTGAGGATGTCGAATTTCACCACGTACTTGGTGGTCTTGAACTTGCCCTTCTGCAGGATCTTGCGCGCCGCCTGGGGGTCACCCATGGTGTAGGCGAGGGTGAATTCGTTGAGCAACGGCCCCAGGTCGGCCCGCTCCAGAATCTTGAAATTGGCCTTGCTCAGTTCGAGTTCGGCGTAGTCGGCGATATTGTTGGGGCCGAACTTCTGGGTGAAGGAGGCGTTGGCGCTCTTGATCTCGCCGGGGATGACGACGATGGCAGGACCAGGCTTGCCGGCGTTCTGGTATTCGATTGGCTTGTACATGCCCTTGTCGGCCATCTCGTTGGCCTGCTGTGAGGTACTACTGCCGGCGGTGGGCGAGGGGTTGTCGAAGACCGGCTGGCTGTAGGCGGAGCCGACGAGTGCCCACAGGAAGCAGGCGGCGAAGGGACGGAGTTTCATGGTGGGCCTCTTGAAAGCTTATTTCTTGGCTTTGCCGCCGATTCCGGTCTTGCGGCAATACTCGCTGTACAGGCGAGCGACGACGCTCTCGGCCTGCTCGTTGATGAGGGTCACCGCCATGCCGCCCACGTCGCTGTTGGAGTAGGACTCGGCAGCGCCGCTGGCTTCCGAGATCATGCGGCCGTCGGCGCCGGTGAGGGTGAAGCTCATGCTGACATAGACCTCGGGCAGGCGAACCAGCTGGTTGTAACCCGTGCGGCTGGAAATGACTCCGCGCAGGATGAAGTCGGAAGTCATCTTCTTGGAGGCGTTGAGGGCCGCCTCCATGTCGTTGTTCAGGTAGGCGTCGATCTCCGCCTGGGCGACCTTGGCCTTCATTTCTTCCTGGGAGATGGAATTGAGCCCCAGGCGCTTCAGGCGCTTGTCGATGGCCTGGAAGTGGGCGGAAAAGGCCCCCTGGTCGGAAAGCATGCCCTTGGCCGTGCGCTGGCCGACAATGACCATGATGCGTTTGTCCTTGACGGCCTGCTGGCAAGGCGTGGCCAGGAGGGCGGCGTGGCGCTGGCGGGCGGCGTCGGAAGCGGCCTTTTCCTTCTGCTCTTCTTCGGAAAAGCTGAAAGCGTTGGCGTCGCCGGCCAGGGAGGCGAGGAGGGCGAAGGAGAGGAGCGCTGTCTTCATGGTCCGCAGGGGAAAAAGGGTGGCGGGAAAGGCCGGCCCGGGCGGGCCGGCCAGGAGGGCGGCGTCGCTTAACCCTTGAGGCAGCCGGACATGAAGCTCTTGCGCTCGGCCCCCTTCAGGCCCTTCTCGCCGGCCTCCTTGTTGCAGGACTTCATCTTTTCCTGCTGGGCGGTTTTTCCGCTGGCGGCGGGTTTGGCCGACAGACATTCCTTCATGTGGGCCTTGCGTTCGTCACCCTTCTTGTCACCGGCGGAGGCGTTGCACTCCTTCATCTTGCTCTGCTGGGCGGTAGCGGCCTGAACGGTGCCGGCGGCAAAAGCGAGGGTCATTGATACGAGGGCGATGAGAGTCTTCATGGTATCTCCTTGCGGGTAGTAGGGTTGGAATGCCGCTGCAATATCAGGCAATCAGGCATCCTCGTCAAGCATGATGCGCTGCTGTCTTTCGATGAAACCCTGCATGCTGTCGATGCCTCGCAGTTGCAGGATGGTATTGCGTACCGCCGCCTCCAGCAGGACGGCCAGGTTGCGGCCGGCGGCCACCGGAATGACCACCTTGCGGATAGGGACGCCTAGGACTTCCTGGCTCTGGGCGTCCAGGGGCAGGCGGGGTGCTTCCATGCCCTGGGCCGGCCTTTGCAGATGGACGATGAGCTTCAGCTTCATCTTGCGGCGCGAGGCGGTCTCGCCAAAGATGGTGCGGATGTTGAGCAGACCCAGGCCACGCACTTCGAGAAAATCGCGCAGCATGCCGGGGCAGCGACCTTCTATGGTGGCAGGCGCGATGCGGGCCATTTCCACCACGTCGTCGGCCACCAGGCCGTGGCCGCGGGAAATGAGTTCCAGGGCGAGTTCCGATTTGCCCACGCCGGAATCGCCGGTGACCAGAACCCCCATGCCCAGCACGTCCATGAACACGCCGTGCAGGCTGGTGGTGTCCGCGAGGCGCCGGGAGAGGTAGATGCGCAGCAGGTCGATGACTGCCGAGCAGGGCTTGGGTGTGGTGAGGAGCGGGGTGCCGCTGGCCTCGCAGGCGAGGAAGAGGGCCTCCGGCGGCGCCAGGCCTTCGGCGACGATGATGGCCGGCGACTGGGCCGCGAGCAGTTCCTGAAACTGGTGGCGGAACTTGGCCTCGCCGATGCGCTGCACCCAGTCGTACTCGGCCAGGCCCATGACCTGGAGGCGCTCCGGGTGAATGACGTTGATGTGGCCGACCACGTCGGCGCCGTAATTGTTGGAGGTCTTGAGTTCGATGCGGCGCTCGGCACCGTGGGCGACAACCCAGTTGAGCAGCAGCTTGTCCCGGTTGTCGTCGTAGAGCTGGTCGAGACTGATGTGCCGCACCGCCGCACCGCCTACTTCTGGAACTGGGCGACCACGGCGGCAGCGTCGGGCGCTGCGGCCAGGGCTTCGCGGAAAGTACGGTCGGCGAAGCGCTGGGCAAGTTCGGAAAGGATCTGGAGGTGTTCCTCGGTAGCCTGCTCGGGCACCAGGAGGACGAAAAGCTGGCTTACCGGACGGCCGTCGGGAGAATCGAAGGGGACGGGCTGGGTGAGGCGCAGGAACGCGCCGGTGGCCTGCTTGAGCCCCTTGATGCGGCCATGGGGAATGGCGATGCCCTGGCCCAGTCCGGTGGAACCCAGTTTCTCGCGGGCGAACAGGCTTTCGAACACCAGGGAGCAGGCGATGCCGACATTGTTTTCAAAGAGCAGGCCGGCCTGTTCAAAGACCCGCTTCTTGCTGCCGGCTTCGAGATCGAGAAGGACGTGGGCGGCCGGCAGAAGTTTGACGAAGGGATTCATGGCGGGGGAAGGTGCGCCGCGGCGGCCCGGTGGAGCGCCGCGGCAGCGGAGGGGCCTATTCGGCCACGTGGTGAGCGGCCTTGTCGCCGCGGTGATGGTCCTGGACCTTCTGCTTGTACTTCTGGACCTGGCGGTCGAGCTTGTCGAACAGCACGTCGATGGAGGCATAGAGATCATCGCCGGCGTTCTCGACAAAGATGTCTTTGCCGGGAACATGGACCGTCACTTCGGCGCGCTGCTTCAGCTTTTCAACCGAAAGGATCACGTTGACGCCGGTGACGCGGTCGAAATGGCGAACCACGGGGTCGAGTTTGCTTTCGACGTATTCGCGCAGGGCCGGGGTAACTTCGACGTGATGACCGCTGATCTGCAGATTCATGGTTTCTCCTTCTTACAGAGTCTTTCTTAGATTGACCGGCGGGATGTTGAGGGCCTCGCGGTACTTGGCGACCGTGCGGCGCGCCACAACGATTCCCTGCTGGCCTAGTATTTCGGATATTTGACTATCCGACAAGGGCTTCCTGCCATCCTCGTTGCCGATCAACTGCTTGATGAGGGCACGGATGGCCGTGGCGGAACAGGCGCCTCCGGTATCGGTGGAGACATGGCTGCCGAAGAAGTACTTCAGCTCGAAAATGCCCCGCGGCGTGGCCATGTATTTCTGGCTGGTGACGCGGGAAACGGTGGATTCGTGCAGGCCCAGGATGTCGGCGATTTCGCGCAGCACCAGGGGACGCATGGCGACTTCGCCGTGCTCGAAAAATTGGCGCTGGCGGTCCACGATGGTCTGGGTGACGCGCTGGATGGTCTCGAAGCGCTGCTGCACGTTCTTGATGAGCCAGCGGGCCTCCTGTAACTGGCCGGACAGGTTGCCATTGCCCCGGCGCTGCTTGGCCAGGATTTCGGCATACAGGCGATTGACCCGCAGCCGCGGGTAGGCGTCGGGGTTGATGTAGGCGGTCCACTTGCCCTTCAGCTTCTTCACCAGCACGTCGGGCACGATGTAGCGGGCCTCGAGGGGGGCAAAGCGGGCGCCGGGGCGGGGGTCGAGACTGACGATGAGGGCCTGGGCGGCCTTGATGTCTTCGTCGTCCACTCCCATCAGGCGGCGCAGCTTGACGAAATCCCGCGCGGCGAGCAGTTCCAGGTGGCGATCGACGATGGTCAGGGCCATGTCCCGATCGTAGCCCGGTTCCTGGGCCTTCAACTGGATCATCAGGCACTCGCGGGGATTGCGGGCCGCGACGCCGGTGGGGTCGAAGTGCTGGACGTGGCACAGGGCGATTTCCAGCTCTTCGAGTTCGATTTCGTACTCTGGCGGCAGGGTTTCCCACAGCTCTTCCAGCGGCGTGCTCAGGTAGCCGTCGTCGTCCAGGGCCTCGATCAGGAAGCGGGCCAGGCTGCGGTCCCGCTGGGAGAGCTGGGTCATGCCCAGTTGCCACACCAGATGGTCGCGCAGGCTGGTGGTGCCGGCATGGACGTCGTGGCCGTCGGAATCGTCGTCTTCGTCGCGGCCGGCGCCGGTGAAGGTGCCAGCATCGGAGGACCAGCGGTCGTCGTCGCTGCCGGGCGGCGGCTCGGGCGCTTCGGTGGCGGAATCGCGGTC
>SSTB01000292.1 GCA_009469665.1 Azonexaceae bacterium | reverse complement strand
GGCCGAGGACGACGCCAAGTCGGTGGGCATCGAGGACAACGACTGGGTGGAAGCCATCAACGCCAACGGCGCCACCATGGCCCGGGCGGTGGTTTCCCAGCGCGTTCCCCGCGGCATGGCCCTGATGTACCACGCCCAGGAGAAAAACGTGAACGTGCCGGGATCGCCCTCCACCAAGAAGCGGGGCGGCATCCTCAACTCGGTCACCCGGGTCGTCGTGAAGCCTACCAACATGGTTGGCGGCTACGCCCAACTGGCCTACGGCTTCAACTACTACGGCACTGTCGGCTGCAACCGCGACGAGCAGGTCGTCCTGCACAAGGTCGAGGACCAGTCCATCGACTGGCTGGAGCGCCCGCTGACGCCGGAACGCGAAGCCCAACGCAACCCCAAGGGCATCGGCAAGCGCTGAGCGTCACGGTAACCGACATTAGGAGAATGAAATGAAAATTCGCGCTCAATTCGCGATGGTATTCAACCTGGACAAGTGCATCGGCTGCCACACCTGCTCGGTCACTTGCAAGAACGTGTGGACCAACCGCAAGGGGGTCGAGTATGTCTGGTTCAACAACGTGGAATCCAAGCCCGGCATCGGCTATCCCAAGGAATGGGAGAACCAGGAGAAGTGGAAGGGCGGCTGGACCAAGATCAACGGCAAGCTGGAACTGAAGGCCGGCGGCAAGCTGAAGAAGATCGTGCAGATCTTCGCCAACCCCAACATGCCGCAGATCGACGACTACTACGAGCCCTTCACCTTCGATCACGCCCGCCTGCAGAACGCGCCACTGTCGGAAGCGGCGCCGACGGCCCGTCCCATCTCGCTCATCACTGGCGAGAAGATGGACAAGATCACCTGGGGCCCGAACTGGGAAGACGACCTGGCCGGCGAGTTCCACAAGCGGGCCAAGGACCAGAACTTCTCCAACATGGAAAAGGAGATCTACAAGTCCTTCGAGAACACCTTCCACATGTACCTGCCGCGGATCTGCAACCATTGCATCAACCCGGCCTGCGTCGCGTCCTGCCCCTCGGGCGCCCTCTATAAACGCGAGGAAGATGGCATCGTCCTGGCTGACCAGGACCGCTGCCGCGGCTGGCGCATGTGCATCTCCGGCTGCCCCTACAAGAAGGTCTTCTTCAACTGGGAATCGTCCAAGGCCGAGAAGTGCATCGGCTGCTACCCCCGCGTCGAATCCGGCATGCCCACGGTGTGTTCCGAATCCTGCGTCGGGCGCATCCGCTACAACGGCATCATCCTCTACGATGCCGACAAGGTTCTCGAAGCGGCCAGCACGGACAACGACCAGGATCTCTACAAGGCCCACCTGGACATGTTCGTCGATCCCTTCGACCCGAAGATCATCGAGCAGGCCAAGAAGGATGGCATCCCGCAATCCTGGATCGAAGCTGCCCAGAAGTCGCCCATCTACAAGATGGCCGTTGAATGGAAGATCGCCTTCCCGCTGCACCCCGAGTTCCGCACCCTGCCGATGGTCTGGTACGTGCCGCCGCTCTCTCCCGTGCAGTCCCAGATCGACCAGAAGAAGCTGCCCACCGAATCGGACGGTTGCATCCCGAAGGCCGAGGCCATGCGCCTGCCGGTCAAGTACCTGGCCAACCTGCTGACCGCCGGCCGCGAGGAATACATCGTGTCGGCCTTGAACCGCATGATCGCCATGCGCTCCTACCAGCGTTCGATCCACGTCGAAGGTACGCCGGACACCCGACCCCTGGTCGCCGCGGGCCTCACCGAGGCCCAGGCCAAGGAGATGTACCGCTACATGGCCATCGCCAACTACGAAGACCGTTTTGTCATCCCAACTTCCCACCAGGAAATGCAGATCGAGGATTACCACGGACACCAGGGGCAGAACGGCTTCACCTTCGGCAACGACTCCTCGCAAGGCATTTCCATGAACTCCCTGTTCCCGGAACGCCGCAAAGAGACCATCGAGCCCCGCGAGCTGGCGCCCTTCGCCGTGCCCAAGGACTACTGAGGAGCAGCCCATGCAAGTCTTCAAGCTCCTGTCGGCGCTCCTCGACTACCCGACCCCCAACTTCCTGGCGGAGCTGCGCCAGGCCGTCGTCGAGGCTGGGGAGGGGGGCGCCCGGGATCTGGTCCTTGGCTTCGACCGGGACCAGGTCTTCTCACCCGACGAACGGCTCGCCATCGCGCGTTTCATCGACGAACTGCTGTCCGTCGATGAAACCGATGTCCAGTCGCGCTACGTGCAGACCTTCGACCTCACGGCCGAACACAGCCTGCACCTGACGCACCACCTCTTCGGCGAGGAAAAGACCCGCGGTCCGGCCCTCATCGACCTGACCGAGTACCTCAAGACCTTTGGCTTCACCCATCCGGAAACCGAACTGCCCGACTACCTGCCCCTGCTGCTGGAGTTCGTCTCCCAGTTGCGGGAAGACGAAGCCAAGGTCTTCCTGGGCGACGCCGGCAAGGTGCTCAAGGTCATCGCCGACAATCTGGACAAGGCTGGCAGCCCCTACGCCGCCCTCATCCGCATCATCGACAACCATGGCTCGCTGGTAAAGCTGGCAGCCTGAGGAGAAAACGAACATGGATTTCCTGCACAAGCTGATCTTCGCGGTGTATCCGTACATTGCCCTGACGGTCTTCGTCGTAGGCTGCTGGATTCGCTACGACGCCGAGCAGTACACCTGGAAGACCGATTCCACCCAGCTCCTGTCCAACGCCAACATGGTGCTGGCCAGCAACTTCTTCCACATCGGCATCCTGATGATCTTCGCCGGGCACTTCGCCGGCCTCGTCCTGCCCCACAGCCTCTGGCTGGCGATGGGCGTGTCCGACCTGCAGCACCAGTGGCTGGCCATCTCCGCTGGCACCGTCTTCGGCCTCATGTGCCTGATCGGCGGCGCCATCCTCTGGCTGCGCCGCATGTTCAACCCGCGGGTTCGGGCAGGCAGCCGCTATTCCGACATCTTCATCCTGTCCTGGCTGATGGTCACCCTGCTCCTGGGCCTGTCCACCATTCCGGTTTCGGTCGGCCATGCCAACCACAACAACCCGGAAGTCATGATCCTCCTCTCCCAGTGGGTGCAGAGCATCCTCACCCTGAGCCCCAAGCCTGAATTGCTGGCCGAGGTGGACGCGGTGTTCAAGGCCCATATGCTCTTGGGCATGACCGTGTTCCTGCTCTTCCCTTTCACCCGCCTCGTTCACGTGCTGACTGCGCCCATCAACTACCTGGGCCGCGCCTACCAGATCGTGCGCATGAAGCGCCGGGCCTGAGCTAGGCGTAATAGCAGTTCCCGCTGTGCTCCTCAGCACTGGTGGACCTCCCTTTCCCCCCGCCCCCAGGCGGGGGGTTTTTCTTCGGCCCTCCCAATTGCCGCTCCGCGCCGACGCCCACGGGCCGTGGCCGGACAGCCCGATGATCTGGGCACGCGGCCCGTTGTCCCCCGCGGGGGCGCAGCGCGGCGACCGTGCAGCCTTGCTTCACTTCCTCAGCGCGCCGAAACCATGAGCGAGGCACCGGATTCCCTCCTGGTCCTGGAGAGCCCCAGCCGGCTCGCCAACCGCATCACGGCGCTCCTGGTACTGTTCTTCATTGCCGCGGTGATCGCCATCGGCCTGACCCTTCTGGTGTCCTGGCAGCTCGAAGGCAGCGCGGCGGCGATCAACGATGCCGGCAGCCAGCGCATGCGCTCCTATCGCATCGGCCTTCTCATGGTCGAGGGCGTGGGGGGGAAACCGGGTATCCGGGAGACCTTGCAGGAAGAACTGCAACGCTTCGATGCGGTGCTGCGTGACCTGGAATCCGGCGACCCGGTTCGCCCCATGGCGCCCCCGCGGGATGCCGACGTGGCGGCGGGGCTTTCCGCTGTGCGGCGGAACTGGCAAAGCACAGGCCGTCCCCTGGTCGAGCGTTACCTGAACGCCCAGGACGCCGCCGGCCGGCTGGCCGCCGCCGAACTCTACGGAGACTGGGTGACCGACTACGTGGCGGAAATCAACGCTACCGTGCTGCGCATGGAGCGTCTTTATACCTTCAATGCCAATCTCCAGCGGGTCTTCCAGATTGCCCTGGTCGTGCTGGCCGTGCTCGCCACGGCGGCGCTCATCCGCTTTTTCTTCGTCCTCGTCATCCGCCCCCTGGACCGGCTCTACGCGGGGATCCGCCGCATGGCCGACGATGATTTTTCGGTACGCCTGCCGGTGGAAACCCGGGACGAATTCGGCGTCGTCACCCAGGGCTTCAACCGCATGGCGGACCATCTGCAGAAGCTCTACGCCACCCTAGAGGAGCGGGTGGCGGCCAAGACCAGCAGCCTGGAATCGCGCAATCTGGAGCTGGGTGTTCTCTACGAAGTGACCGCCTTCCTCAGCGAGCCGGCCAGCATCGACGATCTGTGCGAGGGCTTCACCCAGCGCCTGCGCTCGGCGACCCGGGCGAGGGCCGCTTCGGTCCGGCTCTGTTCCGGTCCCGACGACGAGCTGTTCCTGGTGGCCCAGGAGGGGCTTTCAGCCGAGTTCGTCGAGTGCGAACAGTCGCTTTCGCGCCATCAATGCGTGTGCGGCGAAGCCCTGGCCAGCGCCGGCCCCGTGGTGGTCAATCTCATGGACAAGCCGGCCAATCTGACCATGTCCACCTGCATCCGCGAAGGCCTGACCACGACCACGGCCTTCACCATCAGCAATGACAAAAGAGTCTTGGGTATCTACAACCTGTATTTCGATACCCCCAGGGAATTTTCGCGGCCGGAGATCTGCCTCCTTGAGACCCTGGGCCAGCACCTGGGGGTGGCGGTGGAGAACCGCCGCCTGCGTTCGCGGGAAAGGGAACTGGCGGCCTACGAGGAGCGCAATCTGCTGGCCCAGGAACTGCACGACTCCATCGCCCAGGGGCTGGCCTTCCTCAACATCCAGGTGCAGCTTCTGCAACAATCCCTCGATCGTCGGCGCCCGGACGAGGTCCAGGCGACCGTTGAGCAAATCCGCGAAGGAATCCACGAAAGTTACGAGGACGTGCGCGAATTGCTGGTGCACTGCCGTACCCGGGTCGGCCAGGCGGATCTGGATACCGCTATCCGGACCGCCCTGGATCGCCTCCAGACCCAGACCGGCATCGCCACGGCCTTCGAGTCCTCCGGGGTCGGCATCCCCTTGCCGCCGGACGATCAGGTGCAGGTCATGCACATCGTGCAGGAGTCCCTGTCGAATATCCGCAAGCACGCCCATGCCGGCCAGGTGCGGGTGAGGGTCGAGCGCAGCCCCCGGGGGACGGTCATCGCCGTCGATGACGACGGTGTCGGCTTCGACCCTGCGCAGCGCGACGAAAGCGGCCGGCACATCGGCCTCAGCATCATGCAGGAACGGGCCTTGCGGGTGGGCGGCCAGTGCGCCGTCCAATCGGTTCCTGGCGGGGGAACCCATGTGGTTCTGACCCTGGAGCGCCGCAGCGGCAACGCAGAAAATCCAAAGGAGAGAGTGTAAACATGGAAAAAAAGATACGTGTCCTCATCGTGGACGACCATGTGCTGTTCAGTCGCGGCATCAAGTCCTTGCTCCAGCGCCATCCGGAATTCGAGGTGGCGGACGACGTTGCCGACGGTCTGGAAGGCGTCAAGCGGGCCCAGACCTTGCGGCCCGACGTGGTCCTCCTGGACCTGCACATGAAGGGCATGTCGGGGCGGGAGGCGGTCCGTTACATCAGCGAATCGGTACCGGAGACCCACGTGCTCATGCTCACGGTTTCCGAGGACACCGAGGATTTGCTCGAATGCCTGAAGAACGGAGCCGCCGGCTATCTGGTCAAGAACATCGAGACCGAGGCCCTGGTGGATGCCCTGCACCGCGTGGCCCGAGGAGAATCGGTCATATCGCCCCAGATGACCACCAAATTGGTTCAGGGCTTCCGTACCCGGGGTACCGGCGAACCGGGACCGGCGGTGGAGCCCGAGCGGCTTTCCCCGCGGGAAAAGGAAATCATGGGGCGCCTCGCCCGAGGCGATACCAACAAGGAAATCGCCCGTGCCCTTGAGCTTGCCGAAAGCACCGTAAAGATCCACATCCAGAACATCTTCAAGAAACTGCACATCTCCAGCCGGGTCCAGGCTGCCCTCTACGCCGTCGAACACGGTTACGTCGCTGAAAAGGCTTAAACCTGGAAACCTCAGTTGACCGCTTGTCGAGTCCCGGAATGCCTTGCGCCCCGGACCTCCGTGCCACGAGTGGTCACTCACCCACTGGGTGGCACCGCTACGAGCCCGCTGGCGCATCCGGGCGGGCGCCTGGCCTTGTCGCTCCTCCTAGCAGGCATCAGCCTGCCGCGTCGTCGCTTCGCGCCAGACTCCCGCCCGAAAGCACCAACGGGCTCGTCCAACTGAGGTTTCCAGATTAAAAAAACCCGACCCCTCGGGGTCGGGCATGGGGCCGGGCAGGGTACCGGCCGTTCCTCAGAGGAGGAAGCGTGGAAGCATCCGGAAATTCAGGCCGGCGCACCCGGAAGCGGGTGAGTGCGCTGTAGGTGGCGGTAGGTGCACACGAGTTCCTGGGCGTGGGCCGTCTGGCCTCGTTCCAGGGCGTGCTCCATGTTTTCGATGATCATGGTGTGGAGCCGGAACACGCCTTCAGGGCTGGCCAACAGGGCTTCGCCCACTTCGGCCGCGACGGCGAGGGGAATGTGTTCATGCTCCGCAACCGCAGCGATTTCACCTTGGTCCAGGTCGCAATAGTCGAGTACGTCTTGCAGGGAGAGCATCGCAACTCCTTTGGCAATCAGCCAGAATGATTGTCATCGGGTCCACCGCTGGGGTGGTTGAGCGTTGTCTTTGTTGTCCCGGTCTTGAGTGTTTTTGTGGGTGACCGGCACTTTCCAGCATAGACCCTGATCTTCGCAGGTCAAGGCGCCCGACACGCTCTTCGCGGCGCCCACGAGTTCAGTGTCCGCCTCGTCCGGCTGCACCCCGGGAATCCGCTCCGCAGCGGGTGAGCAAGCGTAACAGCCCCTTGCGCCCCTCCTCCAGCAGCAAGGTGGTCGAGGCCACCATGATGCTCACGCTCCATTCGAAGGCGGAGAGGTCCACCGTGCCGAATACCGCCTGGGCCGGTGCCCAATGCACCGCAAGCGCCTGCAGGCCCAGGACGGCCAGGAGGGCGAGCCAGAGCTTGCCGTTGGCGAAGAACTGCCGATTGAAGGCGCTGCCGTACTCGGCCCGGGCGTTGAATATATTGAAAAACTGGAACAGGACGAAGGTGGTGAAGGCCAGGGTGCACGCCTTGGTGGCCTGACCGGGCGCCGTGAGTCCCCAGGCATACACGGCAAGTGTGCCGGCCGCCATGGTGAAGCCGTAAAGGCCGATGCGCCACAGGCGCTGCCAGGAAAGGATGGAGGCGTCCGCGGCCCTCGGCCGGTCGCACATGATCCCCGGGCGCGCAGGCTCGACGCCTAGGGTCATGGCCGGCGGCCCGTCCATGATGATATTCACCCAGAGGATCTGGATGGCCGTGAAGGGCGTGGCGAAGCCGAGGAAGGGTGCAGCCAGGACGGTGAGGAGGGCACCGATGTTGGTGGAGAGCTGGAAGCGCACGAATTTGACGATGTTGTCGTAGATGGTGCGTCCCTCTTCGACCGCCCGCACGATGGAGGCGAAATTGTCGTCGGCGAGCACCAGGGTTGCGGCTTCCTTGGTCACTTCTGTCCCGGTGATGCCCATGGCCACCCCAATATCGGCTTTTTTCAGCGCCGGGGCGTCGTTCACACCGTCGCCGGTCATGGCGACCACGTGCCCCTTCGCCTGCAGGGCTTGGACGATGTGCAGCTTGTGCTCCGGGGCGACGCGGGCGAACACGGCGCATTTTTCTACCAGCGCGGCAAGCTCGCTGCGGGGGAGGCCGTCGAGATGGCGCCCCTCGCGCGTTTCGCCGCAAAGGCCGAGTTCGTGGGCAATAGCCGCTGCAGTGACGGGGTGGTCGCCGGTGATCATCTTGACCTGGATGCCGGCGGCAGCACAGGTGGCGATCGCCTGCCGCGCCTCGGCCCGCGGGGGATCGATGATGCCGACCAGCGCATGCAGCGTCAGATCCTGAACCCAGGACAGCAGATCGCCGGAGGGATCGAAGGCTTCAGCCGGAATCACCCGCGCTGCCAGGGCCAGTACGCGCAGGGCCTGGGCAGCCAGAGCCTGGTTCTCCGCGAGGTAGGCGGCCCGCGCCGTGTCGTCGAGGGCGAGGGCCTGGTCGCCGACGAGATGGCGCGACGAGCGTTCGAGCAGTACGTCCGGCGCACCCTTGACGCAGAGGCGCACCTGCGTGCCCTCGTGGTGGAAGGTGGCCATGAACTTGGTGGCGGAATCGAAGGGGATTTCTGCGATGCGGGGCAGATGGTCGAGGGCGCTCTCCGCGTCCAGCCCGCCCTTCGCCGCCAGGGCGAGCAGGGCACCCTCGGTGGGGTCGCCGACGAGTTGGTCGCCCCGAAGGCGGGCGTCGACGCACAGCGCTGCCGGCAGCAGGACATGGCGGAAATCGTCGTCACCCTCGATGGCCCCGGCGGCCCCATAGCCTTCGCCACTCACCGGGTGGTGGCGGCCATGGCAGTATAGGACGCGGGCCGTCATCTGGTTGAGGGTCAGGGTTCCGGTCTTGTCGGTGCAGATCACCGTGGTGCAACCCAGGGTCTCCACGGCCGCGAGCTTCTTGACGATGGCGCTGCGTCTGGCCATGCGGTGCATGCCCAGCGCCAGGGTCACCGTCACCACGGCGGGCAGTCCCTCGGGAATCGCCGCGACGGCCAGGGCGATGGCCGTCATCGCTGTCTGGAGCAATGGGTCGCCGCGCAGCAGACCCATCAGGAACATCAGGGCGACGACGCCGCTGGCAATCAGCGCCAGACGTTTTCCCAGGCTGTCCAGTTGCCGTTGCAAGGGTGTCTCTCCCTCGGCCGTCTCGGCCAGCAGGCCGGCCAGTCGGCCCATTTCGGTACCCATGCCGGTGGCCGTAACGATGGCCTCGAGCCGGCCCCGGGTGAGCATGGTATTCATGAATACCATGTCGTGCCGTTCCGCTAGCGCCGATTTTTCCCCGACCGGGTCGGGCAGCTTCGCAACCGCTTGGGACTCGCCAGTGAGCGCGGCTTCCGCCACTTCGACGCTGTGGGCGGACAGGACGCGCGCGTCGGCGGGAACGCGGTCGCCGGCCTCCAGCAGGAGAATGTCACCGGGTACGAGGGCGGCGGCTTCGATCAGGCCAACTGCGCCTTCGCGCCGGACCCGCGCCGTCGGGGCTAGCATGTTTTTCAAGGCGGCCAGTGCAGCTTCTGCGCGGTGTTCCTGAAGAAAACCCAGACATGCGTTGAGGAGCACGACAAAGGCGATCACAGCTGCATCCGTGAGATCGCCGATCATCCCGGCCAGCACGGCGGCACAGAGCAGGATGAGAACCAGCAGACTCCTGAACTGGTCGAGAAACTTCAGCCAAACCGGGCGCGGCGGCTTTTGGGCGAGACGGTTGGTGCCGTGGAGGGCGAGCCGCCGCGCGGCCTCTGCGCCGGTCAGGCCCCGCTTGACGTCAGTCGCCAGCGCCTCGGCGACCGCTTCGGTCGAAAGGGTATGCCAGGCGACGACGGGGTGGGATGGCATGAAGGGTTTGGTCCTGCAGCTTGGAAGTGACCCAGCAGCTCCGGCACGAGGGCGCCCTCGTGCCCTCGGGCGATGAACGGGTGGTCAGGGATATCCTTGGGATTATGAACCCCCGCAAGCGGGGCCAGGAGGCCGAATCGGTTTGGAGCGTTCCCCGGCCACGTTGTCGAGCCGCTTTCGGCGTTCGGCGAAGCCTGCTTTGGCAGGCTGAAATACCGGATGAACCAGGCGCTGTCCGGAGGCTCGCGGCGCCCCTGGGAGGCTTGGTTGGCGGTCATCGCCACAGGCTCAGGGGGGGATCGTGAATCACGGCGCGTAGCACGTCGCTGCGCGAGACCAAACCGAGGAGGTCGCCATCGTCCCCCACGACGGGCACGCCGTCGACGCCGCCGGCGAGCATCGCGGCGGCCACACGCCGGATGTCGGTGACCGGAGCGGCCGCGACGACGGGGCTCGTCATCACGTCGCGTACCCGGCGGCGCAGGGTCTCGATGACCTTGCCGCCATCGATGTCGATCACCCGCAGCAGATCGCGCTCGCTGACGACGCCGACCAGATGCCGTGCGGCGTCGAGCACCGGCGCCTGATGGATGTGGTGGTCGCGCAGGAAGCGCCACGCGTCGGCCGCCGTGGCGTCGGCTTGCACCGTGATGGCGGGACGGCTCATCACCTGGGCCGCGTGGATGAGAGGGCCGCGTTCCAGATCTTCGGGCAGCATGGTGCGATAGGCCTGCACTGCTTCCTGGGTCGGCCTTGGGAGCGGGGCCTCAACGCCGATCTCTTCACCTTCCCGGGCGATGGCGCGGGCGTGCTGCGTGCGGGACAGGCGATGCACGCGCCCCATTTCTTCCAGGGTGCCGGTGAAGACGCGTCCCGTGATGCCGTAGATCGAAAACATGCTGCTCAGTACTCCCGGTCAGGCCCGCACAGCAGGGATGGCCGGAGTCCGGGGCGAGGATAGGCGGTGGAGCATCGCCTCATGAACGGGCGCGCCTTCGCTTTGCGACGACGCGCCACGCCCACGCCTGGGATATCAGTAGGTAGGCGGCAGCGGCGGCGAAGGTCGCCGTGATCCCGAGACCGGCCAGCAGGGGGAGGCCGATGGTGCCGATGTTCTCCCATAGACCCGCGGGATCGCTGAGCGAGACGCTTGAGGCGGCGGATGATCCCGTGGCCCAGGCGCCGAGTTGATAGGCTGCGTAGTAGATAGGCGGGACGGTCAACGGGTTGGTAATCAGCGTGCCGGCGGCGGCGACCGGCAGATTGACGCGCAGCAGGACCGCTGCGGCTGCCGCGAGCAGAATCTGGGCGAGCGGAATGGCAAAGCCGATGAAAAGCCCGACGGCAGCACCCACCGCAACGCCACGGCGTGACCAATGCCACAGCTTGGGATTGCCGAGCCAGGGCGCCAGCCTGCGTAGCGAGGGATGGGCCTCGAGTTGCTCGCGGGTGGGCGCCAGAGCCCGCAATCGCTGGCTCCAGGATGTCCGCATGCTCAATCGTCTCCGCCCAGGAAACCGAGCAGTTGCAGCAGGCTGGTGAAGAGGTTGAAGAGCGAGACGAAGAGCGTCACCGTGGCCAGGACGTAATTGGTCTCGCCGCCGTGGATGATATTGCTGGTTTCATAGAGAATCAGACCGGACATCAGCAGGACGAAGGCGGCGGAAACCGTGAGCGACAGCGCGGGGATGGAGAAGAAGATGGCCGCCAGGCCGGCCAGGAAGGCCAGCAGGATGCCGACCATGAGAAAGCCGCCCATGAAGCTGAAGTCCTTCTTGCTGCTCAGGGCGTAGGCGGAGAGGCCGATGAAGATCACCGCCGTTGCCCCCATCGCCTGCATGACGATCTCGTGGCCGTTGGGCAGGCCGAGATAGCGGTTGACGATGGGGCCCAGGGTGTAGCCCATGAAGCCGGTCAGGGCGAAAACGGCGAGGATGCCCCAGCCGCTGCTCTTGAGTTTATGTACGGCGAACAGCAGAGCGAAGAAGCCTCCCAGGGTGAGGAGGATCCCCGGGTGGGGGAGGTTCAGCGCCGCGGATATGGCCGCGGCGAGGGCCGAGAAAGTCAGTGTTGCCGAGAGGAGCAGATAGGTGTTGCGGATGACCCTGTTGCTGGAAAGGGCCGATTCCGCTCCTCCTCGAGGCAGGGCGATGGCGTAGGCGCCAGGATGTTTCGGGTTCATTTGACTCTCCTTTCGGGTTGAGAACTTGCCGTGTCGCGGTGTCCTGACCTAAGGCACGACCACGACGGGCAGGGGGCAGCGATGCATCACCTTGTAGGCCACCGAGCCGAAGAGCAGACCATCGATGCTCCCCAGGCCCCGGCTGCCGACGACGACGGCCGTGGCGCGCAGCAGAACGGCTCTTTCGACGATGCGTTCAGCCGGATCGCCCAGCAGCGCGTGCAAGCGCCAGGGCAAGCCTGCCGCGTCCAGCAGGGCGATTGCCTGCGCCGCGGCAGCAAGCGCGCGATGGGCGAGTTCAGCCTCGGCGGCCTCCCTGGACAGCCAGGGCTGCACATGGACGAGGTGCAGGGCGCAGGCGTTCATGGCCCCGGCCTGGGTGGCCGCATGGCGTACGGCACGCAGGGCGTTGTCCGAAGGATCCACGGCGACCAGCCAGGGATTGACTTGCGGGGCAGGGAGCGGCGGTGTGCTGTCGAAGACCAGGCAGACGAGCCGGTGGTCGGCGTCGTGTTCGGCCGCTGCGAGGGTCGGTGCAAGGGGGGCAGGGTTCATGCTTCGTCTCCTGCGGGCAAGGGTCTGGCTTTCGTCGTCGCAAGACTGGCTGCGACGGAGATGAGGATAATGCTGGCGACGATGGAAAGCGACCATTGGATGGGCACGTGAAACCAGGGCATGGCCAGCATCTTGCCGCCGATGAAGACGAGTACGAGGGCGAGACCGTACTTCAGCAGGTGGAAGCGTTCCGCCATGTCCGCCAGAAGGAAGTAGAGGGCGCGCAGACCCATGATGGCGAAGATGTTCGAGGTGAATACGATGAAGGGGTCTGTGGTGACCGCGAAGATGGCCGGAATGCTATCCACCGCAAACACGACGTCGCTCGCTTCGATGAGCGCCAGCACGAGGAACATCGGCGTGGCCCAAAGCAGCCCGTCCTTGCGCACGAAGAATTTCTCGCCGTGGAACTCGGGGGTGATGCGAAGATGGCCGCGCAGCCAGCGCAGCAGCGGGTTTTTCTCCAGGTCCGGCCGGGCCTCGGCGAAGATCAGCATCTTGATGCCGGTGAAGACCAGAAAAGCGCCGAAGACGTAGAGAATCCAGGCGAACTGCTGCACCAGCCAGACACCGGCCAGGATCATCGCGGCCCGCAGCACAATTGCCCCCAGCACGCCGTAGAGCAATACCCGGCGCTGCAATTCCGGCGGTACGGCGAAGTAGGTGAAGATCATGACGAAGACAAACATGTTGTCCACCGACAGCGATTGCTCGATCAGGTAGCCGGCGAGGAATTCGAGGGTCTTGGTCCGTGCCACCTCGGCGCCCTGGGTATCGTTCAGATACCACCAGAGCAGCCCGGCGAAGGCGAGGGCGAGGCCGACCCAGACCGCCACCCAGGTGGCGGCTTCCTTGACATGCACGCGGTGCGCCTTGCGTCCGCCGAAGACAAAAAGATCGAGCGCCAACATAAGCAGCACGAAGGCGATGAACCCGGCCCACATCGGGCCCGTGGCGAAGCTGATGGCGGTGGTTTCGTTCATGGAATCATCTTGACGTATTGGCCCTCGCCGCTCCCGAGACGCCCACCGTCCCCACGGCGGGGTGGGAACGGGGAGTGGACAGCCGACCGATCGGCGAAGGGCGTGTTTCGATGGCCGGTGTGGTCCTATTGAACCTGCTGAATACCCGCCAGTACCCAGCCGCCGTTGCCCTGGCGCGGCTTGACCATGTGCCACACCTCATCGACGCTCTCGACCGGGCCGTTGTCTTCGCGAATCTGCCCGGTAAAGCGTGTGCTCACGACGTAACGACTGTCTTCCTCGGCCACGTCGATGACCTCGGCTTCGATGGCCACGACATCGGTCATCTGGGCTTGTCCCGCGCGTTCAGCGAAGGCAAGTTTGATTTCGGCGAACATCTCCGGGGTGGTGAATTCGCGGATGTCGTCCAGATTGCCCGCGTCATTGGCGGCCTGGAGGCGGATGTAGTGCACCTTGGCGTTGCGCACGAAGCCCGCCACGTCAAAGTCGGGCGGAACTTTGCCGGATGGGGTAGTCGGGGTGGCGAGGGGGGTGCCCGCCGAGGCTGCGGGCATCGCGACATCGTAGCCACGCGCTGCGACTTGGCCCGGCTCGGTCCTGTGGGCGGCGTACTGGGAAGCTTGGGGTATGCCGCCCGCGCTGGCGCCGGCCAAGGCAGGGTTTTGCGCCTGGGCGCGTTTGCGCAGGAAGAAGCCCACGGCGGCCATGACGACGACCGCCAACAGCGCCATCATCATGAACGAGGCCAACTCTTCGCCGAATCCGAAGTGCGAGGCCAGAGCGGCGAGTCCCAGGCCGGCTGCCAGACCTGCAACAGGTCCCATCCAGGAGCGTCCGGTATTTGCGCCGGCAGCCGGCGCCGCGGCAGCGGCCGGTGCGGAAGCGTTGGCGGGAGTTGCCTGTTTCTGAGCGGGGCCGGCATCTGGGGACTTGGCAGGGGGGGCCATCTCCCTTTGCATACCGGCGGATTTTCCGGAACCAAGGCGCTTGGCCGCCTCGGCGTCACCCACGCCGATGGAAAGGCCGAGAGCGACAATGACGGCGAGCAGTGAAAGGGATTTCATCGAGTTCTCCTGTGAGTTGAAGGGATACTCGACGCAGGATAGAGGTCGCAAAAACAAAAGAAAAACAGAATAAAATGTATTCGCCCATCCAAAAAAACTTATGTTCGCGTTGTGTGCTTCCGGAGGCCTCAGGGATTGGGCTTCCTGGCGCCTTGGCCGCCAAACATGTCGTGCTGCGCGAACTGGCAGATGGCCGAGACGATGGGGTGGGTGAGTTTGCGTTCGTTCGTGATGGCGTAGATCTGCTCGCGCACGACTTCTATGCGCCCAGCGACTTCGACCTCGTACTGCCGGGAGATGTCATCCTCGATGGCGGTCGGTGCGGCGAAGAAGCCCGCGCCCGCCTGGCCGAAGGCCATGAGCAGCGCGCTGTCGTCAAACTCGCCCACGATGCGGGGCCGCAGGCGCTCCGACTCGAACCAGCGGAGCAGGCGGGAGTGCAGGGCGACGTCCGCACCGGGCATCAGAAACGGCTGCTTGTCCAGTCCCCGGGGAAAGTCGGCGGCGGCTCGGCCCCGGAGGGCAGGGGCGGCAAAGATGCTTACGCCGCTTTCCCCTAGAAAATGGGCGTAGCCGCGCACATTCAGGTTGTCGGGCATGGGGCGGTCGGCGATCACCATGTCCAGGCGGTGTACCGCCATGTCGCCCAACAGAGAAGTGAGGCGGCCCTCCCGGCAGATGAGTTTGATGGGCTCGCGGCTGACCAGGGAGGGTTCGACCAGGCGATAGGCCACCATCTTGGGTACCGAGTCCGCGATGCCCACCCGGAAGGGCGTGCTCTGGGGCAGGGCGTCTTCGCGCAGGGATTCCAGCAGTTCGTCGCCCAGAGTGAAGATTTGCTCGGCGTAGCTCAGCATGCGCTGGCCGGTTTCGGTGAGTTCGAGTCCCCGGCCGGCGCGGCGGAACAGTTGTACGCCCAGCGCGTTTTCGAACTCGCTCAGTTGCCCACTGATGGACTGGGGAGTGACGTGCAGCATCGCGCTTGCCCTGGCGATGCTGCCCGCTTTGGCGACCATCCAGAAATACCGCAGATGCTTGAAGTTCAATCCGGCCACAGTTTTTCCTGTTCTGCCCCTAAGGGCTCCACGGCCGAAAAATTTTCGCGGCGTGGGAAATGCGGGTATTCACGGCTTACGGGCCTTCGGGGTTCGGCTCGAACACCCAGACCGCGTAGCCGTCGCGCAGTTCGCGCAGCAAGGTAGCCAATAGCCAGGCGGGGATGCGCAGGCGTCCGGCTTCCCGGGCTCGGTTGACGATGGAGGTCCAGTGGCGAACGCGGAATCCGGCCGCCTCGATGGCGAGGCGCGGGTGTGCCGCACGGGGGGCGAAGCGGGCCCCCAGGCAACCGAGTTCGCGGCGGATTCCACCGCCGAAGCGCCGGTTGAAGGTTCCCGTCATCAGGTCGCAGACCAGGGTGGCACGGGGCAGCGCCCGGCGCACCGCGGCGGCGGTGGCCGTAAGGGCTTCGTCCGGGAGGTACATGCTGACCCCTTCCAGGATGACCATTGCCTCGTCGTCCCCCGCCAAGGGAGCAAGGTGGGCCGCAAGGCCTTCCCGGGCGAAGTCCACCCCCACGCGGGCCAGGCGATTGGGCGCCTGGTCCGCCGGCAGCCGCAGTTCCTTCACGGCAAGCAGGCCGGGATCGTCGAATTCCCACCATTGGCCGCCAGGCAAGCGGAAAGCGCGGGTGTCGAATCCGGCGCCGATGAGGAAGAAGCGCTGCCCCGGCCGGGCCGTAATCGCTTCCCGGGCCAGATCATCCACCAGGCGGTGGCGGGCGACGTTGCTTTCGCTCGGCCCCCGGAAGCGCAGAAGGGGCGCCAGTTCGTTCCGCATGCCGGGATCCAGGAACAGTGCTGCCTGGCGATCGCCACATAGTGGATTGGGGCCTTCCGCATCCGTTGCCCGCAGCAGGCAACAGTAATAGGCAGTGCGGGCGACGGGCGGTAGGGAGTTCATCCTGGAAGCCTCGGCTGGACGCTCCCGTAGCGCCGCCACCCGAGCGGCGACGGATGCGCGATGGGGCAGAGATCGAGGGCGCAAGGCATTGCCGGCTTCGACAAGCGGTCAGCCGAGATTTCCAAGATCATTGGCTGCGGCCGTAGCGTCCCGTCAGGGTGGCCTTGCCGAGAGCGTTGGCGTTGATCATGAAACCGGCGATGCCGGCCGTGGTGCCCGGGGGAAGGTCCAGCTTGTCCACCTTGAGGGCATAGACCGTGAAGTGGTAGCGGTGCGGCTTGTCCCCTACCGGGGGACAGGGACCTCCCCAGCCTGGGGCACCGAAGTCGGTCGTCACTTGCACGGCCCCGGCGGGCAGGCCGGAACCGTCGCCCTTGCCGGCGCCGACCGGGAGCCCCGTGGTGTCGGACGGTAGGTTGGCCACCAGCCAGTGCCAGAACCCGCCGCCGCCGGTGGGGGCGTCCGGGTCATGGACCAGGATGGCGAAACTGCGGGTGCCCTTGGGTGGGTTTTTCCAGGTCAGGGCTGGGGAGAGATTGCCGCCGCTGCATCCGAAGCCCTGGAAAACCTGCGCTGACTTGATCGTTCCCCCCGGGGGAAAGTCAGGACTGCTCAGGGAAAAGCCGCCGGCCTGGGCGGCGCCACCGCCTGCGGCAAGGGCGATGGCAGCGAGCGAGAGGCGGAAGGCGAGGCGAGGATTGGGCATGGCGGGTCTCCGAAAATGGGGAGCAAGAATTCTAAACGGCTTCAGCCGAAGCCGAAGCGCCGGTTGTTGTGGCTAGTTGTTGAAAAAACAGCAATTGCGCAGCGCAGGGCAGGGGGGGACAATGGACCCATGTCCAGCTTCGATGCCATCGATATCCATCGTCCGGACCTGGCCCGCAGCTATCTCCAATTGCTGGCCAGCCAGCCGGGCCGGCCTCTGGCCCTGTTCGGCCCCCGTCGGGTGGGCAAGACCTGGTTCCTCGACCACGATCTGGCCCCGGTTGCCCGGGAGGCCGGCCTCCTGCCGGTCTATGCCGACCTGTGGCTCAACAAGGCCGCCCCCCTGGAAGCCATCAATCACGCCCTGGAGGAGGCCCTGGACGATCTGCGCGTGCCGCCCGGCACCATCGGGCGGCTGGCTCGTACCCCGGTCAAGAAGATCGGTGCCCTGGGTGCCAGCATCGACTTGGGCGATGAGCCGCGCCGCCGCGCCCTGCCCGACGATGCCGCCCTGCGCTTCGATGCCCTGGTGGTCCGCCTGGCCCTCGAACATGGCGCCCGGGTGCTCCTCCTGCTGGACGAGGCGCAGACCCTGGGGGACACGGACCGGAGCGGCGATCTGCTGGCCACCCTGAGGGCCGTGCTCCACAAGCGCCAGGACCAGGTAGAGGCCGTGCTCACGGGATCGTCCCAGGAAGCGCTCGCCCGTATCCTTTCTGCTGCCGGCACGCCCATGTACCAGTTTGCCCAACTGCTTACCTTTCCGCCCCTGGGCGACGAATTCCTGGTACGCCTGACCGACCGCTTCGCCGAAGTGCATCACGGCCGGGCGCCGCGTCTCGAAGACCTGCGCCAGCTGTTCGCGCGGGTGGGATTCAAGCCTGCCTTGCTGCGCGACATCGTCAAGACCATGTCTGCGGAAGGCGAAGTCGATCCGGAGGCTGGCCTGGCTCACTTCATGGCGGACGAGCGGCAGGTCGCCGGCTGGCAAGCCCTGCTCAACACCTTGGATGCCTTCGAGCAGGCAGTGCTCCTTGCCGTTGCCCAGAGGCTTCCACCCCTGGGCAAGGAAACCCGGGCGCGTCTGGCGGCCATCCCCGGGGTCAGCCCCTCCGTGGCCAAGGTGCGCACGGCTTTGGAGAAACTGAAGCGCGGGGGATTGCTGACCAGGACCGGAGATGGCCTGGCCCTGGAGGACGAACTCTTCGCTGCGTACCTCGTCGCCCGGGAAGGGGCGCGTTGACCGCCCATGGCAGATGCTCCCGAGCTTTCCAGCGTGCAACGTGAGGCGGTATGGGAGGCCCTGTCCGACCTGTTCGTGGACAGTCCCATCGACTACGCGGAGCTCGCGTCCCGCTTGGCCGGAATCCCCCTGGACCTCCTCGAGGGTATCCTGTTCGATGAAGTGGCCCCTCATTGCGCTCCCAATCTCCTCGCGCCGGCTCCGCCCGTCTGGTCTGGGTTCGCGCGAGAGCCCCTGGTGCTGGGGATACGCGATCTCCTGCTCCGCCGTCGCCGCTCCCGATGCATCGCTCTGGCCGGCTGGCTGGGCGGACGGATCTGGCGCCGGCTGCACGCCAGGGATTGGCAGGAACTGCGGCCATACCTGGCCCGGCAGGGCGTGGAGGCATCGGGCCGGGGATGAGGACGCACCGCGTCCGCCGGGCGCCGCGATGCTCACGAATCCCGAGCGGGGATCGTGGGCGGATGGAGCTTCGGCCAGATCGCGGAGGGTCGGGTAGCGTTGATCGATGGTGCGGACTTCGGGCATGGAGCACTCCGCCTCAAACAATGGCCACCGGGCGCACCTCCTTGCGGGCGGCTTGGCTCATCCCGCCGTAGCCCCAGGCGCGGCCATCCACGTCGCGGATGACGACATAGCTTGTCAGGGCGACGGCGCCCAGTGCTGATTCGAGGGCCGCGTAGCTTGCAGCGACGAAATCGGCCTTTTCCGCATCGCTGTTGGTCCCTTCCGTAACGACGATCTCCAGGTGGAACGCGGCTTTGCCTTGGGATTCCACTGCTGCGGCGCCGATGAACCACTGCCCCCGCGGTAGACTTTCGACGGTGACTGCGGTTAGCTCCCGCCGCTTGCGCAGGAGCGTGACGGTCAATTCCGTGAGGGTGATGGCGAGTTGGCGGGCAAGGGGGGCCGGGGGGATGGTGCTGAGCTTGAGGGCGAGGTAGGGCATGGCGTGGGCTCTCCGTCGAGAGGTTGAATGGAAGCGGGTTTACTCAGGGAAGGGGGCGGTGCCGACCCGCCGGGCGAAGCCCAATTGCATGAGGTAGGCGATTCGGCTGGCTGGATTGGCGAAGGACTGCGCCTCGAAGGCGGCGTTTGCCCGCTGTTTGAAGTCCTGCCGCGGATGACGGGCCAGGACGCTTGCCGCTGCGCCGGGGGGAAGTTCCTCCAGTCCGGCACCGATGCAGTCCAAGGCGGCACCATCGTGCAGCAGATGGGCTTCGGCTCCCGCCTGGAGGGGCACACGGACATTGAGGTGCAGGCTGATGGCGTCCTCAAGCCGCTGGCGACGCTCCGGCAGCCAGCCCATGGTCTGGGCGAAAGCGCCGGCATCCTTGGCGCCCCGGGCGGCGAAACAGCCCAGTCCGACGCAGCAGTGTCGCGCCTCGGTCAGCGCCAGGTCGTGCAGGACGGCGGCGACGAAGAGCAACTCGCCGTCGGTGGCGATGCCCCGGCCGCGGCCCAGCAATCGCCCCCAGAGAAAGGTCCGCAAGCTGTGCTCAAGCAGCCAGCCAGGCAAGAGATGGCGGGCGTGATCGAGGGCGCGACGGGCGTCGGCGCTTTCCGGCAGGGAGAAATCCGCCCCGCTCACGGTGGACAGACTGGAATCGCTCAGTCCCAGCGCACGGCGGGCTGCACCCGAGAGGCGCGCCAGGCGGACGAGCAGCAATTGACCGCCGAGGCGCAGGCGATCGCAGGTGTCCAGATTGCCGCCGGTATGGTGGGACCAGGCCAGGGTTCCGAGGGATGACATGAAAAGCTCCGGGGAAGACATGGCTTGCATTTCAGCGCCAGCGGGGACATGATGCGACTGTCCAGTAAGACATTTAAAGTGCTAAAAAAGACATGCCCGACTTCACTATCGCCGTTCTGGACTGGGCGCTGGCCGCTTCGGTGGCTGTGACGCTCGATGCGCTAGCGGCGGCCAATCGCATCGCCCAGGCAACCGGGGTGCCGCTCAGGCGCTGGCAGGTGGTGGGGAGCGGTACCTCCCTCCTGCTGTCCGGCGGCCTCGCCTTGCGGACGGATGCCTTGACGGAAGAAGCGGATCTGGGGGCTTCGATCCTGGTGGTTCCCGGTCTCGGGCTCGACCATCCCTGTCTCCAGGGCGGGCCGCAGGGGCGCTTCGACTGGGATCGCATCGCCGACCGCGTCGCCATGCCCGATGCGTCCGCGCTGGTCGAGCGGGTGCGCGAGCACAGTGCTGTCGGCGGTACGGTGGCGGCATCCTGTTCCGGCGTCCTGGTGCTGGGCGAAGCCGGGGTGCTGAACGGGCGCGCGGCGACCACACATTGGCGCCTGGCGAGCCTCCTGCAACGGCGTTACCCCGCCTGTAGTCCGGATGTTTCGCGCATGGTGGTGAGGGATGGGCCGGTGGTCACCGCCGGTGCCGCCCTCGCCCAGATGGACCTCATGTTGCTGCTCATCGCCGATGTCTATGGCCGCGACGTGGCCGATCTGGTGGGCCGCTACCTACTCCTCGACGGGCGTCCTACCCAGTCCTGCTACATGGCCCTTTCTCACCTGCGCAGCGTCGACGATACGGTAAGCCGCCTGGAACGCCTGATCGAGGCCAGCCTGCCCGAAGTGCCTTCCCTGGCGGTACTGGCCGACCGACTGCACGTCACCGAAAAAACCCTGGCTCGGCGGGTGCAGCGTGCCACGGGACAGACGCCGGGGGCGGTCGTCCAGGCGGTGCGCCTGCGCCAGGCACGCCACCTGCTGGAAACGACCCGCCTGCCGGTGGCCGAGGTCGCCAGCCGGGTGGGCTACGCCGACGCCACCGCCTTGCGCCGCCTCACCCTCAAGACCTTGCGCCTCGCGCCCGGCCAGTTGCGGGGAAGGGCGCCGTGATCCCGAGGGGCCGCGTGGCTTTGCCTCGGCCCGTCGGTCGCCGGGGGGCGCGTTCCTGCCCGGCCCGCCGCAGGACCGGCGCAGCGCCGGCCGCGGGCCGGTGTGCCTCACTCGCGCCAGGCGCTGAACACAAAGTCCTGGCCCTTCTGCGCCCGATGGCAGGTGTGGCAGTCGGCCTGGGCCTTGGCGTCGAGGCTCCCCTTGCCGGTCTTGGGGTCGAACACCTGGTAACCCCAGCCGTCGGTGGCGCGGAATTTCCGCTTGTCCTTGGTCATCACCAGCACGGCCTTGCGGGCCCCTTCGCCCACTGCGTTCTCCTTATCCACCGCTTCGAAGAGGTCGAAGACGATCACCGCGCCGTCGGCGAAGCGGCCGGCTTTGTAGCCCGCCACGGCCTTGGGATTGGCGTAGAGGTGGTGCAGGCCGCCCACCGCGTCGTAGAGGGGGTGGCCCTTGTTGATGAGCATGGATTTGACGTGGTCCCAGTGGCGGAAAGCGGTCGGATAGCCGACATCGGCCAGGACGGGAAGGCTGGCGGCGGCGAGGAGCGAGGCGATGAGAAGGCTACGGGTCATGGTGATCTCCTTGGGGTTTGGCGGTGTTGTAGTATCGAATCGATACGAAAAAAGTATCGGCCTTCGCTCCGTGCTTTGTCAACATAGTTTTTAATCGATACTATTGCGCCATGGCCGAGTCTTCCCTGCATGCCCTTCTGCTCTGTCTTTCCCGCGCCCTGCAGCACGAGCAGCGGCAGGCCGCCCTGGGCGGCGGCTTGCTGCCGGTGCAATGGGCGATCCTGGCCTATCTTCGGGATGCCAATCGCTACAGCAATACCCCCCAGGCCCTGGCGGAGTACCTCTCCCTGACCAAGGGCACGGTATCCCAGAGCCTCAAGCTGATGGAATCCCGCGGCTGGATCACTCGCAGCGGGGACACCGCCGACCGGCGCATCGTCCGCCTCGCCCTGAGCGCAGCCGGGCGGAGCCGGCTGGACCTAGCGGCCGACGAGGCCTGGTCGGCGGCCATCGCGGCGCTTCCCGCCGCCGATCGGGCCACGGCTGAGCATGCCCTGCGCCGGCTGCTGGCCGGCTGGCAGAAGATCCGCCAGGGGAGAACCTTCGGCGTCTGTCGCAGTTGTCGGCACTTCCAGCCTGGGGACCCGGAACACCGCTGCGGCCTCACCGGCGAGGCCTTGAGCGACGAGGACAGCACGCGCCTGTGCAGGGAACACGAACTGGCCTCGCCCGCACCATGAGCACAGTCGCTGCGTCGTGAGTCGCTCCCCGACCTATTCCTCCGTGCGCTCCTGAGCATGGCTGCCTTTCGCCTACCCCCGCTGCACGCCCTGGCCGCCTTCGAGGCTGCCGCCCGCCATCTATCTTTCCAGAAGGCTGCCGACGAACTTTGCGTCACCCAGTCGGCCATCAGCCACCGCCTGCGGCAACTGGAAGACGACCTGGGGGTGAAGCTTTTCCTGCGCATCAGCCGCAATGTGGCCCTGACGCCCCAGGGCGAGACCTACCTCATCGCCGTCCGGAAGGCCCTGGTCGATATCGAAGTGGCGACCCGAGGCATCGCCCGGGCGGCGCGGCACACCCTGCGGATAAGCGTCGCCCCCGGCATCGGCGCCAAGTGGTTGGTCACCCGGCTGGCCGATTTTCAGCGCGCCCATCCGGAGACCGACCTCATCCTCTCGGCGTCGATGCACCTGGCCGACATCAAGTCTGGCGAGATGGACGTCGGCGTGCGCTACGGCAACGGCCATTGGCCGGGGCTTGTGGCCCTCAAGCTGAGCGACGAGGTGCTCATGGCCGTGTGCGCCCCGGCCTATCCGGCCGGAGTCGGCGGACTCCGCCAGCCCGCCGACCTCGTGCGGGCCCAGTTGCTCCGTCTGCGCCACGGCAGCTTGCCCTGGAAGCCCTGGTTTGAAGCCGCCGGGCTCGATTGGCCCGAACCCACGGGCGGGATGCAGTTCGACGATCCGGTGATGCTGCTGGAAGCGGCGGTGGCCGGCAACGGCGTCGCCCTCAGCGCCGGCAAGCTGGTGGAACCCTATATTGCGGCCGGCGCCCTGATGCAGCCCTTTGCCATTGCCCCCCGGGACCGCGGCTACTACGTTGTGCTCGCGCCGGAGTCCCGGGAGAAGCCCTGGGTCATGGCTTTCGTGGATTGGTTGGTGCGGACGGCCCGGGAGGACGATCAGGGCGCCAGGGCAAGCTGATGGGCGGCCGGACCGAGGCGTAGGCGGTGTTCGCCCCGGGGGGTGGCGATGACCACCAACCCTTCGGCCCGTCTGCACTCCAGCTTGGTG
>SSTB01000291.1 GCA_009469665.1 Azonexaceae bacterium | reverse complement strand
GTATTTTTTTAACCTAAATAGCACATTGATTATAATGATCCTTTAAGATCAGGTATGATCATAAAAAAATCAGCTAGATCAGTGTACCAATTTTAATGATTGACTTTACTAATTACCATATCTTAAAAAGATGTTGTAAATTTGATAAGATTTAATTCAATACATACTTATTAATAAGAAAAATATTAATGAAAACAGCACTTATTACAGGAATAACCGGACAGGATGGAGCTTATTTAAGTAAGTATCTTTTAGAAAAAGATTATAAGGTAATTGGAATTACAAGAAATCTGCAATCCGGAAATTCAAATGGATTAAATTTTCTTGGTGTTGAAAATGATGTTCAGCTTGTTGAAGCTAACGTATTTGATCTTTCAAACATCATTCGCTTGTTGGAAAAATTTAAACCTGATGAATTCTACAATCTTGCCGCCCAAAGTTCTGTTGGATTATCATTCGAACAGCCTATCGGTACACTTGAGTACAATATAATTTCTGTAGCTAACATTTTAGAAGCAATACGCATAGTCGATAAGAAAATAAAAATCTATCAATCCTCCAGTAGTGAAATGTATGGAAACGTTGCTAAAGAAAAACTTCCGATTGATGAAGATTTTATTATTCATCCTGCAAGTCCCTACGCAATTTCTAAAGCGGCTGCTCACTGGACTTGCGTAAACTACCGCGAAGCTTACAATTTATTTATCTCAAGCGGTATTTTATTTAACCACGAATCTGTTCTAAGAAGACAAAACTTTGTAACCACCCTCGCTCTCGTGCAGCAATTCGACCCGGACCACCGGTCCGATGGGATGCACGTGGGCAACCGTCGCCGGCAGGGCGCTCTCCAGGGGCTGAAGGGAGAGGTCGATGTCGTGGGGGCGGACGAAGGCGGTGGCCCCTTCGCACTGGCTCCGTTCCACTTCGGCGAAACCGCCCTGGACCCGGCTGTGGAAGACGTTCACGTTACCCAGGAACTGATAGACGAAGGGGGTGGCCGGTGCCGAATAGACCTCGTCCGGCGAGCCGATCTGTTCGATGCGGCCGTGGTTCATCACCACCACGCGGTCGGCGACTTCCAGGGCCTCCTCCTGGTCGTGGGTAACGAAAACCGAGGAAATATGCATGTCGTCGTGGAGGCGCCGCAGCCAGCGGCGCAGTTCCTTGCGCACCTTGGTGTCCAGGGCGCCGAAGGGCTCGTCGAGGAGCAGCACCTTGGGCTCGACGGCCAGGGCCCGGGCCAGGGCGATACGTTGACGCTGGCCTCCGGAAAGCTGCGACGGGTAGCGGTCAGCCAGCCAGTCGAGCTGGACGAGGCCGAGCAATTCCATGACCCGGCGCTTGATCTCCGCTTCCGTCGGCCTTTCCTTGCGCGGCTTGACCCGCAGGCCGAAGGCCACGTTCTCGAACACCGTCATGTGACGGAACAGCGCGTAGTGCTGGAAGACGAAGCCGACGTTGCGCTCCCGGGCGTGAAGGTGGGTCGCCTCGCTGCCGGAGAAGAGAATCTCGCCCTGATCGGCGGTCTCCATGCCGGCGATGATGCGCAAGAGTGTCGTCTTGCCACAGCCGGAGGGGCCCAGCAGGGCGACCAGTTCCCCGGTGGGGATGTCGAGGTTGATGGCGTCGAGGGCGACGAAGTTGCCGAAGCGCTTGGAGATATTGCGGATTTCGATGCTCATGAGGTTTTCTCGCCGGGGAGTTTAGCGTTAAGCATGTCGGTTTCGGCCTTCATGCGCCATTCGACGATGGTCTTGGCTACCAGGGTGACCAATGCCAGCAGGGCCAGGACGGAGGCGGCGGCGAAGGCGCCGATGGCGTTGTATTCGTTGTAGAGAATCTCGACGTGGAGGGGCAGGGTGTTGGTTTCGCCGCGGATATGGCCGGACACCACGCTCACCGCGCCGAATTCGCCCATCGCCCGGGCGTTGGAGAGGATGACGCCGTAGAGCAGGCCCCACTTGATGTTGGGCAAGGTCACGCGCCAGAACATCTGCCAGCCGGAGGCGCCGAGGGAGACCGCCGCTTCCTCTTCGTCCTTGCCCTGGGACTGCATCAGGGGAATCAGTTCCCGGGCGATGAAGGGGAAAGTGATGAACAGGGTGGCGATGATCATCCCCGGCACGGCGAAGATGATCTTCACGTCGTGGTCGGACAGCCAGGGGCCCAGCCAGCCCTGGGCGCCGAAAATGAGGATGAAGATGAGGCCCGCCACCACCGGCGACACGGCGAAGGGCAGGTCGATCAGCGTGATCAGCAGGCTCTTGCCCTTGAAATCGAATTTGGCGATGGCCCAGGCCGCCGCCACGCCGAAGAGGACGTTGAAGGGCAGCACGGCCAGGGCGATGGCGACGGTCAGCCAGATGGCCGAGCGGGTTTCCGGCTCCTTCAGGGCTTCCAGGTAGGCGGGCAGGCCCTGGGCCAGGGCCTCGACGAAGACGGCGATGAGCGGCAGGGCAAGGAAGAAGAAGAGAAAGCCGAGTCCGGCGGTCAGCAGCGCGATACGTACCCAGAAAGGTTCCTGGGTGGCCCGGGTGAGTTTGTTGGCGCTCATGCCGACACCCCCTGCGCCTTGGCGGCAGCCACTTCCAGGGGCTCGCGGTTGCGATGCCGGTTGGCCGCCCACCATTGCAGGACGTTGATGGTCAGCAGCAGGACGAAGGAAATGGCCAGCATGGTCACGGCCAGGGCCGTGGCGCCCAGCACGTCGTACTGCTCCAGTTTGGAGATGATGAGCAGGGGCACGATTTCCGACACCAGGGGCAGGTTGCCGGCGATGAAGATGACCGACCCGTATTCCCCCAGGGCCCGGGCGAAAGCCAGGGCGAAGCCGGTGAGCAGGGCGGGGCCGATGGCCGGGAAGATGATGCGGGTGAAGGTCTGCCAGCGGGAGGCACCGAGGGAGGCGGCGGCCTCCTCGACTTCGGTCTCGATATCCTCGATCACCGGCTGCAGCGTGCGCACGACGAAGGGCAGGGTGATGAAGGTGAGCGCCACGACGATGCCCAGGGGCGTATAGGCCACCTTGAGGCCCAGGGGTTCCAGGTGACTGCCGATCCAGCCGTTGCCAGCGTAGAGCGTGGCCAGGGTGATGCCGGCCACGGCGGTGGGCAGGGCGAAGGGCAGATCCACCAGGGCATCAACGAAGCGCTTGCCGGGGAAGGGGTAGCGTACCAGCATCCAGGCCACGATCAGACCGAAGCAGGCGTTGATCGATGCCGCCAGCAGCGATGCCCCGAAGGTGACGCGAAAGGCCGCCAGGGAGCGTTCGCCAAGGGCGATGTCAAAAATCTGCGCCCACCCTAGCTGCGACGACTTGAGGATCAGGCCGCCCAGGGGCAGCAGAATGAGCAGCGAGAGATAGACGAGCGTGTAGCCCAGGGCGAGGCCGAAGCCGGGCAGTACGCGGTGGGATGGAGAAGGCATGGGGGAGGTGGGGCGGGATGGGCCGCAGTGGGGGAGCCGGGCCGGGAGTGATCCCAGCCCATCGAAAAAGCGGCGGACTTACTTGGCGACGTAGATCTGGTCGAAACTGCCGCCATCCTTGAAATGGGCCGCGAACGCCTTGTTGGCACCGCCGAAGACTTCATCCACGGTGAAGGTCTTCACCGGAGGGAAGGACTGGGCGTACTTCTTCAGCAGGTCAGCGTCCCGCGGCCGCAGATAGTTCTGGGCTGCGTTCTCCTGGCCTTCCTTGGACCACAGGTATTCCAGGTAGGCCTCGGCCTGCTTGCGGGTACCCTTCTTGTCCACCACCTTTTCCACCACGGCCACCGGGAACTCGGTCTGCATCGTCAGGCTGGGATAGACGACCTCGAAATTGCCCTTGCCGAACTCCTTGGCAATCAGCTCCGCCTCGCATTCGAAGGTGATGAGCACGTCGCCTAGGCCCCGCTGCATGAAGGTGGTGGTAGCGTCCCGCCCGCCGGCGGCAAAGAGGGGCGCGTTCTTCAGGAATTTGCCGAGGAAATCCTGGGCGCTCTTGTCGCTGCCGCCGGGCTGCTTCAACGCCCAAGCCCAGGCGGAAAGATAGGTGTTGCGGCCATTCCCCGTATTCTTGGGGTGGGGGATGATGATCTGCACCCCCGGCGCCGACAGGTCGCCCCAATCCTTGAAGCCCTTGGGATTGCCCTTCCTGACGATAAAAACCATGGCGGAGGTGTAGGGCGAAGCGTTGTTGGGGAATTTCTTCGCCCAGTCCTTCGCCACCAGACCCTTTTCGGCCAGGAACTCGATGTCGTTGGCCTGGTTCATGGTCACCACGTCGGCCTCCAGGCCATCCGCCACCGCGCGCACCTGCTTGGTGGAGCCGCCGTGGGACTGTTTCAGCTCCAGGCTCTCGCCGGTCTTGGCCTTCCAGTATTTCTGGAACAGGGGGTTGTAATCCTTATACACGTCGCGGGCGACGTCGTAGGAGGCGTTGAGCAGGGTGGCGTCGGCCAGGGCGCCC
>SSTB01000290.1 GCA_009469665.1 Azonexaceae bacterium | reverse complement strand
GGCACTCAGAGGAATTTCACTGACCATTGCGATGGGGGAGACCTTTGGCTTTATCGGGCCCAATGGCGCCGGAAAGAGCACGCTGATCAAGATTCTGGTTGGTGCGCTGCGCCCGACCAGTGGTCTCGCCCGGATTTTTGGGCGCGATGTGAGCGACCACAAAGCCCGTCAGGGCCTCGGCTTCGTTCCAGAAAACCCTAGCCTGCAGGATTTCTTGACTCCCTACGAAATCCTCCTCATGGCGTTGCGTCTTCAAGGAACCGTGGTTGACGATGTGCGTGCCCATTGTCTGCACTGGCTAGACCGATTCGATCTCGCTGGGGTCGCGGATACTCCATTGCGTGGTTTTTCCAAAGGCATGATGCAGCGTACCGCGCTGGCGCATGCATTGGCCATAAAGCCGCGCCTGCTCATTCTCGACGAGCCCCTCTCCGGGCTCGACCCAATCGGCCGTCGGGAGGTGGTTGATATCCTCGCTCAGTATCGTCGCGAGGGCGGGACACTTTTTTTCTCCTCGCATGTTCTCCACGATGTGGAATCCATCGCTGACCGTTTTGGCTTGATTCACCGAGGCGAACTGGTGACCGTGCGCTCGCCACAAGAATTGGCCGTAGAGCAGGCCGATCTTTTCGTGGTCCGCTACCACGGCACTACCGAGGTGCCCGGGGCCCGATTGCTCCAGCCTGGACGTTTCGCGGTGGAAGTTCGGGCGCCTGATCTGCCTGCGGTCCTGACGCGCATTGCCCAGACCGGAGGTTGTTTGGCGGACGTGACCCACAAGGTATCGCTTGAGTCGGTGTTTCATCAATTGGTTTCGGTCAGTTCGGACTGACCGCCAATGGATATCGCGCAGCATTCGAAGGATTACCGTTCTCCTGGCGCCGAGCGGCTCGTGGAGGGAGGTGTATGTGGCGTCGCTTGCCATGGCGCGAATGACGAGGAATGGCAGTTCCTTTCCCATAGCGATTCGTGATCATGCGTCACCCTAGTGGCCCTGGACTCTGGGCCGCGACCTTCTGGCTGTGGACGGGGGCAACGTGCCTCGTCATGGCAACCCCTTACATCGGCATTGACAACGATGCCCGCCTTTACATGGTCGGTGCGCTTCATTTCCTCAATCCCGATCACTACGCCCGGGATATCTGGTTCTTTGAAGGGTCACAGGATCGCTGGTCTGTTTTTTCGCCAGTACTCGCCCAGTTCGTGGGCCTCTTCGATATCGATGGGGGAGCCAAGGCGGCGACCCTGTTCCAGGGGGCGCTCTTCCTCGTTTCCGCCTATTGGTTTAGCCGTGCGACTCTGCGCCGACCGGCGAGTCTGCTGCTGTTCTTGTTGCTGTTGGGTTATCCGATTTGTTATTCACCCAAGGGCATGCTGTTCGTGCGCGAGGGATTTGTCTCTGCAAGGATGGTCGGTATCGGTTTTTCCTTGTTCGGTCTTGCTCTGTGCCTGCAGGGAAGGACCGCCGTGGGTGCCCTGTGTCATGCTCTGGCGCTGGCTGTCCACCCCATCATGGCCGTCGGTCCCGCTGCGGTCAGCGTTCTGATGCGTTCGGGTTTGCGCGGTCAAATTGTCCTCAGCGTGGTGGGATGCCTCGCATTCGGGGGTCTTTTTGGCGCCGCAGCCTGTGGCTGGCTAGCGGTCATGGAGGCCGATTGGTGGGCGTACGTCGATCTGGCTGCCCTGGTGTCTATCGGCGATTGGATCGGGTCGAGCATTGATAGCTGGCTTTCCCTGTTCGCATTGCTCTTGGTTGCGGGGCGATATGGAAATGCACGGCTTCGATCGTTTTATCAGCTTGTCGCTCTCGTCGCAGTGGTTTCGGTCCTGGCCTCAGTGCTTGCCGGCCTGTATCTCCAGGTCGTCATTCTCCTTCAGGCGCAACTTTGGCGGACGCTCTGGCTGGCACATGTCGCCGCATTGGTTGCGACGGTCGATCTGGGATTTCGCTATGTCCTGCGCCGCCACGCACCGCATAGAGAACTGTGCGTGCTTCTGGGGGCAATCGCGCTTGTCTTCCCGGCGCTGATCGGAGCGTTGCTCGTTGCTTTGGTGGCAGTGTACCGTCATGCACCGAACCGACTGTCGGCGCTTTCCCGCGTACTGCAGAATCACCCGGTTCCGATTGCATTCGTTTCCGCCGCACTTGCCATCATCGCTCTACCCGGTTATGTCATCGACTGGTCAATGGAAACGGGGTCGTTAGACATCCCCTCCCCGGTGTCGGACACCCTATTCGGATTCCTGCGCACTGGCGGATACGGCCTCGTCGCCCTGGGTGTTTGGCTCATGGGCCGGTCAGTGATTGGTCGGCCCATGCAGGCTCTCACAATGATACTAGTACCTTTGACACTCATCGCGATGCTGGTCTGGGATGCACGGACAGCGGAGAAGCGGGCCCAGGAAGAGCGGTACTCCTTGAGCGGAGACCGTAGCCGTTTTGCGGGAATTATCCCCCAGGGGAGCGTAGTGTATTGGGCTCGTGCGGCGGAGCGGGTCTGGTTCGAACTGGGTACTGCGGGCTATGCCGGCGCGCTTCATTCCACCGGCATGGTATTTTCTCGGGGGCGGACACGTGCGTTGTCGGTACGCTTGGTTGGCGTAGCTCTGGCCTCTACGGATCGGGCGCAATTGGATGACGCTATTGCGAGCGGACGTATGCTCGAGGCCGTGCTGCACCGGGGAAATAATGTCCAGGAATCAGTAAATCCATTTCTCCTTGCAGCCTACGAGAGCCTTTCCGCAATGACGCCATTCGGTTTGCGGAATCTTTGTCAGGACCAGCAGTTGGATTACGTCGTGGACACGCTGTATGTGCCGGAGGTTACGGCGATTCCAGTGCAAGATGAAATCCTCGGTCGAAGACAACAGTATTTTGTATATTCGTGCGATGCTTTCCATGCGAGACGGCGATAAAAAGGGAAATATGACCGTTTTCTCCATACCGTGCGGGATGAGCGCAATCTCTACCGGCCGAAAGAGGGGGTATGCTCGTGGACTATAAGGTTCTTGGGGACGGGAACTGCTGGCTTGGGGTACGGAGTCTGATGCGACGCGGTTGGTCTGCGTTGTTTCAACGCGACGGATTTCGCGCTTGGCTGACGCTTTCCGGGTTGCTTGCGCTGGCAACACTCATGTTGAATACCTGGGTTGCCTTCGTCGATCGCGGACTATTTCTCGCCCATGATGAAGCAGAGCATCTTCACGTGGTGTTTGCGCTGGAAAGAGGCGAGATTCCTTATCGAGACTTTATTGAGAATCATCCGGTTCTGGCGCACCTTGGGCTCCTGTGGTTAAAAAATCTGCTTGGACTCGGTGAGGTCATCGACGTCTACCTCTGGGCGCGAGGGGTTGTCGCCTTGCATTTTGTGGGTTGCGTGGTTTTGCTGGTCTGGAGCGTCGCATTGTTTGTTGATCGCGAGCGCTCATTCGTCAAGGCAGCCTGCAGCGTGGCGATAGCGCTCTGTCTATTGGGAATATGGAATGACACCAGCGAGTGGTACTGGGGTCTCGGAATCCTTTGGCAACTGCGGCCTGACTGGGTTTATATGTTCTTTGCAGCGCTAAGCGTCCTGTTGCATGCCCGTTGGCTCAAGCAGAAGAACGAGAAGAATTTACGGCCACTCGTGATCGCTGGTGCGGCCGGAGGGTTGGCCACAAGCATCCTGGCCAAATCAATCTATTTGTTCTTGCCGTATGCGCTTACATTGGTGGTGATTGCCGCTGAATGGGTTCGACGTGACGCCCGAAACGCCAGGGAGTCGATTCTTCGAATTGTGGGTCCAAATGTCCTGTATCTCGCAGTCGGGATCGTTACATTTGCTGGCTTGGTGGGAATCGAATTGAACGCATCAGGGGCATCTCTGCAGGAATATTGGCATGCGAACTTTGTCCTGAATTCAAGTAAGCACATGCCCCTTGGGTCAGACGATTTCAATGCCGCCAATGTGATCCGAGGGCTGCTGGGCGTCAATCTTTTTGGTGCCTTCGGGATTGCAGCTTTTGCCTACTTTAGACTGATTCGTCAGCAACGCCGGGAAGTGTTGACTGAAACTGCGGTGGTCGTTTTTTGCGTCTTGACCGTGTTGATCAACGCGATTCTCCCCGCATTCAGTAACGGCGTGACGTGGCCGCACTATTTCATCCCGACGATCCTGGCAGCCGTGATCCTCTTTGCGGATTTCCTGCGCTGCCTGGCGCGGTGGAGAGATCCGCAAGGAGTCACCTTATTTCCTGCAATTGCCGGACAGACGATTGTTCTCGTGTTTTCCGGGTTGCTGATCTTGCTTGCCGGGAGGTTTGGCGCTGCCCTAGACAGGACCGAGGGAGTCCGACATCAAGAGGAGGTTAGGCGGGCATTCAATGGTTCAGGGATATCGCCAGCCGGATTCCAGCCGGATCGTCTTCTTC
>SSTB01000036.1 GCA_009469665.1 Azonexaceae bacterium | reverse complement strand
GCAATCCCGATCGCCGGCTTGCCCCGCTTGGGCCTCATCGGTATAATTCGCGCTCCTTTTGGCCAGTTAGCTCAGTTGGTAGAGCAGCGGATTGAAAATCCGCGTGTCCGTGGTTCGATTCCGCGACTGGCCACCAGAATCTAGTCCAGAGATGAGCGACTAAGGCCGGATAACCAAGTAAATACAAGGTTTCCGGCCTTTTTTCCGTCCATAGTCGTCCGGGGTTGGGTATTGAAATCCGGGGGTAACTGGGGGTATAAGTGGGGGTAACTGGTGATACCCCCAAGGGAGTTACCCCCAAATGCCGCTCTCCGATACTGCGATTCGTAACGCCAAACCCGGCGAAAAGCCCGTCAAGCTGGCCGACGAGAAGGGCTTGTTCCTACTGCTCAATCCCAACGGCTCGAAGTATTGGCGCCTGAAATATCGTGTTGGGGGTAAGGAGAAGCTGCTCTCCTTGGGGGTATATCCTGACGTTGGACTGAAGGATGCCCGAGCGAGACGCGACGATGCCCGTAAGTTGCTGGCCAACGGCATCGATCCCAGCGAGAACCGTAAGGTGCAGAAGGCAGCGACTCAAGAGAGGGCGACAAACTCTTTTGAAGCCGTGGGCCGCGAATGGTTTGCCAAGCATTCTCCGAATTGGGCGCCGGGACACTCCGACAAAATCATTCGGCGCCTGGAACGAGATATTTTTCCCTGGCTTGGCGGTCGTCCGATTGCTGAAATAACCGCCCCCGAGCTCTTGACCGTCCTGCGCAGAATCGAAAGCCGGGGCGTGCTCGAAACGGCTCACCGCGCCTTACAGAACTGCGGGCAGGTATTTCGCTATGCCGTGGCGACCGGTAGGGCGGAACGAGACCCTTCCGGCGACTTGAGGGGTGCCCTTGCTCCGGTAAGGCGGGAGAACTTCGCCAGCATTACCGAACCGACCAAGGTTGCGGAGCTTCTGAGAGCCATAGACGGCTTCAGGGGCACGTTCGTGGTCAAGTCGGCACTGCTCCTTGCCCCCATGCTCTTTGTACGCCCTGGCGAGCTACGCACCGCCCTATGGGCGGATATTGATTTAGAAAAGGCGGAATGGCGCTACTTCGTGAGCAAGACAAAGACCGAGCATTCCGTACCCCTGGCAACGCAAGCGGCGGCGATCCTGAAGGAGCTTTACCCTCTGACTGGTCATGGTCGTTTTGTATTCCCTGGACGCGATCCCCAGAGGGCAATGAGCGAAGCGGCGGTAAATGCAGCCCTGCGTCGCCTGGGGTACGACACCAAAACCGAAATTACCGGCCATGGTTTTCGGGCGATGGCGCGGACGATCCTGCATGAAGAACTGCACCAGAAGCCGGAAGTGATCGAGCACCAGTTGGCGCACAAAGTACCCGACGCCCTGGGAACGGCCTATAACCGCACCAAGTTCCTCAAGGAGCGCAAGGTGATGATGCAGCTATGGGCGGATTATCTGGACAAACTGAAGGCGGGGGCGGAAGTGATCCCGCTGCATGGGAGCGCGGCCTAGCGCCTAACCGAGTACGCCGCCCCCTAGTCCGGCCAGACGAAAAGCGGACACCTTCGCCGCCTGGGGGCGGTTCCTTATGAAGGAGCGAAGAAGGTGCGCGATGAGTAACAGCTACTCGGAGGAATTACGCGAGTTGTCAGAGGCGGCTGAAGGCGGTGATTGCGATGCAGGGGAACGATTGCTCGCATTGTTTGCCTCATTGGCCGATGATTCTCACGACCCTCATCCAGAGTTGGTCAGGCACATGGCTAGGTGTGTCCGCCGGTATGTCAATTTGGAGGCACGAGAACGACGGGACGGCGCCCAAAAAGCGTTTTGTGTCCACCGGCCCCGAAGTCGCCCAATTTCCGTAGAGACTAACGCAAGGCATGTAATGGCGTTAGTAGAGTTTTATGTGGCGAGGATACAAAACGTTTCGTTCGAAGAGGCAAAGGCCCGGGGTGCTGAAGCTGGGAAAATTTCAGATGACTGCATGCACGACCTGACCCGTACGAAGAAAAAGACGCGGCAAGCCTGGGCTGAAGAGTTTTCCGCAACGCTCCATCTCACGAAAGAACAACGGGCGGCTCTCGTCGGCGATAAATAGTCGCGATTTATTCACCCTGACTTGGGGTGTTGGACGCAAGAAGATGTGCCGGTCTTATATTTCACGAGGACCGACGAAAATGCACCAACTCCCCGAAAGCGGCTTTCTCCGCCTCCCGCAGATCATTGGCGACACGAAACGCGGTATCCCCGCCGTTATCCCTGTCAGCAAATCCACTTGGTGGGCTGGTTGCCGATCCGGCAAATACCCCAAGCCCGTTAAGCTAGGCCCCCGCACTACTGTTTGGCCGGTCGAAGCGATCAGGGCCTATATCGCTGCGGCGAAGTAGGGGGCAAGCATGAGCAAAGAAAAAGGCCACCCGAAGGCAGCCCCAAAGCACGATTCCTATTTTGCCGACCTGTCGGCTGCCGCGCAACGCGCAAGGCTCTTGGAC
Organism: Azonexaceae bacterium; assembly: GCA_009469665.1. The sequence continues at coordinate 6,937 of SSTB01000036.1, read as the reverse complement.
GCCCTGCGCTGCGGCCCTGTAACGACAATCGAAGCGCGGCGGAATCTGGACATTCTCATGCCAGCTGCCCGCGTTCATGAACTGCGGCACCGGGAAGGGCATGAAATCCTGACCCATCGCATTCGGCAGGAAACGGAAAGCGGCAAGCTCCATTCCATCGCCCGCTATGTCTTGATCCCGAGGCAGGAGGTAAGCCATGCGTGAAAACTGGCTGGAAGACCTCTGTAGCCTTATCCATCGTGTCGAAGGGCTTGGGGTAACTGCCGACCTCGCTGGCATGGGTTTGTGCGAACTGTGGGGTGTCTATTGCTACGTGCGGCGCATTCTCGAAAGCTGACCCATGGCCCGGCGCAAATGGAGCGAGGCCCGGTACAAGGCCGACAAGGGGGCGTTTCTGCGCCTTCCTTTGTCGGTCCTTCAATCCCAAGCCTACGTGAAGGCCAGTCCCTACGCCCGAATGCTGCTCATCGATCTGGCGATGCAGTATCGCGGCGACAACAATGGCGATCTGGCAGCCTGCTGGAAAACCATGAGTCTCCGGGGCTGGCGGTCCGAGACGACATTGACGAAGGCCAAGCGCGAACTATTGGACCTCGGCTTGATCGTGGAAACCCGGAAGGGGGCGAGGCCCAACAAGGCAAGTCTGTACGCGGTCACGTGGTGCGCTTTGGACCCCTGCGGCGGGAAGTTGGATATGGCACCGGCAGCGTTCCCGCGTGGTGCGTATCGCTTCAACGATCCCCTGCCACCCATCGGCAAAAACGCGAGGCTTACTCCATGCGGTGGAGTAGTGCCGACCGGATAGCACCACGTCGTGGAGTAGGGAGAGGCACTACTACTCCACCTGCTGGTGCTATGCGGGGGAATTTTGGCCTTCCTCTACTCCATCTGGTGGAGTGCTATCTAGAAATACCATATACGCCCGAGGCGACTACTTTGACGCTGAAATACGGGAGAACAAGGCGCGCGGAAAATTCGCGGCAACAAAACGCGTCAAAGCCTTGTGCCATGGATTTTACGGCGGATCGAAGGCGCAAAAAGCACGTGAGAGTTCGCTGATGATTTCGATTTCTGTGAGGCACCTAATGGGTACAGGTGGAATGCGGTATGGTGCGGGGCGTCCTGGCTGGAAGAGGCGGACGGAAAGCGCAAAGCCCTTGGATATCAGAAAGCTGGCACGATTCGGCTGTCTCGGGACGCACCAGTTGTTTGGCTGGCAATGGACCAATGGCAATGGCGAGCAGATTGCATCGATAGGCATTGAAACCCAGACCGACCCCGTGCGCGTCGTTCTGTCCTATCAATGGACTCCCTACGGTAAGGAGTCCAGAAATGTTTTCTGCCCAATCAGCGTCACCCAGACGCCCTGCAATTTCGGCGGGACAAGGCATTGGTTTCGCTGCCCCCGCTGTTGGAGACGGGCGGCGGTCCTGTACTTCGGTGGCGCGGACTTCGCCTGCCGTCGTTGCCTCAATCTTGCCTATTCCTCCCAGTCCCTGAACACCATGGGGCGTCTCTGGCGAAAGCAATTGAAGATCGAGCGACGATTAGCCGATGGGGGGGAGGAATGGAACGGCTGGGAGAAGCCCCAGCGGATGCACTGGCGAACGTTCTCGCGGGCGGTGCATAGGATTGAGGAAATCGAGGTGGAAAAGGATCGGGTCATCGTACTTGTGGCGTCGAAGTTGATGGGGATCGAGAATATCTAGCAGGGTGCAGGGCATGGGAGGAATCGACGGGGCAGAAGTCTCCGGGAAGTAGGGCTCGGGAATCGCAAATGCATTCAAGGGCGGCACGCGGCAATTGCTACGAAGACTGGCGATGTGGCTGAACAAGTGTGCCGCAGATACTGGAAAGCAGCATGCCGACCCCAGCTCGGACTGACGCCGCCACCGGGGATCTTTTCCGCTACAATCCGTGGCTAGCTACCAACTGTGTTTTTTAGGGTGCTTGGATATGGTCGCAGTACCATTCGGATGGAATGTTGTAATCGTCGGTGCGTGGAACGTGGCTATCCTTACGCCAGATGGAATAAGAAGGCGCTTGTTTCAGTTGCCTGACCAAGCGACTATTGAAGTAGATGTAGCCATAGATCGCTTAGCACCCTTCCGGGTACGCCACGATGGCCTGATCGTGGTTCCGTCGTCCAGTATGCTTGAAATTTCCACGGAAGTGCTAGATCTACCGTCGCTACTCAAGGCCGGAGAAATAGGTGTGCGAGCACTTGCGTCGCTTCCAGAAACGCCCCTCGCTGCAGCAGGAATCAATGTTCGTTACAGACTCTCCGACATCCCGGACGACCTGTGGGATTTAATTGGTTGCTCTTTGGACGATGCTCTTTCCGATGCAGGCCACACTATTAAGAGGCGCGCCGTTTCGAGGTCTCTTCTCCTTCATCCTGGCGAAGTGAATATTGAGCTTAGTTATGGGGATGAAACAGACAGCAAATTGAATTTCAACTTCAATCTGGAGTCGCCGCAACATCAAGAGTTGCAGCAATGGCTGGCGAGGGCGAACGAATTTTTCAGCATCTCTCAGACTTTGCTATCGACCATGAAAGTACAAAATGCAGAGGGCGGGGAAGGTAATGACTAGCAAGGCAACGAGCAAAATAAGCGAAGCTCGATATCAGACCGCGACGGTGGGCAAAGTTGGTGGTTTCGAGGTGACACAGTCTTCTGTATCGGTGCCTAGCATCCGGACAATCACAACTACAAAGCAAACCGGTTCAGTTACGGTACGGATGACTACACGTCCTTCTCTCGGCCTAAAGAGCTAATCGACCAGTTGGAGCGCCGAGCAGATGCCGGCTCACTGGACCTATTGTAACTTTGCTGAAGACTCGGATCTCGAGCAGGGCGATATCCTTCTTCCTTCAAAGGAACTGAAAGCCCTGTTCAGTCAGGTCCATGCTCATTTTTGTAGTGAGAAGTACCTGGGGTTCATGGTTGCCAGTCAGTCATGTGACCTGGTGCGCCGAAAGGATAGCCCCAAAGCGGGTTATATCTCTCTGGCGGTCATTCGTCCGCTTTCTCAAGTTCTATGGAAGCTCGTCAGCAATGTCGCAGTACCACTAGGCCCGGGGAGGTTTGCGGCCAGCAAGAAGGGCGAGGTAAAGCAACTCTTTGAGCGTCTTTTTAATCAGAACGAGCAAGCAATTGGCTTGTTCTTTTTGAACCAAGATGCAGACTTGGGGATCGGCGAACCAGCGGTCGCAATGCTGCGCGTTACAGTTGCACTTAAGAGCGAGCACTATGCATTGCTGACGCGCTCGCGCACGGGGCGATTGACGCCTGAGTTCCAAGCAAAACTTGGATGGCTGCTTGGCAATCTGTACAACCGGCCTGCAACTCCAGACTGGCTTGATATGCCTGGGGGCAAAGAGAAAGTAGCGCAGTTGCTAGCACAGTTTGTAGATTGTTGCGGAGAAGGGCAAATTGGGGTTGGTCTAACTTGGATTGATGATGTGCTGCTAAAACCGGCGACAGCTGCGGGTGTGGCGATCGACACTGCTCTTCTGGAGGAGCTTGAGCAGCACAGGCCAAGACCTGCCTTCGAGCGCGCCATAGAAGAGATTCGCAGAGAACTCCAGAAAGTTGCTCCTGACCTTCCAGAGGAAACGCGAGAAAAGCTCCAGAAACGGCTTATGAATAATGGCAGGTTTAAGAAGCTGTTCCCAAAGGTAGGCTGATCTTCGTAACTTCGAAATAGCCAAGCCTCTATTGCGACACAAAATGGCACAGCATTACTCTTGAGGGGGTAACCTGAAATAACGAAATTCGGCGAACGCCTCCAGACTTGGCATTGCGCCGTTTGTTTGGTTGTCCCAGCCGCCGATTATTCCGTTTGATCCAACAGAGCTTGGTGTTCCCGGTTTGGCACTTCGACCAACCTGCCTCGGATTGGCCCCGTCCCTTTATCAAGCTGATTCCAATCAAAAAGGAATCTGACTTCCGGGACGATTACGGTTTCTTCCGTCTCCCACCCCATCATCTTGCAACGACGAGTGGCCTTCTCTAAGTCCATATTGAGCAGTGCGCCCAGTTTCGGCGCGGCCTTGGTGCATATGAAATGAAAGTCTTCGCTATCTTCGAAGACGGCTCCCGCGCAGAAATCGCTCGCCGTTACTCGGAGCATGATTTGCATACATTTTCTCCTTTGGTTCGCTTATTTGGTTGCGGCAAGAGCCTTGCGAACACTCTCGTTGTCATTGCCGCGCTCATTGCGGGCAGCGGTTTCGCATGGCGAGATGGTTTCATTTTTGCGGTGTGGACTTGGCGGCGGCAATCGCTGAGGTCTAGGTGCGCATGCTGCATATACCAAGATGGCCGAAACGAAAGCGCTTTCTGGCAATTACATCACATTGCTCCATCCTTAGCAGACGGTGCGTTTCTACTTTCGCATTCGACCTGTTAAGCAAGGCGAGTCGAGTATGCTTCATTCTGCCGATGCTCGGGTAAGCCGGTGTCGGGCTGCTGGGCCTAGGGGCGCTTCGCAATAGTCAGGGCGGCGAATAAAAAGATTGTGCCCTGATCGAAATCCTTGACGTATGCGTAGTCGGCATTTCCAGGGGTGAAGCAATTAGCCAGATGCTTGGCTTCAGACTCGTTTTCGTAGCTGCCAACGAAATGACGACTTTTTTCGCCGTTTGCGAGCCGCACTGCGTAGACGCCATAAATAGCCTCTCACGCTTTATTCTGGTGCAATTATACCACTGAAATTTCTCGCCCAATGGCCTACCCTTGGCCGTTACGCCTCAATTTTCCTTGCAGGACGGGAGCAAATGGCCGGTTTGCGGCGATCAAGTTTTAGGCGAAAATTTCCGAACTTGGCGCAATAAAATCGTCGAAGTACCTTCTGGCGAGGCCCCGCTGGGGGTAACTTTGGGGGTAACTAGACAATCGCGAAAATAAGAACCATTGTGCTAAGAGCTATACGGCTTATTGTTTGATAGAGCGACTGCCACCAGAATCCAACGCCCAACCCCTCTCGGTTGGGCGTTTTGCTTAATCCCCTTGCTGCTCAGCGGAATCTCCCAGTTTTGTCTGGTCAGCGTTCGTGGTCCAGCCGTACCTCGCTTGGCCGCAAACCGTCATCAGGCTTGCTGGCGACCCGCCGTTGCGGCCGTCCGCTCGGATTCACGCAAAGCCGCCCGATCCAGCCAGTCGGCCAGGATCGCATAGAGCTGTCGTGCCTCGACGGGCTTGGGAATGTGATCGACCATTCCCGCCTCCTGGCAACGGGCACGGTCTTCCGGAAAGACATTGGCGGACATGGCCAATATTGGAGTGGACGCATTGGTGGCCTCGGCAAGGATTGCCTGCGTCGCGTCGATTCCGTTCATGACCGGCATCTGCATGTCCATCAGGATCAGGGCATAGCGCCGCTCGCCAGCCAGGCGAACTCCTTCCGCTCCGTCGCAGGCGAGATCGACAACGAGACCGACGTCTTCGACCATGGTCCGGGCAATTTCGCGATTGACCGGGTCATCCTCGACGATCAGGATGCGGGTTCCGCTGTGCCGGCCGCGGATGGCTTCTTCGCCATGGTGATCGGGTGGCGGGGCCTTTTCCTTGGCCTCTGGGAGCGCTTCGGGCAGGGTGAGTTCGAACCAGAAAGTGCTGCCCTTGTCTGGGGCGCTGATCACGCCGATTTCTCCGCCCATCAGCGTGACCAGGCGTTTGCAGATGGCCAATCCCAGTCCGGTGCCGCCGTATTTTCGGGTGATCGAATTATCGGCCTGCTCGAAGGCGGAGAACAGCCGAGGCTGATCGGCTTCCCGGATGCCGATGCCCGTGTCCTCGACCTCGAATCGGATACGGACGCCGGAGGAAGAGGGCGCTGCGGCGAGGGCTCGGACGCTAATGCTCCCCTGGTCGGTGAATTTCACCGCATTGCCGGCCAGGTTGATGAGAACCTGACTCAGCCGCAAGGGATCGCCGAGCCAGGAACGATGGGCGAGGGCGGGTGCGATCTCGGTAGTCAGCCGAACGCCTTTGCCGCGCGCCTGGATTTCCAGCAGGCTGGATAAGCTCTCGAAGATCGGCAGGAGTTGGAACTGGACCGATTCCAATTCCATTCGGTCGGCTTCGATCTTGGAGATGTCGAGGATGTCGTTGATGACATGGAGGAGACGATTGGCGGCTGTTTTTGCTTTGTCCAGGAGATCCTGCCCCTTGGTATCGGCCATCCTGACCCGGGCTAGGGTGATGGCCCCCAGGATGCCGTGGAAGGGCGTGCGCAACTCATGGCTCATGTTGGTGAGGAAGGTGCTCTTGGCACGGCTCGCCGCTTCTGCCGCGTCCTTGGCCAGACTGAGCTCCGCGGTACGGGCCTCGACCATGGCTTCCAGGTGTTGTCGGTAGTCAGCCAGCTCCCGCTCCATGCGGTGCTGTTCCGTAATGTCATGGCCGACGCAGAGCAGGCCGACCGCCTTCCCAGCCTCGTCGACGATGACTCGATTGGCCCAGCGCAGCCAGAGACGGCGGCCGTCGCGGGTCAGGTTTTCGTTCTCGTTGATGGCATAGCGTCCCGGGTTCGCCATGATGGAGGAGAGCAGACCGGTCAGGTCCCGCCCGCTCTCTTCCTCGATCATGGGCACGATGGTGCCCATTGCCGGGCGGTCGAGGACTTCGGCTGCCCGGTAGCCGAAGAGCTTTTCCGCCATCTCGTTGAAGTAGCTTATCCTGCCCTCGGGAGTCAGCCTGACGATGACGGCATGGGCGTTTTCAACCAATTCCCGGTATTTGGCTTCGCTTGATAAGAGGGCCTTTTCGGCTTGCGTGCGTTCGCCGATCTCGTGCTGCAGGAACCGGTTCAGTCTCCGTACTCGGGCGATGACCGCCCAAGACAGGAGCAGCGCCAGGAGGGCGCCGATTGTCGTCCAGGTCATCCAACCAGGCACGACCTTGGGTGTCGGGTCGTAAAGGAAGCCGTT
>SSTB01000035.1 GCA_009469665.1 Azonexaceae bacterium | reverse complement strand
GATTTGGGGGCCGGCAAGACGACCATGGTGCGGGCCCTGCTGCGCAGTCTCGGGCACCAGGGGCCGGTGAAGAGCCCGACCTATTCCCTGGTTGAAGTTTACGTAATTTCGAGCTTATACTTATATCACTTTGATTTTTATCGCTTCGAGTCACCAGAGGAGTTTCTCGATGCGGGGATGGACGAGTATTTTCGCGATGACGCCGCATGCTTGGTCGAATGGCCGGAACGTGCCCAGGGCTGCGTTCCGCCGCCGGACCTCTGCCTGGTGCTGCGCTATGCCGGAACCGGCCGCCAGCTCGAAGTCACCGCTTACTGCGAAGGAGGCGATGCATGCGTAAGGGAGCTCGCGTCTCGGCTGTGCGCCGACGCGCCGTTCAAGGCGGCGGCGCCGCCCTCGTCCTCGCCCTGACGCCCCTGGCGCAAGGGGCTGCCCGGCTTCCTGCCATCCTGGCGGTCCGCGTGTGGCCCGCGGCGGACTACACCCGCGTGACCCTGGAGCACGACGCTCCCCTCAAATTCTCCCATTTCCTGGTCGAGAATCCGGATCGGCTGGTGGTGGATATCGAAGGTGCGGAATTCGACAGCGTGCTGGAGAGTCTGGCACGCAAGGTGGCCACCGACGATCCCTACATCAAGCTCATCCGGGCGGGGCGCTTCAAGCCCGGCGTGGTGCGGCTGGTCATGGAACTGAAGGTCAAGGTGGCCCCCCAGGTCTTCGTGCTCAAACCGGTGGGGGAATACGGCCACCGCCTGGTGCTCGACGTGTATCCGGTGGAGGCCCACGATCCGCTCCTGGCTCTTATGGAGGGCAAGAAGGAAGCGGTGGAACCTTTGCCGGCCGATGTGCCGGCGGAGAATCGGGCGCCCCAGAAGGCGGAGGCGGTCGAGGCGCCCGAAGTCCATACTTCGCGCAAGTCGGCCAGACCTGTGGTGGATCGCCTGGTGACGGTCACGCTGGACCCCGGCCACGGCGGCGAAGATCCCGGTGCGGTGGGCAAGGGCGGTACCTATGAGAAGGAAGTGACTCTGGAGGTTGCTCGGCGCCTCAAGACCCGAATCGATAGCGAAACCAATATGCGGGCCGTGCTGACCCGGGATTCGGATTTCTTCGTTCCCCTCGGCACCCGGGTCCAGAAGGCGCGCCGCGTCCATTCCGATCTCTTCGTATCGATCCACGCCGACGCCTGGATCAAGCCAGACGCCCGGGGCTCGTCGGTCTTCGTGCTCTCCGAGCGGGGGGCGTCGAGTTCTGCGGCCCGCTGGTTGGCGCAGAAGGAGAATGAGGCCGATCTCATCGGCGGGGTCAATCTCGACGTCAAGGATCCTTTCCTGGCACGGACCCTGCTGGACCTCTCCCAGACTGCCACCATTAATGACAGCCTCAAGCTGGGCAAATACGTCCTGGGGGAACTGGGTTCTATCAACACCCTGCACAAGGCTCAGGTCGAGCAAGCGGGGTTTGCCGTGCTCAAAGCGCCGGATATCCCTTCCATCCTGGTCGAGACGGCTTTCATCTCCAATCCGGAGGAGGAGCGTCGCCTGAACGACGCGCGTTACCAGGACAAGCTCGCCGATGCCATCGTGCGGGGGATTCGCCAGTACTTCACCAAGCATCCGCCCGCTCCGAGGGCGCGCCTTGCCGCGCTGGGATGAAGGGACTACGGCGAGTCTTTGCCGGCCGACCCCCAGCGGGTTCCCCCCGAACCCCCCGGTGAGACTAGCTCAGAACAGCTCGATATCGCCCGACTGAACGTCTTTGACTTCCAGAGCACCGCTGTCCACCAGGTGTTCGTAGCAAGCGACGCGATTGCGGCCATTTTCCTTGCAGTAATACAAGGCCTCGTCGGCCCGGTCGATGACGTCGGTCGGTGTGTCGGTCGCCTTCAGTCTGCTGAAGCCCACGCTCACCGTCACCTTGCCCACCTGGGTGAAGTTGTGGGACTCGACATTGCGGCGGAAACGCTCCAGAGCCTTCAGCGCATCCTCCGCTCGGGTGGGTTGTAGTACGACGACGAATTCCTCGCCCCCGAAGCGGAAGAGCTGGTCGTCGAAGCGGAAGCTGCGGCGCATGATTTGCGAGAGGGTGACCAGGACCTCGTCGCCCATCAGGTGTCCGTGGTTGTCGTTGATGGACTTGAAGCGATCGATGTCGCAGACCGCCAGCCAGTGGGCCGAGGAGCCGGCGGCCTTGCGGCGGGATTGGCGGGGGAGGGGCGCGGCGCTGGCGGAATCGTCCTGGGCACGGCCCAGGAGTTCGAAGAGATGCTTGTCGAAGGTCTTGCGATTGGAAAGCTGCGTCAGGGTGTCGGTTTCGCCGTAGTCGAGCAGGCCGATGTGATTGCCGAAATATTCGGCCACGCCTAGGAGCAGCACACGCAGGTCGGCAGGGAAATCCTCGGACACGACAATTTCAATAACGTAGACCAGCTGGTTCAGTTGGATGACGGGAAAGGCCAGGCGATCGGCTCCTCCGGGCAGGGATTCCAGTGCTACGGAACGTTCCCGGCGGCAGCGGGCGAGGAGCGGCTCCTCGTCGATGGGGCGGCAGTAGCGACGATCGGGAAGGTAGGCGTTATGGACGTAACGCTCCCCGGAGGCGATTCCAGCACAGGCGAACAGCACCGTTCCTCGGCTGCTGGGGTAGCAGCGGTATATGGTGACGGAAACAGGGTTGAACAGATCGGCCATGGCGTCGATCAGCGCCGCATTGATTTCGGTGCGATCGCGCCTCGAAGATGTGCGGACGATGTGGCTGATGAGTTGGAGCATGGGGCCGGGTGCGGGGTCCGAGGGCACGGGGTGGCGGGGAATGAGTGGATCGCGGGATTATATCGTTCGGTCCGGGTGGGGGAATTCGTTTTTCCTGAGGCGGCGGGCTTGTGGCGCCCCGGCCGCAGGGCTCGAAAACGTTATAATTCAGGCTTTTTTGGGTCTGGCATGCGCGTTTTTCGCGGATTCTCAACGCCGGTGCCGGCGCCTACGGTGCTTGCAGTGGGCAATTTTGACGGCGTCCACCGGGGCCATGCCGCCCTGGTGGCACGTTTGGGCGCCGTGGGCCGAGACGGCGGATTGACGCCTACTGTCCTGACTTTCGAACCGCATCCGCGGGAATTCTTCAGTCCGGAATCTGCGCCAGCCCGCCTCACCACCTTGCGCGAGAAACTGGAGCTATTGGCCGAATGCGGTGCCCAACAAGCGATGCTGTGCCATTTCGATGCGCGCTTCGCTGCGCTGGAAGCGGAGGAATTCATCGGTCAGGTATTGCTTGGCGCCCTGCGTATTCGACATGTGGTCGTCGGCGACGATTTTCGCTTTGGCCGGGGGCGGCGGGGGGATTTCACCCTCCTCGAACAGGCGGGTCGCAGGCGCGGTTTCGTGGTGGAGGCCATGGGGTCGGTTACCGTGGATGGGGAGCGGGTTTCCAGTTCCGGAGTGCGGGAAGCCCTGGCGGGCGGCGACATGGAGCGAGCAGCACGCCTCCTCGGCCGCCCGTACATCATCGACGGTAAGGTCGTCCATGGCGACAAGGTGGGGCGGCAACTGGGTTTTCGTACGGCGAATATCCGCATCAAGCACAATCCCCTCCCCATGACAGGCGTTTTCTGCGTCGAGGTGGGTGGGCTGGGCGAGCGGCCCTGGCCCGGCGTCGCCAATCTGGGGGTCCGCCCGACCCTGGGCGG
>SSTB01000289.1 GCA_009469665.1 Azonexaceae bacterium | reverse complement strand
GACGCCCGACAACGAAGAGTATTACGACGTTGTCGCCGAAGTCGATCTGGACCTGATGCTCAAGCCCGACCCGAGCACCGTGCGTATCGTGCCATGGGCCACCGACCCGACCGCCGTGGTGATTCACGACTGCTTCAAGGCTGATGGCTCGCCAGTGAGTTTTGCGTCGCGGTCGGTGCTGCGCCGTGTGCTGGATTTGTACAAGAAGCAGGGCTGGGAACCGGTGGTGGCGCCCGAGCTGGAGTTCTACATCGTGTCTCGCAATACCGACCCCGACGAGCCGCTGAAGCCGCCAATTGGCCGCAGCGGGCGCCCCGAGGCGGGCAAGCAGGCGTATTCCATCGACTCGGTGAATGAATTCGACCCGCTGTTCGAGGATATCTACGACTATTGCAAGGCGCAGGAACTCGACATCGATACGCTGATCCACGAAGTGGGCACCGGCCAGATGGAAATCAACTTTCTGCATGGCAACCCGCTCGAACTGGCCGACAGTGTTTTTCTGTTCAAGCGTACCGTGCGCGAAACCGCGTTGCGCCACAACATGTATGCCACGTTCATGGCCAAGCCGATGGCCGGCCAGCCGGGGTCGGCGATGCATATCCACACCAGCGTCATCGACAACAAGACCGGCGCCAACATCTTCAGTGACAAGAGCGGCAATGCCAGCAAGAGCTTTCACCATTTCATTGGCGGCATGCAGCGTTACCTGCCCGAAATGATGGCGATCTTCGCGCCGTACGTGAATTCCTACCGCCGGCTGATCAAGAATCAGGCGGCGCCCACCAACGTCTGCTGGGGCACGGACAATCGCACCGTCGGCCTGCGCATTCCGCATTCGTCGCCGGTGGCGCGGCGCGTGGAAAACCGCCTGGTGGGGGCCGATGCCAACATTTATCTTGCGCTCGCCACCACGCTGGCCTGCGGCTATTTGGGCATCATGGACAAGGTAAAACCCACCGCCGAAACCAAGGGCAATGCCTATGCCGGCGAGCACCAGTTGCCGCGCACGCTGCGCGAATCGCTCGACCGCATGAAGCGCTGCCAGGAAATGCACGACGTGCTCGGCAAGGATTTCGTGAAGATGTTCACCACCGTCAAGGAATGGGAGCTGGGCGAATACAACGCCGTCATCAGCCCGTGGGAACGTCAGTACCTGCTACTCAATGTGTAAGGAATCGGCATGACACAAGACACCAAATCGATTCAGGCGCTCGACAGCGCGCACTACCTGCATCCGTTCACCGAGCACAAGGCGCTGGCTGCCAAGGGCGCGCGCGTCATGGTCAAGGGCGAAGGCATCTGGCTGTGGGATTCCGAAGGCAACAAGATTCTCGACGGCATGTCGGGCCTGTGGTGCATCAACGTCGGTTACGGCCGCAAGGAACTTGCCGATGCCGCGTACAAACAGTTGCAGACGCTGCCGTACTACAACAGCTTTTTCAACACCACCAATCTGCCGGCCGTCGAGCTGGCGGCAAAACTGACCGAAGTCACGCCGCCGCAGTTCAATCATGTGTTCTTTGCCGGCTCGGGGTCGGAAGGCAACGACACGATTTTCCGGATGGTGCGCTGGTACTGGGATCTCGAAGGTCAGCCACAACGCAAGGTGGTCATCAGCCGCAAGAATTCGTATCACGGCTCCACCGTGTGCGGCAGTTCGCTGGGTGGCATGAGCGACATGCATACGCAAGGCGATTTGCCGATTCCGGGCATTGAGCACATCGAACAGCCGTACTGGTTTGGCCTCGGTCGAGACATGCCCAAAGACGAATTCGGCCTGAAGGCCGCAGGCTGGCTAGAAGAAAAAATTCTCGAGGTCGGCCCCGACAAGGTGGCTGCCTTCATTGGCGAGCCGGTGCAGGGTGCCGGTGGCGTCATCATTCCGCCAGCGACCTACTGGCCCGAAATTCAACGCATCTGCGACAAATACGGCATTTTGCTGATTTCGGACGAAGTCATTTGCGGCTTTGGTCGTACCGGCAACTGGTTCGGCTGCGAAACGCTGGGCTACCGGCCCGATTTTCTCAACTTTGCCAAGGGGGTGTCATCGGGCTACATCCCGCTCGGCGGGGTCATGATCAGCGACCGCGTAGCCAAGGTGGTGATCGACAAAGGCGGCGACTTCAATCACGGTTACACCTATTCGGGCCACCCGGTGGCCTGCGCCGTGGCGCTGGAAAACATTCGCATCCTGCAACGCGAAAAGGTGGTCGAGCACGTTCGCACCGACATCGGGCCTTACCTCAAGGAGCGCTTCGAGGCCCTGCAGGATCACCCGCTGGTCGGCCACGCCGAGGCACTGGGCATGATGGCCGGTTTGGTGCTGGTCAAGAACAAGGCGCCGATCGAGATGTTTGACCCGAAACACAGCGTTGGCATGCTGTGTCGGGCGCACATGTTCAACAACGGCATGATCATGCGCGCGGTGGGCGACCGGATGATCATTGCGCCGCCGCTGGTCATGACCCGTGCCGAAATCGATGAAATGATCGGGCGGATACACAAGTGCCTGGATTTGACACTCGATGAGCTGCGCACCAGGGGCCTGAAGTAATGCAGCCGGAACGCCCTGCAACAGGGCGGGGTGCGCCCCATTTCGGGGCCGCCGAAATAGTTGCGTTTGACCGAAAATTGTTTAGCATCGACAGGACGTTGCATCGCCGATTCGTAGATGAGGCGGCATGTCTCGAACCCGGGGGCAGTCTGTTACGGACGCCCGATTTTCTGCCTGCAGGGGCATTCTGTTGTCAAGGAGAAATACGGTTATGAAGTACAACTTCGGCAAGAAGCTGGCGGTTGCAACAGCAGCGGTGGCATTGGCGCTATCGGCGTCAGTGGCGATGGCTCAGAGCAAGGTGCTCAACATCTACAACTGGTCTGACTACATTGGCGAAAAAACGCT
>SSTB01000288.1 GCA_009469665.1 Azonexaceae bacterium | reverse complement strand
CTTCCTCTGCGCCCTGGCTGAGGTGGCCGAGCGCTGCGGCGCCCGGCGCCTGCGCTTCGCCGACACCCTGGGCATCCTGGAGCCTTTCGGCACCTTCGACCGCATCACCCGCCTGCGCCGCGCCACCGGGCTCGAAATCGAAATGCACGCCCACGACGACATGGGCCTGGCCACCGCCAACACCCTGGCCGCCTGCAAGGCCGGCGCCAGCCACGTCAATACGACAGTCAACGGCCTGGGCGAGCGGGCCGGCAACGCCCCCCTGGAAGAAGTGGTGCTGGGCCTCAAGAAGCTGCACGGCATCGATACCGGCATCGACCTCAAGGGCTTCCCGTCCCTCTCCCATCAAGTTGCCACCGCCTCCGGCCGGGCCGTGCCCTGGCAGAAGAGCGTCGTCGGGGCCGGCGCCTTCACCCACGAGGCGGGCATCCACGTGGATGGCCTGCTGAAGCACCCGGACAACTACCAGGGCTTCGATCCCCGCGAGGTAGGGCAGGCCCATCGCATCGTCCTCGGCAAACATTCCGGCTCCCGAGCCGTACAGGTGGTCTTCGGCGACCTCGGCGTCGACCTGGCCGAAGCCGAAGCCCAGGCGTTGCTGCCCCATATCCGCCATTTCGTCTCCACGCGCAAGCACCCGCCGGAAGCTGCCGATCTGCAGGCCCTGCTGGCGGTCGTGAGGAGTCTCTCCCATGCCTGACGTGATGACCATGACCGTTACTGCCGCTCCGGCCCCCGGCCTCAGGGCCATGCTGCGCGAAGACCTGCACTGCGTTTTCCAGCGCGACCCGGCCGCCCGCACGCGGCTGGAAGTACTCACCACCTATCCCGGCGTCCACGCCATCCTCGCCCACCGTCTGGCGCACCGCCTGTGGCGGGCCGGCTGGCGCTACTCGGCCCGGCTCCTGGCCTTCCTCGGCCGCACCCTGACCAACGTAGACATCCACCCCGGCGCCACCATCGGCCGCCGCTTCTTCATCGATCACGGCGCCGGCGTCGTCATCGGCGAGACCGCCGAAGTGGGCGACGACGTCACCCTGTATCACGGCGTCACCCTGGGCGGCACGTCCTGGAACAAGGGCAAGCGCCATCCCACCCTGGCCGACGGCGTGGTGGTCGGCGCCGGCGCCAAGATCCTCGGGCCCATCGTGGTCGGCGAGCGGGTGCGGGTGGGCGCCAATTCGGTGGTGGTCAAGGACGTGCCCGCCGACCGCACCGTGGTCGGCATCCCGGGGCGCATCGTCGATACCCGGGCCGGCGGCCCCCGCCCCGAGGACGGCATCAGCCTCGACCACAACCTGCTGCCCGACCCGGTGGCCAAGTCCATCGCCTGCCTCATCGAACGCATCGACACCCTCGAGAAGGAACTGGCCGAACTGCGCCAGGAGCCGCCTCCCCCCGACCACAGTGGCCAGTGCCGGGTGTGCAGCGCCGGCGACCTGTGCTGCGAAAGTGAATCCATGCAGGGCGAAACCCTGCACCGGCATTGAGACCCCCATGGACCTGCTCGATTTCTCCGACTGCAAGCTCTATTTCGAGGAGCCCCTGCCCGCCGAGGCAGAGCGCCTCATCGCCCAGGCTGCCCGGGAATACGGCGAAGCCAGCGCCGAACCGGCCCTGCTGCGCGCCCATCTGCTGGCACCGGAGAACCTCGCCGTTCTCGTCGGCCTCTACCGCTACTACTTCTACCAGCATCGCCTGGAGGACGCCCTGGTCGTCGCCGAGCGCGCCATGCAGCTCTCCGGCCGCCACTTGGGCCTGCCCAAGGAGTGGAACCAGATCGACGAGGCCCAGTTGGGCTGCGCCGCCAAGAACTCCTTCGGCCTCCTGCGCTTCTACCTGCTGGCGCTCAAGGCGGCCAGCGTGGTGCTGCTGCGCCTGGGCAAGATCGCCGCTTCCCGCGCCCGCCTGGAGAAGCTCTCGTCCCTGGACAGCCGGGACCAGCTCGGTGCCGGCAAGCTCCTGGAAGTGGTGGACGAATTCCAGAGCCCGCAAGAATCCGACATCCCCCATCTCACCCTTGCCGCTGCCTGAGGAGGCATCATGGAAGACACCCTTACCCTTGCTGAAGCCATGGAAGATCTGGTCTCCGCCGAAGACTTCCTCGATTACTTCGAGGTGCCCTACGAGCCTTCCGTGGTCCATGTGAACCGCCTGCACATCCTGCAGCGCTTCCACGACTACCTGGCCAAGCAGGCCCCCAACCTGCCGCCGGAAGAAGAGCATCAGCGGGGTATCTACCGCCTGTGGCTGGAACGGGCCTACCAGGATTTCGTCAAGTCCGACTCCCTCACCGAGAAAGTCTTCGCCGTCTTCCAGAACCAGGCCAAGCCCGAGGGCGGCTTCAGCTCCTTCGTTTCCCTCGACCGGGTCTT
>SSTB01000287.1 GCA_009469665.1 Azonexaceae bacterium | reverse complement strand
TTCCGCCGACGAAACCGCCCGACTGCTCGACGAACCGACGCAAGATGACGACCCGGCGGTCCAGGCCCGGGACCGGGCCATGTTCGAGCTCTTCTACTCTTCCGGTCTGCGCCTGGCGGAATTGGTCAGCTTGCAGTGGAATGATCTCGAGGGCCTGCTTGCCGATGACGAAGTCCGTGTCACTGGCAAACGGGGCAAGACCCGCATCGTCCCTGTCGGTCGCAAGGCCCGCGAGGCGCTAAGCGCCTGGCGCCTCCTGCGCGAGAGCCTGGCCAGCGCGGACGAGACCGCCCTTTTCGTGGGCCGGCGCGGCCGCCGCATCCATCCCCGGGTGGTCGAAGCACGCCTCGAACGCCACGCCCGGCAGGCCGGCCTGCCGCGCCACGTCCATCCCCACATGCTGCGCCATTCCTTCGCCTCCCACGTCCTGCAATCTTCGGGCGACTTGCGGGCGGTGCAGGAAATGCTGGGCCACTCCAGCATTGCCTCGACCCAGGTCTATACCCACCTCGACTTCCAACACCTGGCCAAGGTCTACGACGCCGCCCACCCCAGGGCACGGCGCAAGGGCGGTTGAAAAGCGTCCGCCATAGCTGCGAACGCCCGGCGCTATTGCCGGTCTACCGGGTTTCCGCCGTACCGGGAGTCTCTATGCCCCGACCGGAAGGGTTGAATCCTGCGCCGGGGCCAGGGTAGGTCAGGAAGGGCGGAAAGCGCGGCAGGGAATCTTCTGCGCAAGGAGGCCCCATGTACAAGCTGCTCGATCGACTGCCTATCAATTCAGACGTGGACGCAGAGTTCCATTACTGGGCAGGCCAACTGCGCGGGGCGGTCATCGCTGCCCTCGTCGTGGCGTTGGGTTGTGGCGCAGGCATCGCGCTGCTTCCGGAAGGGACCGACAGCGTGGACGGCTACGGCTTCATGAAGGCCCATTGGCCCCATCTGGTTGAAATCGCATTCTGGTTCGGGTTGCTCGTCGCACTGGTATGGTCAGCGGCAAAACGCCTGGGAGGCGCGCTGGCGGGAAGTCTGCCCTGGAAACCCGCGGCGGACTGCGGCGAGAGGGAATCCTCGGCCCGGCAATTCGGCCGCTGGGGCATGTTCCTCGCCCTCTCAGGTTCACTGCTCTGGTTCGCCCATCAGCTTGCCCTCGCCGCCGGTGGGCCTGCCGATTGGCTCCAATCCACTCTGGCACCCGTCTGGGCTGCCAGCCTGGCAACAGCCCCCATTCTCCTGGCAGCGGCCTGGTTTCACCGGCCTAGACAGGCTGGCCCCCCGCACACTCTCGGAACACAACACAGATCTCGCTGAGTCGGTCGCACGCCAAAGTCATCGTCGATTCTGTGGCCGGAAGCCATAGGGCAATACCTTCCCCAGCACCGGTCGGTTCGGGAGGATAGTACCGAGACCTACCGAGAGAGTGGCTTACTTGCTGTTACGGATGATTACCTCGACCCTCGTCCGCTCGGCCTAGAGTGAGCCTTCGGTCCGGCGCTCCGCCCGGCCTTGAATGGAGGATTCAACATGACCGAGAAGCGATATCTGCGATTCAATCGGAACATTCGTAAATTCCTCGTGGTGAGTGCGCTCGCCATCGCCAGCGCCGCGGGAGCGGCTGACGAGACGCCCGATGCGGTCGTCCGTGAGACGACCCAGGACGTGCTGGCCGCAATTGCCAGCAATCCGGAACCAGCCACCCTGCGCCAGATCGCACAATCAAAGGTTGTTCCCCACTTCGACTTCCGCCGCATGACCCAACTGGCTGCCGGTCGGGTATGGGCACAAGCGACGCCAGCACAGCAGGAGCTGTTGGTCAGCGAATTCCAGCGCCTGCTGGTCCGCAGTTACACCAAATCGCTGAATGCCGCCAACCACGGCGCGACGCAGGTGGCCGTCCAGCCGTCTCCCGTGTCTCCGGGAGACGAAACGACGGTAAGGACCAAGGTCACCGAACCGGGACGCCGCCCAATCGCCATCGACTACCGTATGGCCAGGAATGAAACCGGCTGGAAGGTCGTCGACGTCATGGTCGAAAACATCAGCCTGGTAACCAATTATCGCGACTGGTTCGCGACCCAGGCGAAGGAAGGCGGCGTGGAAGGCATCATCCGTGCGCTGAGCGAAAAGAATCGTCAGAGCGCTTGATCCGACAACGGATAAGGAGAGAACAATGAACTCCCCACAGAAGACGGTTTCCCGAAGAACGTTTGCCAAATACTGGGCCCTGGGCATTGCCAGCGCCCTGATTTCCGTGCCGCATGCCACCTGGGCCAATGCGCCAGAGAACGAGGGTTTCGACGAGGACTCGATTCTCAAGGCCGCCAGCGATTTTTTAGGGGACACCACCGAAGGCCTGGGGAAGGTCATCGCCAAGGCATTCAAGGAACAGGGTCGCCCAAGCGGCTACATCAAGGGGGAGGAGGTGGCCGGCGCGGCCACCATCGGCCTGCGGTACGGCGAGGGCCAACTCGCCTTCAAACACGGCGGCGGGTCACGAATATTCTGGCAAGGTCCGTCCATCGGCTTCGATCTCGGCGGCAATGCCTCCAAAGTCTTCGTCCTGGTTTACCACGCCCATAAAACCGAAGACCTCCTCAAGCGTTTTCCGTCGGTAGACGGAAGCGTCTATTACGTCGGCGGCGCGGGGGTTAATTACCAGCAACGCGATGACACGATCTTGGCCCCCATCCGCCTCGGCGTGGGACTGCGCGCCGGTGCGAGCATCGGCTATACCCATTACACCCTGACCAAGACGCTCAACCCCTTGTAGAAGGAGCCCCCATGATGAAGATCCCCACTCTCGTTCTCGCCTTTACGGCAGCGAGCCTCAGCATGTCCAGTCAGGGCGCGGACGTCGGCGTGTCCATCAGTATTGGACAACCGGGTTTCTACGGACGTATCGACATCGGTGGTTACCCGCCTCCCGTCCTAATCTATCAGCGTCCTTTGGTGATTGCGCCCGCACCGGTGGCAGGACCGCCCGTCTATTTGCGCGTTCCTCCCGGCCATGCCAAGCATTGGTCCAAGCACTGTGCGGCCTACGGTGCTTGCGGAGAGCGCGTCTATTTCGTCCGGGATGACTGGTACAGCCGCGAGTTCGCTCCCCGCTATCGGGAGCGACATGGCCGGGATGACGGCCATGATCGCCATGACGAGCGGGGTGGCCCGCACGATCGTGATCGTGGAGACGGTCACGGTCGGGGCCACGGCCATGGCCATGGCCATGGCCACGACCGGGACTGAAAACGGCCACCTCGTTCGAAAGATCGAACCCAGCCGGAGCGGTCCACGCCGCACCCCCTTTCGGCTGGGGTGACGGACCTTGCGTGACTTCTTGTAGCAGCCGCCTAGCGCCTTCCGGAACTCGATACCCGAGCGAGCCGGCACGGCGTGGAGTTCAAAAACCCCTATGGAGACCCCAATGACACAGAAACGAAACCTGAGGTTCAAACGGAATATCCATCAATTCATCGCCCTGAGCTCGCTGGCACTGGCTGGCGCGGCTTCGGCGGCAGGGTCCAACCCGGAAACAGACGTCCGCCGGACCGCTGGAGCCGCTTTGTCAGCCCTCGCGGAAAGTTCGAATACCCGCGCGCTGCGCCGCATGGCCGAGCGGGAGATCGCGCCCCACATCGATTTTCGGCGTCTTACCGAAGAAGCCACGGGACGAGTTTGGGCGGTCGCGACGGAAGCCCAGCGGGAACGGCTCAGCACCGAGTTCCGCCGCCTCCTTCTCCGGACCTATGCAGAAAATCTCGCGGCCCAGGATCACCGTGGTGCCCGCCTCTTCATCGAACCCTTCCGCGAAGCCGAGCAGACTGACACGGAGTCTGAGGAGGCGACCATCCGCACGCACATCTCGGAACCCGGGCACCGCCACACCAAGATTGACTATCAACTCGTCCGCGAAGATGGCGGCTGGAAGTTAATCAACGTCGCCGTCGAGGAGCAAAGCCTCTTCCTCAAGTACCGTTCCCGGCTCGTTGAGGAAGCACGGACAACGGGAGTCGAGGGGCTCATTGCAACCCTGGCATCCCTGGATCGCCTGGATCAAGTCTGAGCAGGTAAGCGTCCCACGAAAAGGCGGGCCCTCGCGATCCCTCACCGGGGGCACACCCTTGGCGCAAGCGGGTGGGGAGGGACGTGTCGGTTCAAGGCTTTGCCCTGCCGGTGAAGGCCTCCGAGAGGGCTTCGGTCAGAGACGCGGGCAGGTTGGTTACCCGATCGAAGCGGGCGTTCCACAAATCGGCATGGGCAAAATCTGCATCGAGCAAGTCCGCAGAGGCGAATTCCGCCTCACGTAGCGTCGCCCCGGAAAGCCGGGTGCGATGGAGGCGCGCCTTGGAAAAATCCGCACGCTCGGCCGCAGCACCGGTCAGGTCTGCGCCCGAGAGATCGGTTCCCACCAGTTTGGCGTCCATCAGGACGCTACGAAAGGCATAGCAGTCCTGCAGCGACCCCCCCGACAGGTCTATGCCCTCCATCAGGATGTCCTTGAGATAGGCCTGGGCAAAATCGGCGCCACTCGCCCGAGCGCCAATCAGGTTCGCCCCAAACAGATAGGCCCCGCGCAGCTTGGCACGACTCAGGTCGGCACGGTCGAATATTGCGTGAAAGAGATCGGCATCGCGCAGGTCCGCCTCGACCAGACGCGATTCTTCGAAATGAGCCCACTTGGCATTGGCCTTGCGCAGATCTGCGCCGCTCAGGTCGACTCCGCGAAGATTCGCGTTTTCCAGCTTGGCGCCGGTCAGTCGCGCCCCACGCAGATCCTTGCCTGCCAAATTCATGCGCGAGAAATCGCATCCTGTGAGATCGGCGTAGGGACGCAAATCGCCACAGTCCGCGTTGGCGGTTTCATGAACGATCAGGATGAAGAGCGCGATGGTCCGCACGAGGGAAATACGCATCGCTACAACGGCCCCCAGAGAATTCTGCGCACTTTAGCCCCGCCCCGCAATGCTCGCCATCCCTCCAAAGGAGGACGAGCGATTGAGCAGTCCTTCGGCTCCCGTTGGCCTCGACCGGGAGCGATAGCGGGATGCCGTCCTCTTCCCTGGGACGGCACTGCCCCTGGGCGCCGCGAGTTTCACGAAGCGTCGCCGAGCCGGCAGGGATGGGCGGCCATCTTCACCAACTCGAAACGCCGTTTTGTACTTCCCTGTGCCGCATCGCCAAGGGATCTGCTCAAGTCCCCAACTCCGGGCGGTCACGGTAGAACTGCAAGGCTTCGGGATTGGCCAGGGCTTCCATGTTTTTCACGGCCTGGCCGTGGACCACATTGCGTACCGCCAACTCGACAATCTTGCCCGATTTGGTCCGCGGAATATCACCGACTTCGACGATGCGCGCTGGGACATGGCGTGGCGTGGTGGTGTTGCGGATATGCGCCTTGATCCGTTCCCGCAGGGCATCGTCAAGGATCGCTCCCGCCGCGAGCTTGACGAAGAGTACCACCCGCAAGTCCCCCTCCCAGTCCTGTCCAATCACCAGGGATTCGAGAATTTCGGGAAGTTGCTCCACTTGGCGGTAGATTTCCGCCGTCCCGATGCGCACGCCGCCGGGGTTGAGGGTGGCGTCGGAACGGCCGTAGATGACGATGCCGCCACGGGCCGTGATTTCTGAATAGTCACCATGGCACCAGACGCCGGGAAAGCGCTCGAAGTAGGCGGCGCGATACTTGCTGCCGTCCGGGTCGTTCCAGAAGCCGACCGGCATGGACGGGAAGGGCAGCGTGCACACCAGTTCACCCTTCTGTTCGCGCACCGGCCGGCCGTCCTCGTCGAAGACCTCCACTGCCATGCCCAGGCCGCGGCACTGGATTTCGCCGCGATGGACAGACAAGGCAGGGTTCCCCAGGACGAAGCAGGAGATGATGTCCGTGCCACCGGAAATGGATGCCAACAGCACGTCCTCCTTCAGTTCCCGATAGACCCAGTCGAAGCCTTCCGGCGACAGGGGGCTGCCGGTGGAGAAGACCGCCCGCAAGGCGTCCAGGCGGTGCGTCCGGGCCGGGTGGAGGCCCATCTTGGCGGCGGCGTCGATGAATTTGGCCGAGGTGCCGAAGTGGGTCATACCCTCGGCCTGAGCGTAATCGAAGAGGATCGTCCCGTCTCCGGCAAAGGGACTGCCGTCGTAGAGCAGCAGGGTGGCGCCGGAAGCGAGGCCGCTCATCAGCCAGTTCCACATCATCCAACCGCAGGTGGTGTAGTAGAACAGGCGGTCGCCGGGGCGCAGGTCGCCGTGCAGGCGGTGCTCCTTCAGGTGTTGCAGCAGGGTGCCCCCATGCCCGTGGACGATGCACTTGGGCACTCCGGTGGTGCCACTGGAATATAGGATGAAGAGCGGGTGGTCGAAGGGCACCCGCAGGAATTCCGGCGGGCCCGCATCGGCGGCAGCCAGGGCCTCCGGCCAGGACTGCGCACCGGGAAGCGCCCCCAGATCGGGGCTCTCCGCCAGGTAGGGCACGACCAGGACGAGACTCAGGCCCTTGAGCCGAGCGGCGACTTCGGCGTTCTTGCCGCGGCAATCCACCGCCTTGCCGTTGTACCAGTAGCCGTCCACACAGAGCAGCACTTTAGGCTCGATTTGGCCGAAGCGGTCGAGAACGCCCTGGACGCCAAAATCGGGCGAGGCCGACGACCAGACGGCCCCCAGGGACGCCGTGGCGAGCATGGCCACCAGCGCTTCGGGCAGATTGGGCAGATAGGCCGCCACCCGATCCCCGACCCCGACTCCGGCCCGGCTCAGAACCCGCGCGCAACGCCCGACGGTATCCCGAAGGCGGGCATGGTCCCAGCGCTGCTGCAGCTTATCCTCGCCCCAGAAAACCAGGGCGTCTCCGTCACCCGGCGCCGCGAGGAGGTTCTCCGCAAAATTGATCCTCGCCTCGGGAAACCAGCGGGCGCCCGGCATGAGCGCACCGTCCGCCAGCACCGTCCCGCCCTTGTCGCCGACCACGCCGAATTCGTCCCACACACGGTCCCAGAATTCCTCGGGCCGCTCCACCGACCAGCGCCACAGGGACTCGTAATCCGCCATATCCAGGGCATTCATCCAGGCGGCGAGGGTCGTCCGTTCCGGGTTACGGGGCGTCCACAGGGGCAGGGGGGCGGATGAGATCATGGCGTCTCCGGTGACAATATGGCAATTCCGGCGAATCCTCGGGAAGGCCGACCGGCAGCGGCAAACGATACGCCCCCGGGGCATCCCCCTGTCAAGGGCGACGGCCCCCACACAGCGCTACACACTGTTGCAAACCGTTACTTGAGCCCGGACTGGCGGACCGGTATCTTGCACTCATGCGCTGACCTCCGGGTTGGCCTAGGCGGCCCTCCCCCTCCCACCTCCTGACGGGTCGCCTTGAAAGCCCCTTGCCCCCCCGACAAGGGGCTTTCGCCTTTTCATACTCTGCCGCATTCAAGCCGAGACGCGAAGACAAGCCGAAGGTAGTGCTCCTGCATGGCAAGGCGAAGTCGACAAAGTATCGGCTTGAATGCGGCAGAGTATTCGCAGCGGGCAGTGCGGGCAGGTGCCTCAGAGGTTCAGGGCGCCTGGGTGTTCAGCGCAGAAGCGCAGGCCGGCGCGGTAGCCGATGGCGTAGAGGCGTTCCAGATTGGACGCCGACCAGTCGAGTACATCTGGCCAATCACCCTCCGCAATGCCCTCCAGCAGCTTGACCTTGAGCACCCGGCGCTTCGCACGGTGGGTCGCCGGGTCGATGTTGTGGACACGTTCGAAGAGTTTCACGTCGTCCCGGGCGATGGCGACCAGAGGGGTGATGATGGAACGCACCCAGGCGTCGTAGAGATTTTCGGGCCGCCGGATCAGCTTTTCGCTGCCCAGAATGTCGAAGACCACCAGGGTGTCGAGATCTTCGTGCAAGCCCGTAGTGCGTTCCTCGCCGCGGTAGAGAAAGGTGTCGGGCGGGGCAGCGTCGGGGTCGGGGTCCGGTTTCTCGGCGACCAGGGCGCGGAAGTTGATGGTGTCGATGGCCGCGCCTTCGATGTAGTCTTCGCCCCCGAGGCGGTAGGGCGGATAGAGGAAGGGGAAGGCGAGGGCCGCGCGAAAATGCTCCGGGGTGATCTCGTCCTTGCCCCAGATGCTCATCTTCCCCCGGCTGACGTTGAAGGCGTTGATGTAGAACGCCCCCGGCGCCCCCGGAAGGGCCGCGAAATCGATGACATCTTCAGCAAAAGGCACGTGGGCACAGAGGCCCTGGCTGAACGGGCTCGTATCGCCGGGAGTGAGGGAAGCCCAGACGAGCTGCAGCCAGTCCCCCAGGATCTTCTCGGCCCCTTGATTCCATCCTTGGCCAATAATGTGCGCGGCGAAGGGATTGAGCGCCAGGAACTCCCGGAACACGTCCGCCGTCGGCCCGCCCTTGAGAAATACCTTGTAATTGACCGGCAACCAGTCGTAGATGGCGTCGGCGATTCCCAGGCGGGTGGTGTGCTGCAGGGCTTTTCGGGCGTCGCCGCCGATCGGTGCCCGATACAGCAGCCCCAGGAGCGCTCCGGCGCCGGCCGTGGACACCACGTCGAACTCCACCTTGTTTTCAATGAAGGCAACCAGCGCTCCCGCCATCAGTGTGGCATTGGGCGCGCCGCCTCCGATGAGCAGCGCCTTCTTCCTGGACGGCTGCTTCCCGCGCAGTGCTTCCATGACGTCCCCCGCTTCCCCCGGGCCGGCAGATCCGGGTCGTGTCGCCGGTCTGCAGGCAAGATAGCAAGAGCTCGATGCGGGAGCAATGGCACGCCCCGGGAGGCCTTGGCGAAAAATTTGTCCGCCGGAGGGAATACGCCATTCTCCTGCGTGTTCACCCTCCTGCCCCTCAACCACGACAGGAGACCTCCATGAAACGCCTTCTTCCCCTCGCCCTCAGCCTCGCCTTCACCGCTTGCGCCAGTCTGGCCAACCCGCCTGCCAAGATGCAGAGCAACATGCTGGTGGGCCCCAACGGCATGACCCTCTACGTCTTCGACAAGGACGAGGCCGGCAGCGGCAAGAGCGTGTGCAACGGCAAGTGCGCCGAAAACTGGCCCCCCCTGGCCGCCGCCGACGGCGACAAGGGCAGCGGCGACTTTTCCGTCATCGCCCGCGACGACGGCAAGAAGCAATGGACCTACAAGGGCAAGCCGCTTTATTTCTGGATCAAGGACCAGAAACCTGGCGACGCCACCGGCGACGGTTTCAACAACGTCTGGCACGTGGCAAAGTAGCCCCTGACGCCATGACGAGCTTCGCCGACCACCTGCCCCGCCTGCGGCGCTACGCCCGGGCCCTGACCGGAGACCGCCATGCGGCCGACGATCTGGTCCAGGACACCCTGGAGCGGGGCTGGGCGAAGTTCGCGCTATGGCGCCCCGGAAGCCGGCTCGACGCCTGGTTGCTGACCATCATGCACAACGTCTTCGTCAATCAGTACCGCAGCCGACCGCCCGCGGCGGAAGCCCTCGACGACCTCTACGTCGAGCCGGCGGCCCGCGCCTCCCAGGCCGACCGCCTGGAGGTGCGCGATATCGATGCAGCCCTCGCCCAGTTGCCCCCCGAGCAGCGGGAAGTGCTGCTCCTCGTCACCCTCGAAGAGGTTTCCTATGCCGATGCGGCGCGCGTCCTGGGCGTGCCCATCGGTACCGTCATGTCCCGGCTGGCCCGCGGCCGAGACAAGCTGCGCGCCCTGCTGGCGGAAGGGACCGGTCCGGCGCGCCTGAGGATCGTGAAATGAACACTCCGCTTTCCCCTGGCGAAGAGGATTTGCACGCCTACGTCGATGGACAACTCGACCCTGCCCGTCGAGAGGTTGTCGCCGCCTGGCTGGCCGCCCATCCCGCCGAGGCCGCGCGCGTTGCCGCCTGGGAAGAACAGAAACAGCTGTTGCGAGCGGCCTACGAGCCCGTCCTCACCGAACCCGTTCCCGAGTTGCTGCAAGCCGCCGCCCGTCCGCCGGCCCGCGCTTCCCGCCAAAAATTCGCCTACGCCGCTGCTGCCGGCTGGCTGGCCCTGGGCGCGCTCATCGGCTACGGCTTCAAGGCGACCCAAGCCCCCGGCGAGGCAGCGCCCCCCCCCATTGCCCGCAGCGCTGCCCTGGCCCACGTCGTCTACACGCCGGAAGTGCGCCATCCGGTGGAAGTGGGCGCCGACCAGGAAGCCCATCTCGCCCAGTGGCTGTCCAAGCGCCTGGGCACCCCGCTCAAGGTGCCCCACCTGGGCGCCGAGGGCTACACCCTGGTGGGGGGCCGCCTACTGCCCGGAGACAAAGGACCGGTGGCCCAGTTCATGTATGAGGACGCCGGCGGACGGCGCCTCACCCTCTATATCCGCAGCGACGCCGCCGAAAACCGCGAAACCGCCTTCCGCTATGCCCTGGAGGGCAAGATCGGCGTGTTCTACTGGCTGGACGGCCGACTGGGCTACGCCCTTTCCGGCGAATTGCCCCGCGAGAAGCTTCTTTCCCTCGCGGAAACCACCTACAAACAGTTGAATCCCTGAGGATTTCCCCGATTCCGGCGGCCCTGGCACGCCCCCCCTTGGTGCGCCGCAAAAAAGTATAATCGCCGCCATCTTTCCCGGGGGGGTGGCTCATGCTGGTCTGGTTCGTGGCGCTTTACCTATTGGTGTCTATCGGCATCGGCCTCTTTGCCGCCACCCGGGTGCACAACACCAAGGATTTCGCCGTCGCGGGCCGACACCTGCCGCTACCGGTGGTCACCGCCACCGTGTTTGCGACCTGGTTCGGTGCCGAAGCCGTGTTCGGTGCCTCATCCACCTTCGTACGTGAGGGCCTGGGTGGGGTGGTGGCCGACCCCTTCGGCTCCTCCATGTGCCTCGTCATCGCCGGCATTTTCTTCTCCCGCTACCTCTACAAGCTCAACATCATCACCCTGGGCGACTTCTACCGCCTGCGCTACAACCGCACGGTCGAGGTCATCACCACCCTCTGCATCGTCGCCTCCTACCTGGGCTGGGTGTCCGCCCAGATCAAGGCCCTGGGCCTCATCCTCAACGTGGTGACCAACGACGGCCTGAGCCAGACGGCGGGCATGGTCCTGGGCGCAGCGGTGGTGCTCACCTACACCACCTTCGGCGGCATGCTGTCGGTAGCGGTGCTCGACTTCGTGCAGATGGCGGTGAGCATGGGCGGCCTATTCTTCATCGCCACGGTGATGGCCGACAAGACCGGCGGCGCCGGTGTCGTCATCGACCACGCGGCCGCCGCCGGCAAGTTCGAGTTCTTCCCCGAACCCGATCCCTGGCTGTGGATCACCTTCCTGGGGGCCTGGGTGACCATGATGCTGGGTTCCATCCCGCAGCAGGACGTCTTCCAGCGCATCACTTCGGCCAAGAGCGCCAAGGTCGCAATTTGGGGCTCGATCCTGGGAGCATCGATCTACTTCTGCTTCTGCTTCGTGCCCATGTTCATCGCCTATTCGGCAACCCTCATCGACCCCGGCCAGTATGGGCCGATGCTCGCTTCCGACGCCCCGGAGGATTTCCAGAAGGTGTTGCCGCTGCTGGTCCTGAACCACACACCGCTCTTCGCCCAGGTCATCTTCTTCGGCGCCGTGCTCTCGGCCATCATGAGCTGTTCGTCGGCCACCCTGCTGGCACCTTCCGTCACCTTCGCCGAGAACATCATCCGCCCCATGTTCCCGCGCTTGGGCGACCGGGCTTTCCTGCGGGTCATGCGTTTTTCCATCGTCGGCTTCGCCTGCGTCGTGCTCGGCTTTGCCCTCTACTCCAACGCCTCCATTTTCAAGATGGTGGAAAACGCCTACAAGGTCACCCTGGCCGGCGCTTTCGTGCCTCTCTTTGCCGGGGCGCTGTGGAAGCGCGCCACTTCCCAGGGGGCGCTGGCGTCCATCGTCGGGGGACTCAGTTCCTGGTTGCTGGTCGAGTTCCTGATCGAGGAAAGCCCGGTACCGCCCCAACTCATCGGCCTGGCCGTAGGCTTCGTCGGAATGCTCCTCGGCTCCCTGCTTCCCCAGTGGATCGGTCGGGCCACGCCCCAGGAAGACCTCCACGCCGCCCTGCATCACCGCGCGGCGGCGGAGACGCACCACGCCGAACCCCTGCACGAGCATCCCAAGCGCTAGCCAGGTTTCGCGGATGCCGAGACAAGCATCCGCGCCCTGATGTTTCGTCGTAACCGACAATTCGCGCCGAAGGTGGCCTCCGGGCAGCGAGAGATTCGCCTGGCATCCAGACCGGTCGCGCCTTCCGCTATCATCGCCGGATTGCCAATAAGCGCTCCGCCGCCCATGAGCGAAAACCAGAATCCCGAGCAACAAGCCCGCGACCGCATCGATGCGCAATTGCGTGCTGCCGGCTGGGCGGTGCAAAAGAAAATCGATTTCGGCGTCGGGGCTGGACAGGCCGTGCGCGAGTGGCAAACCGATGCCGGCCCGGCCGACTACGTACTCTTCGTCGACAAAAAAGCCGTCGGCGTCATCGAAGCCAAGCGCGAATCAGAAGGCCAGCGCCTGACTGCCCACGAGCCGCAAACTGAAGGCTACGCAGCCGCCAAACTCAAGTGGGTCAATAACCAGCAGCCGCTGCCCTTCCTCTACGAAGCCAC
>SSTB01000286.1 GCA_009469665.1 Azonexaceae bacterium | reverse complement strand
ACGTGCCAGCCGTGGCGCAACCAGGCGGCGGCGGACCTGGCTTCGGGAAACATGCTGGCGAGCGCCACACCGGCCGAGGAGCCGAACCACAGCATCGACCCCCCGAAGCCCACCGCATACGCCAGGAAACCCCAGTCGTAGCCGCCCTGCTTGAGGGCCAGCGCGGTCAAGGGGATGTTGTCGAAGACTGCGGAGACGAAACCCAGGGTGAGGGCTGTCTGCCAGGAGGCCACGGGCAGTTCCTCCACCGGCATCATGGAGGCGCAGGTCACCAGCGAAAGCAGGAAGACCGAGCCCTTGACGGTATCCGGCAGCACTTCCCAATCGTGGCGGCGCACCGGGATAGTGAGCAGGATGGCCAGCCACACGGCGACGCCGATGAAAGGGAAGGTGTCGGCCTTTTCCGGGAACTTGACGTTGATGATGACGTTGGCGACAACGGCGAAGACCAGCATGGTGGCGACGATGGCGATGCGCCCCCAATCGACATGGGTGTGGGCATGGGCATGCTTGATGATAGGAGAGTAGGCGTGCTGTTGTTTGGCGCCGAAGTAAGCGATGACCAGGAGGGCCACCCCGGCGGCGACGTAGGCTTCGAGCACGGCGGCCGGGCTGATCCCGTCGATCCACATCATGGTCGTGGTGGTGTCTCCCACCACCGAGCCGGAACCTCCGGCGTTGGAGGCGGCGACGATGGCCGCCAGGAAGCCGATGTGCACCTTGGCCTTGAAGAGCTGGTGGGCCATGGCGCCCCCGATGAGGGCTGCGGCGATGTTGTCGAGGAAGCTGGAAATGACGAAAACCATCACCAGCAGCAGGAAGCCCCCTTTCCAGTCGTCGGGGAGGAATCGGGGCAGGATCACCGGTACGTGGCTCTTTTCGAAATGGCGGGCGAGCAGGGCGAAGCCGGTGAGCAGGCAAAAGAGGTTGGTCAGCGTCACCCATTCATGGCCCAGGTGACCAAAGAAGCCCGCCACACCGACGCCGGTCTTGAAACCGGTGAAGAAGATCTTGTAGAGGCTGATGGTGGCCAGCCCGGTAAGGGCCACCGCGAGGGTGGCGCCGTGGAAGAGGGCCACACCGAGGAGGGTGAGGGCGAAGAGGATGAAATCGACGGGGATGCCGCCGACGGCCGGCAGTTCGCCGGCGAAGGCGGAGGCAGGAAAGAGGGCAATCAGGGGCAGCAAGCGGCGCATATGAGGCTTTCGGAGAAGTGGAAACCGTGTAGTCCTTTGGAGGCTCGGGTGCTCGACGTGCCGATCGGGCTGATCCTGTCGAAGCCCTTGGTTGAGGCATGCTTTGACAGGCTCGGGGCGAGCGGCGGGACAGTTCGCTGTTAGTTGTCGGCCTCCGCCAGATCCTTGCGCGGCACGGTTTCCGGATCGGCGATGATGCCGCGGTAGATTTCGACGCGATCCCCCGGCTTCAGGGCGGCGTCAAGCTTCACCAGGCGGCCGAAGACCCCCACCTTCTGGGCGGCAAGGTCGATGTGGGGAAACTGCTTGAGGATGCCGGAACGCTCGATGGCCTCCTTGACCGTGGATTCGTCAGGCACCTCGATGTTGAGCCAGATCTGGCTGCCGGGCTCGGAATAGGCGACGCCGATTTGCATGGGGATTCTCCAGTCGTACCAGTCAGGCCGCCACCGCTTGCGCGCCATCCGGTCCGGCTGCGGCCCGCGCCGTTCGGCGGCTTTCCATCACCCGCTTGCCGGCCAGCAGAAAGCCGAGGACGGCGAAGCCCCCCGGCGGCAGGATCATGAGGAGCGCCCCGCCGTAACCCGGCAGCTTCATTTCCAGGAAGGCGAAGGACGGGCCCAGGAGGTTGGAAGCCTGGGCGAAGAGGGTGCCGGCGCCAAGGAATTCGCGGATCAGCCCGATCACGGTGAGGGCGCCGGTGAAGCCCAGGCCCATGGCCAAGCCGTCCACCGCCGAGGCGAGCACGCCGTTCTTGACGGCGAAGGCCTCGGCCCGGCCGAGGATGGCGCAATTGACCACGATGAGGGCGATGAACAGGCCCAGCACCTTGTACAGGTCATGCAGCCAAGCGTTCATGGCCATGTCCACCACTGTCACCAGGGTGGCGATGAGGACCACGAAGACCGGAATGCGCACCTGGGAACTCACCGTCTTGCGGATCATCGATACCAGCACGTTGGAGACCACCAGCACCGCCGTGGTGGCCAGGCCCATGCCCAGGCCGTTGGTGCCGCTGGTGGTCACCGCCATGGTGGGGCACATGGCCAGCAGTTGGGCGAAGACCACGTTCTGGCCCCACAGGCCTTCCTTCATGATGCTGCCGTAGTTGTCGCTCATGGTGGGCTCCTAGCCAGTGATTTCCGCCTTGTGGGCGGCAAAGAACTCCAGCCCGCCCTTGACCGCCTTGACCACGCCCCGGGGGGTGATGGTGGCCCCGGCGAACTGGTCGAAGACGCCGTTGTCCTTTTTCACCGCCCATCTCTCGGGGGCCGGGTCGCCCAGGGACTTGCCGTCGAAACTCTTGATCCACGCGTCCTTCCTGACTTCGACCTTGTCCCCCAGACCCGGCGTTTCGGCGTGCTTGAGGACGCGCACCCCGAGGGTGTGCCCAGCCATGTCCACCGCCATGAGGATCTGGATCTCGCCGGCGTAGCCCCGGCCTGCCACCTTGAACAGGGCGGCCTTGACCTCCTGGCCCTGGCGGGCGCGGTAGATGGTCACCGGCTGGCCGTCCCGGTCGACGCTGACGGTGTCCTTGAGGAAATCGTTGTCGGCCAGACCGGAGGGCAGCACTTCGGAAAGGGAATCCCGCAGGTCCTTGGCCTCGGCGGCTGCGATGGCGGCCCCGGTGGCTCCCGAGGCCCAGGCCAGGGCACCGCTGGCCAGGAGGGCGAAGCTGCCGAGCAAGAGCGGCTGGTAGCTGATCTTTTCGCGGATGGCGTCGAGATTCATTTCAAACCCCCCTGCCCTGCGGCACATCCAGCGCCTTGCCCCGGCGGTCGCGGCCGAGGATGCGCGGTTTGACAAAACGATCGATCACCGGCGTCAGGGCATTCATGAGCAACACGGCGAAGGCCATGCCCTCGGGATAACCGCCGTAGCTGCGGATGATCCAGGTGAGAAAGCCGATGCCCAGACCGAAAACGATCTGCCCGGCAGCAGTGTTGGGCGAGGTGACGTAGTCGGTGGCGATGAAGAAGGCGCCGAGCACCGCCGCCCCGGAGAGCAGGTGCACCTCGACCGACAGGTAGTGGGCCGGATCGACGGCATGGCCGATGGCAGCCGGGACCGCCAGGCCGGCCAGCACGGCGACCGGCGTGTGCCAGGTGATGATGCGGCAGAGCAGCAGGTAGATACCGCCGGCCAGGATGAGGAGCGAGGCCGATTCGCCGAAGCTCCCCGAACGGGCGCCAATCCACGACAGGGCCGGCGCCTGTTCGCCGCCCAGGGAATGGATGAGGTCGATGCCGCGGGACATCTCGGTCTTGGAGAAGCCCAGCAGCGAAGCGCTGGCGATGGCGTCGGGCTGGGGCAGGCTGCCCAGGAAGATGCGCAGGCCGTCGACGAAATCCGGCGCCGCCAGGTGGGTCAGCGGCAGGGGCGTCACCCACTGGGTCAGGGGCACGGGGAAGGAGACGAGCAGGGCCACCCGCGCCACCATGGCCGGGTTGAAGACGTTCTGGCCGACGCCGCCGAACACCTGCTTGCCGATGACGATGGCAATGAAGCCGCCCACCACGGCCACCCACCAGGGCGCCCAGGGCGGCAGGGTCATGGCCAGCAGCCAGCCGGTGAGCAGCGCCGAGCCGTCGTGCAAGGTGGCCTTGAGGCGGGCGCTGCCCGTGAGCTTCAGGGAAAGGGCCTCGAAGCCCAGGCAGGAGAGGATGGTGAGCAGCCACAGGAAGAAGGAAGGCCAGCCGAAAAGCCAGAAGCCGTAGAGGGTGGCCGGCACCAGGGCAAGCTGCACCCGGAACATGGTGCGGGTGACGGAATTGCCGCCGTGGGCGTGGGGCGAGGCGACGGGCTGGGCGGTCAACGGGGCGGTGTTCATGCGGAAGCTCCCTGGGTTTCGGCGCTGGCGGGAGCAGCAGCCTTGGCGGCAGCAGCCTCTCGCTCGGCCTTGCGCTTGGCGGCGGCCTTGGCCTTCTCGCGTGCCTCCCGATCAAGCCGCTCCTGGCGCTGCTGGGCCAGCTTCTTGGTCGCCTCCGTGCGCAGCTTGGCGCGATCCTGGGAAGCCAGTTCGCCCTTGGCATGGACGAAGTACTGCACCAAAGGAATGCGCGAGGGGCAGACGTAGGCGCAGCAGCCGCAGGCGATGCAGTCCTTGAGTCCAAGGTCGATGGCTTCGTCGAAGGCCTCGGTGCGGATGCGGGCGCTCATTTCCAGGGGCAGGAGGCCCATGGGGCAGGCTTTGACGCAACTGCCGCAGCGGATACAGGGGTTGGGCTCCTGCTCCGCCACCTCGTTGGCATCCAGGGCCAGGATGCCGCTGCTGCCCTTGACCACCGGTACCCGCCAGTGGGGAATCTGCATGCCCATCATGGGGCCGCCCATGACCCGGCGGGCAAGGCCGAGGCCCTCGCCCTTCAGGCCACCGGCGAAGGCGATGACCTCTTCGGCCAGGGTGCCGATGCGTACCTCGATATTGCCCGGAGCGCTGGCGCAGGCGCCATTGACCGTCACCAGGCGGGCGATGAGCGGCTTGCCCTCGCGCACCGCGGCGCGCACCGCCAGGGCGGTACCGACGTTGTGCACGATGACCCCCACGTCGGCGGGGCGGCCATCGGCGGGAACCTCGATGCCGGTCAGCACCTGGATGAGCTGCTTTTCCGAACCCATGGGGTAGCGGGCGGGCACCGCCCGCACCTTCACGTTGGGGAAGCCGGCGGCGGCCGCCGTCATGGCGGCGACGGCCTCGGGCTTGTTGTCCTCGATGCCCACCAGGGCGACCTGGGCGCCGGTGGCGTGGAGCATGATGCGTATGCCGTCCACGATGCCGACGGCGGCGTCGCGCATGAGGCGGTCGTCGCAGGAAAGGTAGGGCTCGCACTCGCCGCCGTTCATGACCAGGGTGGACACCTGGGCGCGGGAAGCGCCGACGAGCTTCACCGCCGAGGGGAAGGCGGCGCCGCCCAGGCCGACCACGCCGGCCGCCGCCACCCGCTTGCCGATTTCTGCCGGTTCAAGGGCGAAGGGGTCGTCGCAGGCCGACAACGCGCACCACTCGTCGGCCCCGTCGGCCTCCAGGATGATGGCCGGCAAAGTGAGGCCGGAGGGATGCGGCGCGGTGACTTCGGTAACGGCGGCGATGATGCCCGAGGTGGGCGCATGGAGGGGCGCCGAGACCATGCCCTGGGCCTCGGCGATACGTTCGCCCTTTTTCACCTTCTGACCCACCAGCACCACCGGCCGCGCCGGGCCGCCCAGGTGCTGCTGCAGGGGCAGGTAGAGCCTGGCCGGCACCGGCATGACGCGCACCGGAGCGTCGGCGGCGGGTCGCTTGTGGTCGTCCGGATGCACGCCCCAGTCGTCACCGAGAAAGTGCTTGAAGAGGTTCATGAAGCCCATGATGGTTCGGTCCTCAGGCGGCCAGGGGTTTGGGCATCACCCAATGCTGCAGGGTGATGGGCACCGGACGCATGACCAGGGCCTCGGTGGGGCATTTTTCGACGCAACTGGAACAGCCGGTGCAGGCTTCGCGGAAGACGTTATGCACCTGCTTGGCGGCGCCGATGATGGCGTCGGTGGGGCAGACCTTGCTGCAGCGGCAGCAGCCGATGCACAGCTCCTCGGCGACCATGGCGATCTTGGGGCCGTCGTCGGCCATGGCCGAGAGATCGACGCTGAGGCCCAGCTTGGCCGCAATGGCGGCGGCCAGGGCCTTGCCGCCCGGCGGGCAGCAAGTGGGCGCAGCAGAGCCCTCCACGATGGCGGCAGCGGCGCCGGAACAGCCCGGGAAGCCGCACTGGCCGCAGTTGGAGCCGGGCATCATGGCAATCAGCTCGTCGACCACCGGGTTGCCTTCGACGGCCAGGAACTTGTTGGCGACGCCGAGGACGATGCCGAGGGCGGCGCCGAGTAGGGTAAGACTGAGGATGGCGGCGATCATGTCAAGCCTCCCGAAGGGCCGCCCCGAGGGCGGCGGCGCCCCCCTGGGGGGCAGCGAACAAGGTGAGCGTGGGGGTCGTCATGACTTCTCCTCTACACGTTCAACCCGGAGAAGCCCATGAAAGCGAGGGCGAGCAGGCTGATGGTGACGAAGGCGATGGGCGCCCCGTCGAAGGCGGCGGGCACCCGGGAAAGCGCCACCCGCTCACGCAGGCCGGCGAAGATGAGCAGCACGAGGGTGAAGCCGAGGGCGGAGCCGAAGCCATAGAGCAGGCTCTTGAACAGGCTGAACTTCTGCTCGACGTTGAGCAGCGCCACGCCCAGCACGGCGCAGTTGGTGGTGATCAGCGGAAGGTAGATGCCCAGGGACTGGTAGAGCCCGGGGCTGGCCTTCTTGATGAACATCTCGGTGAATTGCACCACTGCCGCGATGACCAGGATGAAGGTGAGGATGCGCAGATAGCCCAGCCCCAGGGGAGCCAGCAGCCAGTTTTCCAGCATCCAGGAGGCGCCGGCCGCCAGGGTGATGACAAAGGTCGTCGCCAGGCCCATACCGAAGGCGCTGTCCACGCTCTTGGATACGCCCATAGTGGGGCACAACCCCAGAAACTTGATGAGCACCACGTTGTTAACCAGGGCGGTGGAGAGCAGCAGGAGGATGAATTCGCTCATGGGGAGTACAGGGTTCCGTGTTGGAAGGCACGAGGCACATCCCGTGCCAATCTTGCCCTTCCAGCCCAAAGCCCCCAGGCGTGCGGCTTTGCGCGAGGCCGCACCATGCCGGTGCAGCCGGCATCCGACAAATTGTCGCGAATCTGACAGGAACGCCCTCCATCGGGGCCAAAAGCCCGCTCCCGCGGACACCCGTCCGTTCTCCTGTGGCGCGGCATGGATTCTGCTAGTCCTTTCCGGAACGCGACTCAGGAGCCCGCCATGCCGGCAGCCAAACCTTCTCCCACCCTGCCCGTCGGGGCCGAACTGCCCGCCGAGGCTTACCGACAGGCAGTCGCCCAATCCGATCTGGCCATTTCGATCACCGACGCCAAAGCGAAGATCCTCTTCGCCAATGCGGCTTTTTCCCGCGTCACCGGCTACAGCCTGGAGGAGATCGTCGGCTGCAATGAATCGGTGCTCTCCAACCAGACCACCCCGCCGGAGTTGTACCGGGCTCTGTGGGACAGTCTCGCCACCCAGCGCCCCTGGTCCGGTCGCCTCCTCAACCGGCGCAAGAATGGCGAAAACTACCTCGCCGAACTGAGCATCACTCCCCTCCTCGACAGCCAGGGACGCACCACCCACTACGTGGGCATGCACCGCGACGTCACCGAGCTCAATCGCCTGGAGTGCCTGGTGCGCAATCAGAAGAAACTGATCGAGACGGTGGTCGATGCCGCCCCGATCGCCTTTGCCCTGCTCGACACCGCGGGCCGCGTGCTGCTGGACAATCAGGAGTACAAGAAGCTGGTGACCGACCTGCGCGTGCGGGAGCCCGCTCATGTCCTCCTGGACAGCCTTTGCCCCTCCTGGCGGGCGCTCCTGGAGCAGGGGGCCGAGAGCTGCGCCCTGGACAATCGGGAAGCGCGCATCGACTGTCCCGGGGGCCGGGCCCGCTGGCTGGCGGTGACCGCCTCGCCGGTGGAAATGAAGAGCGATTGTGCCGACAGCTATTTCTGTGTGAGCGGCCCGCCCGGGCTTCTCCTGGTCATTTCCGACGTTACCGGCCTGCGGGCCGAACAGGAGAAAGCCCGTACCGCTGCCCTGCAAGCCGTCCTGGCCGAGGAGGAACGCCGCGCCTCCATTCGCGAAGGCTTGTCCGCCGCCCTCTTCCGCCTCGAAGAGCCGATGAACGTCATGGCATCTGCAGTGGCGGTGCTGCAGCGGCGGGATCCGGCTTCCGCTCGCGTTCTTCAGGATGCCCTGGGGGCCAGCCGGGAGCATATGGAGTCGCTGCGCCAGGTGATTCCCCAGAGTCCACCGGAAATCCAGGTGGGGGTCAATCTCAACGAAGTCTTGCGCGACGTCCTGGACATCAGCACCCCCCGCTTCCTCAACGCCGGCGTGGTCGTGGACTGGCGCCCGGCTCCGGTCCTACCCAATATCATCGGCCGCGCCCTGCCGCTGCGCATGCTCTTCAAGGTTCTGATCGAGAACGCGGTGGAGGCCATGAACGTCAAAGGCTGGAATCGCCGCGAACTGAGCATTACCAGCGCGCACGCCGGCGAGTACGTCCGTGTCGAGGTCTCCGACACCGGCCCCGGCATCCCCCCCGAGTGGCGGCACAAGGCCTTCGAGCCTTTCTTCACCGCCAAGAGCGGCAGCGGGCGTCATATCGGCACCGGCCTCTCCCGCGCCCAGCAGGTGGTTGCGGACCATGGCGGCATCATCGACCTGGAAGAAAGCCCTAGCGGCGGCTGCAAGGCGGTTGTCGAATTCCGCCTCGACGGCGACCCCATCTAATAAACAGACCCCAGTGCAGAGAACACCATGGACGACCACATCCATATCCACACCACCCCGCCGGATTCCACGGACTGCCCACCCACGGGCGGCTACTGCCGCACCCACGAGTTGAACATCCAGCTTCTGGCCGCGCTCTACGCGGTCAGTCGCGCCCTCTCCCGCAGCCTCGATTACAACGAGACCCTTCAGGAAGTGATGCGCGTGCTGCACGACGAAGCGGGCCTCACCCGCGGCCTGATCAGCGTCGTGGACCCGGAAACCGGAAAACTCAACGTGCGCAGCATCTACACCCCGGAAGGCCCCATCACCGACGACACCCAATACGGCCCAGGCGAAGGCATCATCGGCCAGATTCTGGAAAAACCCCGCACCATCAAGCTGCCCCGGGTGGCCGACGAGCCCCGTTTTCTCAATCGCCAGCCGGTCTATCACCCGGAACTGCCCTTCATCGCGGTGCCGATCAAGGTAGGCGGCAGCCTGCAAGGCGTCCTCGCCGTACAGCCGGAAGAACCGGAAGACGGCCTGATCGAGGAACGAGCCCAGTTCGTCGAAATGGTGGCCAACCTCATCGGCCAGAACCTGCGCCTGTCCATGGACGTAGAGCAGGAAAAATCCAGTCTGGTGGAAGAGCGCGACCTCCTGCGCCGCACCGTGCGCCACCAGTTCGGCTTTGACAGCATGGTCGGCCGCTCCGCCGTCATGCGCCGGGTCTTCGACCAAGCCCGCCTGGTGGCCAAGTGGAACACCACGGTGCTGATCCGCGGCGAGACCGGCACTGGCAAGGAACTGATCGCCAACGCCATCCACTACGACTCCCCCCGGGCCCGCAACGCCCTGGTCAAGCTCAACTGCGCGGCGCTACCCGAAAACCTGCTGGAATCCGAGCTCTTCGGCCACGAGCGCGGCGCCTTCACCGGTGCCGTCGAAGCGCGCAAGGGCCGCTTCGAGCAGGCCAACGGCGGCACTCTTTTCTTGGACGAAATCGGCGAGGTATCGGCCGCCTTCCAGGCCAAGCTCCTGCGGGTGCTGCAGGAAGGCGAATTCGAGCGGGTCGGCGGTAGCCGGACGGTCAAGGTGGACGTACGCATCATCGCCGCCACCCACCGGGACCTGGAAGCAGCCGTGGACATGGGCGACTTCCGCGAAGACCTCTTCTATCGATTGAACGTGATGCCCCTCTTCCTCCCGCCGCTGCGCGAGCGCATCGAGGACATCCCCGAAATCGCCCGCCACCTGCTGGGCAAGATCGGCAACGACCAGAAGCGCAAGCTCGGCCTCACCGACATGGCCCAGCGGCGCCTGGCCAACCACGAGTGGCCTGGAAACGTGCGGGAACTGGAAAACTGCCTGGAGCGCGCCGCCGTGCTGTCGGAGGATGGGCGCATCGACGTGGAGTTGATCCGCTTCCCCAGCAGCCGGGAACGACCACCCGCCAGGTCGCCGCGGCCGGCTTCACCGCAGGAACCCATGCTACCGTCCCACGCTGCGACGGAAGGGGGCGACGCGGACATCTCGGAACGGGAACGGGTCATCGCCGCCCTGCAGCAGGCGGGCTGGGTGCAGGCCAAGGCCGCGCGGATTCTGGGGATGACGCCCAGGCAGATTGCCTATCGGATTCAGATCTTGAATATTGAGGTGAAGCAGTTCTGATACGCCGCTTTT
>SSTB01000285.1 GCA_009469665.1 Azonexaceae bacterium | reverse complement strand
TGGCGCAATATTTTTGCATCCGATGCTAAATTATTGTTGGAAGCGCGCAACTCCCCTAGAATTGCGCCATGTCGAAATCAGCCCCAATGCCCCGAAGAAAGATCATTTGGCGCGTCCGTGTCATGATGGCCGAACGGGGGGTACGGTCAGTATCAGAACTTGTGCGCCAACTCGAAGCGATCGGGGTATCAATTTCCAACGCGCAACTGGGTCGGCTGATAGATGGAAAATCGCGCCACTGGAACCAGTCGGTCGTCGAGGGGCTGATGGAGGTCCTTAACTGCGAGCTATCCGACCTTCTCAGCTCCCAGTGAGAAGGGCCGCCAACCCCAGGGCGGACTACGGAATCAATCCAGCCGCCTGCAAGGCAGGCGTCCATTTACGGGCCAGCTTGTTGAATCCTGTGGGGACGGGGTGCAACTCGTTCGCCCATTCTTCTCGCTTGAGGGTGCCCAGACAGCGGACGGGACGAATGTTCGCGCAATCCTTGGCAATGGCATCCAAGCGCCTGGAAAAAGCGTCCAGAAGGTCATTGACAACATCCTGCTGAAGCTCGCGCTTGATCTTCACCTTGTCCATCGGGTACTGCAGCCACTGGCCAAGCCCGAAAAATCCCTTCCCGTTTGGGTTCGCATAGTCGTAGCCGTGAACGAGGACCGGAATGTCCGGCAACTTGCGAGCGACGAGCTGCGCAACATCCAGCAGATTATCGGCGGCACTTCCCATCAGCCGTGCGGGTTGGCCCCTTCGATAACATTCCCCGGGAGTCGTATTGGCCGAACAGTCCGGCTGCAGGATCCTGAGCATGTCTTCCGGACCCGCAAAATCATTCCCGCCCCCAGACAGGAACACTGCCTGGATGGTGCGGCCATAGCCACGGGCTTTGTCGAGATCGAATTCGATCTGATCACGGATGTGGCCAGAAACGTACTCGTGCGTCGCCGCGCCGTTGCGGCCGCGAACCAGCATGATGTGCTGACGGTCCCGATTCAGAATACGGTAGAGGGGGTTGGCCAGGTTATTGGCCGGGTACCAGAACCACGAGTCCCCCACAGCAAGGATGGTCGGCGCCTCACCAGGCTGAAGCTGAGACTCGTCCCAAACCGGTCCATTGATCATTTGAAACCCTCCTTGCCGAATGGCGCATGCGGCCGCCGGC
The DNA here is from genome assembly GCA_009469665.1 of Azonexaceae bacterium. The sequence continues at coordinate 2,589 of SSTB01000285.1, read as the reverse complement.
CGCTAAAAGAACGCGAGACGCATGGCTTCCTGTGACCCGCCGTTGAAGAATTTGTCACTCCAGGCCGACGTGCCGTCCAGATACCCGGCTCGCGGATTTGTCGCTCGAGCCACTTGGTGTGCCTTCATCTTGCTGCGGAAGTAGTAGTGGTCATACATCCGCATGAATTCGCCCAAATAGACATCGGCCACAGCCTTGTCACCGAAGATGAACAACTGGTTCTCATCGTTGCTCTTCGATGAATTCGTGCTGAAGTTGGCGGAACCCGTCACGACGACCGGGTGGTCGGACAAGGGATCAATCAAGAGAAATTTGGTGTGCACAAAGACCCCGCTGTGATGTTGGGACTCTTTGAGCAGCGCGCCCTGCCACGCATCCAGGATCGAAGTTGTGGAAAGTGCCGACGCGACGGCGATCCCGGTGTTCGGGGCGGTTTGCAAAGCGCTCCCGATGACGCCAGCGGTATTGAGCAGCCCGAACACTTGGCTCTGAGTGGTGGCGAGGGCCTTTTCCAGATCGTCTTGCATCGCAAATGGGGCCGTGAAACAAACCATCCGCTGACTCTTGCTGACCAACGATGCACAGGCCGTTACCGCCTCGATGCTTGAACGAGGACTGAGGACAAGCGAAGTTCCAGCAACTGCGGCGGCGGGGGGGACACTGGTGAGGGCGACTGCCGCTTTCCGCGAGGCCGCGGCCGTTTGCCCTGGGTCCTTCCAGATGGCTTGATGCCAGTCGAAATACTGACCGATGACACCCCGACCCGTTGAATCATCAATCTGATGGCCCACATTGGACTGCCCGTAGATTGCGGCATCGGAGAAATTCGTTGAGCCGGTCCATACTGCCACCGGTTTTCCGTTCGCATTCGTACGAACCATGAACTTGTTGTGTGAAATCCCGATGCCCTTACCATTTCTAGCCTTGCACACCGCATCGAGCTTGTGCGTCCGGATCTGGGCCAGACTCTTAAGGCCAGGGCCCTTGCTGTGCGCATGCCAGATGTCGTCGTAAAGGATCTCCAGCTTGACCCCCCGGACCCGGGCTCGTACCAAGGCAGCAAAGCATTCTTCCATCTCAAATTCGTACAGGAACAGGTGCAGTCCCTCACCCGTCTGGGTCCCATCGATGAAGGCGATCAGCGCTTCAAGCAACCCCCGGGAAAGCCACGTCCGCGCTTTCGGATCCTCAACGTCGCCTTTGGGAAGGCTTGGAAAGCGTCTGGAAAAGGCCTGGCTGGCGGCCGCGCTACGATTGAAGTGCACCGCATGCCCGTTTTGGCCGACAGCTTCGGGCTTCTCACAGGTCACCGTGACCGAGACGGACTCACGTTGCACAAGCGCCCCTGGCTTCCCCTCCATCGCGACAACGGTGTAGGTGTAGGTGCGCCCGGGCTTCGTGGTGTAGTCGCCCCAATGAAACTTCTGGACCGGGTGGCGCCGCGTGGTGACCTCATCCCCCTCGTCCGAGTCATGCAGCTGAAAGCGCTTCAGGCCAGGAAGCCAGTACTCCTCGTCATTGGTGTGGTCCTTACGACGAATGCCAAAGCCGAGAAGCCCTTCTCGATATTCCGGTGGGCAGTTCATGGCTATCAGGACAACATAGGTTCCAGCAATGCACCTAACTTCTAGGCCGTTCGGGCTTTTCTCAATGGCGCTGCGCATAGTCGCCCTCTCTCGCTAAACCTGCCAAATGGCGCGTCCAGGAAAACACATGGACATCGGGAATACCAACAATTGGCATATACTCAGGACGGATACACGGAATGTCAATAGGGTGTCAGCATTTTGTCATGGGGCATGTTGTGAGACCTGTGGCGCCTTGGTATGTGAACCGTCCCGCCCGGAGCGGCGAGACCTCTCGGAGAGCTTGATGAACGCTTACAAAGGATTCCTCACAGGGAAGTCGGGAAGTGGTCTGGTGATCGGACTTTTTCTCGCGTTGGTCGCGACTGGCAGTGCTCAGGGCGCAACTTCTGAGATTGCACCGATCCATGTGGCGCCCGGCGAGTCCGTCGTGCTCGGCGAACCGGCCCCCTGTACCACGGTCGAGGCCCTCGAAGCGAAGTATGGCAAGGCACTGGTGGCCACCACGACCAGCGGTCAGCAAGTCATCTACACCGCCCCGGCAAACCGAGTCGACGAGTTTTTCCTGCATGTCCAGCAAGCGAGCACGCCGCCGAAAAACGGGGTCTGCGATAGTCCAAAGACATTGGACTTCCGCCTCACCGTCGATCCGACCCCGAGTGTTTCCAATGAAACGCTGGCTCAAGCCTTCCGGCTCCTACTCCTCGCGTTTGTCGTCGCAACCTTGCTTGAAAGCGCATTTGCGCTGGTCTTCAATTGGCGCTTCTTTCAGGAGTTCTTTGTTGGTCGAGCCTGGCGGTCGCTCATCATGTTCTTGGGGTCGTACGGAGTCGTCACTCAATTCAACCTGGACGTAATGGGCGCCCTGGTGCGGGCGTATGACCCGGGACTGGGGCTCTCCAATACTGCGGCAAGCTCGGGATTTTCCAAGTTCCTGAGCGCCATGATCCTCGCAGGGGGCAGTTCCGGTATCAATCAGGTCCTGGTTGCACTTGGTTTCCGC
>SSTB01000284.1 GCA_009469665.1 Azonexaceae bacterium | reverse complement strand
TCGCGAGCACATCGTCACCCTCAACGCGAGTTACGTAAAGGAATGGCAGAGATACAACTACACCTTCAATACGGCCCTGGCCTCTGAGCATCTTCGGGACACCCTGGACAATGCCCGAGTCGCCCTGTCCTACCACTACAACCAGACCTGGGGAATCATCGGCAGCCTGTTCTCCGTGCGGGGAAGCGCCGACACCGGACTTTATGGCGGGAGTGCCTACAACGCCAAGCCGAATACCGCCGGATACATGCTCCAGGCCGACTGGACGCCGTGGGGCAAGGAGTCCTCCTGGGGCGCGCCCTGGGCCAATGTTCGCCTCGGGGTGCAATACACCGGCTATAGCCGTTACAACGGCGGCAGCCATTACCTCGACGATAACGGCAACGATCGTCGGGCCCGCGACAACAACACCTTGATGCTGTTCCTCTGGACGGCGATTTGACAGGAGACCTGCGATGACCAGGAGATTCTTGTGCTGCCTGCTTCTGATCGCCACCGGCACCGCCCAGGCAGTCGGTGACAGCAAGCGGGGAGCCGACGTGTTTGCCGAAGAGTGCGGCGATTGCCATAGCGCGGTCCCCGGAAAGAACAAGAAGGGACCGAGCTTGACCGGGGTAAACGGGCGCAAGGCGGGCAGCGTCGCCGATTTTTCCGGCTATTCCGACGCAATGAAGCAAAGCGGAATCACCTGGGCGCAGGACAGGATCGACGCTTACATTGCCGCCCCCAAGAAGATCGTCCCCGGCGGCAAAATGAAATACGACGGATTGCCCGATTCGGCAGCTCGCGCCGACGTCATCGCTTATATCCTGTCGCTCCGGTAGGCCGATGGTCTTCGGCTTGGCCTCGGGGCGGGGGTTTGCGGTATGCTTGCCAGCCTCCGCTCACAGGGCAATCGACGAACATGAGTCTCATCCCCCGCGGCCGTCCTTTTCTGGCGGCAATGCTGGTTCTGGCCGGAACGGTTGGCGGAGGTCTTGGTCACGCCAAGCCTTCCGCTCCCAAAGAAATTGCCGTTCGCGCCGTCGTGGCGCGGGGACCGCTGACCGCGGAAGAGAATTCCACCATCGCCATATTCAAGAAGGCGAGCCCATCCGTGGTGTACATCACGACTCTGGACCGGGTGCTCAACCTGTGGACCATGAATGTCAAGGAGGTGCCGCGGGGAACCGGTTCCGGCTTTGTTTGGGATGATCAGGGCCACATCGTCACCAACTATCACGTGGTGGCGGGGGCCAAGGGGGCTCAGGTCCGGCTTTCTGACCAGCGGGGATTCCCCGCGGAGCTGGTCGGGGTCAGTCCGGACAATGATCTGGCGGTCCTCAAGATCGTCGTTCCGGACCGCCGGCCGGCGCCCTTGCCCCTGGGCACCAGCGGCGATCTGCAGGTGGGCCAGAAGGTGCTTGCCATCGGGAATCCCTTCGGGTTCGACCATACCCTCACCACCGGCGTCATTTCCGCCCTCAATCGTTCCATCGACGGGGAAGACGGTAACGCCATCCACCGGCTCATCCAGATCGACGCGGCGATCAATCCCGGCAATTCCGGAGGTCCCCTGCTCGACAGCGCCGGCCGGCTGATCGGGGTCAATACGGCCATCTACAGTCCTTCCGGGGCCAGCGCCGGAATCGGTTTCTCGGTTCCGGTGGACACGGTGAATCGCGTCGTCCCGGAATTGATCGCTTTCGGCTATTACCGCCGTCCCACCGCCGGCTTCAACGTCATCGATCGGGTCAGCGTGGTGGTATTGCAGCAGATGGGCGTCAAGGGGGTGCTGATTCTCGACATCGCCCCAGGGTCGCCGGCGGCTCAGGCGGGATTGCGAGGTTCCCGGGTCGGACGCGACGGCACGGTCGCGCCGGGCGACGTGCTCCAATCCATCGACGGCGTCCCGGTCTTCAGTTCCACCGATATCGATCGAATCCTGGCCGCCAAGAAGATCGGTGACCGCGTGACCCTGGGGATTCTGCGCGAGGGCAAGGCGCAGCAGCTGGCGCTTACCCTGGCCGAAGGCCGCGAATAGGCGTTCAGTTGCGCAGCTTGCGCAAGTTCACGTTGTGAACAAGCATAAGCAGCCGCTCAGAAACTTGATGCGTTCAGAGCAAACCATGGTTCTCGAGCGCTTTTGTGAGTTTGCTCATCATCCACTGATTGACATCCTTGCGAGTACGGTTTCGCGCAAGACGGACGAGAATGCGAGCGAATGGGGAGTTGGCAATCAGGCTATTGATCGCCCGGTCACTTACGCCATCGTAGCGGCGTGCCAGCCAGCGTTCGATTTTGGCTAGGCGATCACTGCTAATCTTTGGCCAAATAAGCTCATCGCCAATGCGAGGATCAGCGGCTGTACCGTACAGAGGGATAATAGGCAAACACTCGATCCCCTTCTTGTCGACGGTCTTGCCTTCTGCTCTTGTTTGCTCTCTGTATTGTTGATCGAAGAGCTTGTTGTCCGCAGGCAGGGCAAAGTGCTTGAGCAGGAAATTTCGGCAGTTCTTTCGACCCAGAAAATAGTCATGGACGCGAAATTCCCGGGCGAAAAAGCCAGAGAAACCCCCTAGGGCGCCGCACGCGATAGCACGGTCGCCATTCACTTCACCACCGTTAGCAACTGTTCGGGAAGGAGCAATGACAAACCGGCTGAAATAGTCGTCCTGCATCGCCGTGATCAGTTCTTCTGGTTTGAATCGAAGCTGATGGATCATGGCGCCAAATAGCGTCGGCAGTACGTGTAGCAAATCGTCGTTAGGCGCGTAATCGCCCGGTGCGAACTGTTCGCCACCCGGGAAGGGATCGATGAGAATCATCGCCCGATCGGTATTGATACCGTCCGATGCCAAGGTTTCACGATTGCCACGGGTTAGTACGCGTCGGGCAAGTTCCAGTGGTTCGTTATTGATGACACCGCCATCAACACAAAGGAATTCATAGGGGTTGGGGCGGGGGGCGGGCCACTGGCAGGGTACCTTCTGCCATTTCCACCAAGAGACAGGCCTTTCAGAGAGATACTCGCGCGTCTTGGAGTCCAGTGTGTCCCACGGCTGATCGGCACTGGGCTGCCGGTCATCGAACGCACGACGCACTCGCCATCGCCGTTCGCTGTAAAGATCCTGGTCCCCGCCTTGCCTGTGCCCGAGTAGCCTGGGTGCAAGACCAACCGGAAAGGCACCGGTGGCCAAGGCGGCTTGGCGCAATAGCGTGAGTTCATGCTCGCGCTTTCCCGATCCGAGTTCGCTCCATGGCAATCGATAGGGAACTTCTTCCATGCCTGCAGGGAACTGGTTGGCGAAGGCGAAATGCAGGAAGTCGCCGTGCTGCAACATCTCGTGGTAGAACCGCGCGTTGTCGAAAGACATGCGATAGGGCACCCCGCGCAGATTGGTTACGGTCATCTGCACATGGAATGGGTCGGCGAGATAGGGCGGTGGCGACACGACACTCGGCATGCGCAGCGCTCGGCGGGCAATTTCGTCTAGGGGGGACGCATCAAGTAGCGAACGGGGAAAGCCATCCGGCTGGGCCGCCAGATCGGCAGCACCGAGGAGCGATTCGATATCGATGAACTGCACCCAACTGTCAAACAGCGGGTTGCCGCTTTCACCACCCGGGTCTGAGGTCACTGGCCCGGAGCGGTTGGCGACCGCCCCAAGCATCATCCCCCCCGTCATGCCGCCAGCCGAGGCACCGGTTACGCAGCGCAGGCGGACGCGATGGCGAGCTACCGCAATCAAAGACGCTTCATCAGTGTGATTTCCCTGCTTCGCATCTTCCTGCGCTCGCAAGCGTTCCCACTCGCCAAGGGCTTCCATTAGAAAATCAATTACCCCCCCGGTGTAGGCGCCGGCAGAGATGGCCCCCGCCAAGACAAGACCAATTTCAAAGGAAGGTTGTGTTTCGCTCATTGTTTGGGTTCCTCCAGGCGGTACCGCTCTGAAATGTAGTCGCGCAAACGGGCGCTACAGCGCCCCCGAGCAAGTTGACGTAGTTGCCGCACGGCCTCAGGTGCGAGGGCTAAAGCTAGCTTCTGACGCACAACGTCGCCTTCCAATCGCTGGGGATCGGCGTGGTTTTCCAGAAAGCGAACCATTTCTGGATGGGTGTCCGCAATAAATGGAGTTTTTTCTCGTGGGCAAGCCAGTCGGGCAAGCGTCATTGTATAAGCGCGGGCAATATTGCTTTCGGCATCTAGGTTGGCGGTGCACGTCGGCAAGATTCCGAGGCAGTTCTCTGGCGCGAATCCGGATGTTCTCGGATTCCGCATAGTTCGCTTGAGGAATTGTTCGACGCGATCCTCAGGAACGTCAGTAGCCTTCGCAACGGCCTTGAAGTACTCAGAAACATTCGGGGCAACGGCTGCGTCTATCGGGGCGTCAAAGATAAGCATGGCCTGTTGGAACTTCGCTGAGGGCCATACTGAACCGGATATGTCACCACCCGAAAAAAATGCGCCAGACATGTTTGCCGATGGAAGGAAAGTGCCAATGAAACTGGTGCCGCCGATCAGGGCACCACGAAAATCTGCATGACCAAGATCGGCACCGGTGAAATTGCTGCCCAGAATCGAAGAACCTCGCAGATCAGCTTTCAGGAGGAGTGCGCCCATGAGATCCGCTGCGTCGAGATAGGCTGCATCCAGTTTGGCGTGCCGCAAATTCGCTCCAGTTAAATTGGCCCCTTTGAGAACCGCACTGGTTAGCGTTGCACCGTCGAGGACAGCGCCCGACAATTGAGAACCGCCGAGCGATGCTCCGGTGAGATTTGCGTCTGAAAGCCAGGCGAAATTGAGTATTGAGCCCTCGAAAGTAGCGCCAGACAAATTGGCAGAATCCAGACTGGCCCTCAACAGATTCGCCTCCCCAAAGGTTGCTCCAATCATATTTGCCCCGGATAACAAGGCTCTGCGAGCGCGAACGCCTTTGAGATCCGCTCGTCGAAGGTCGCACTTAAAACATGATGCCGCCTGCATGTCTGAGTTAGTAAGGCGCACGCCCGGAAAGCTTGCGCCATCGAAATCGCCGTAGCGCAAATCGCGGTCGCTCAAGTCGAGGGGGATGATTTGAAATACTGCATCCCGATGGTCACGCTCAGCTTTGATTCGATTTTCAGAGCTAGGGTCGGCCTCATTTTCAATTTGCAATGTCTTTCGGATGATGGCAGCAAGTTCGGGCTTCACATCACTCTTGGCCAGGACACGGTCACGCACGACTAGGTTGCGGTGAAATGGGCTGTCTTTTAGATGAAAAAGGGCAATTTGCAAGCAACTGGCTTGGAGCTTTTCAGGTAGGCGATTCGATTCTTTCCATGCTTTGGGATCGCTTGAATGCTTGGCGCTCCACGGTATCCAACGTCCCAGGAATTGCATGCACTCCTGCGCTTGGCATGTGGCTGATAGTGCTTCGGGTACCTGGCCCTGAGGGTATGTGATTTGCATAAAGGGTGGGGGTGGCGCAAAGGCTTCACCGTCTAAGGTTTGCAGTCCGAGCCAAGACTGAATCCTGGCTTCGTACTGCCCGCCGGGCACGGTAGCAAGTACCCAAGCGACCAGTAGTGCGGGAATGCCTAAGACAAGCAGGCCAATTCTTTGCCAGACCCAGAAGGCACCGAGAGCGCCAAATGCGGGAAGCGAGACGGCTGCTTCTACAAATGGTGTGATGTCTCGGGCGCTAGGAGGACTCGCCAGCCTAACTCGGAGTTGGTCCATGGCATTTGGCGTTGAAAATAGGCACGTTGGGATGGCTGTGAGAACGAAGAGAAGTAGACGGGGCAACCTAGCGATTGCGTTGCGATACCAGGCGAGAACCCCAGCTCCGCTCTGGCAGGCGGCAGGAAGTTCTGGTTGAATCGCTTGCCAAAGTTCGCGCCAGAACGATGAATCGCTCTCGCCGTGCCATCGGCTCGCACGCATGCGGGGCCAGAAGTAAAGCAGCAGTCCTACATCGATGAGTACTGCGAGGCGATGTCCCCAGGTGATGCCTTCGGAGTGGTAGGGCAAGAAGCCCAGTTGCAAGTAGCAGAGGACTGCAATTGGCAAGAGAGCAATGGTTAGCCAGACGATGAAGCCCTGCAGAGTTAGGACGGTGCCGGCACTGCGCGGGTCGCTTCCAAGCCAGTTGGCGAAGGGAAATCCGGCCAAGCGGACGCGGAAGTCGTCGCGGGTGTTACCTGCTGGGAGTTGGGCGAGTTCCTCGTTGAAGCGGCGCAATTTGCCCGCAAGGAGGAGGAAATGAATGAGCAGGTCGAGATGCAGGAAAAGAAAGACCCAGGGCGCCAGGGCGTAGAACGCGCTGGCAGGGACGGTCGCGTTGGACAGGGTCGGTACGGCGATCGTGCTGTCCCGCAGCAGCATTTCGTCGTTGGTGCCGGAAACGACAATAAAGATGTACAAAGCCAGCACCATGAGGGTGACGAACAGGGTACGCGCCGACCCGGCACCCTCGTTGATGGCTTTAAGTAGTGACTCCGCGTTTTGCGCTGGTCCCTCCATGCTTTCCCCCGGGCGAAAGCGGAGCGCTACCCCGCCTGTTCATGCAATTAGTCTGCGGAATCTATACGCGGACGGAATTCCATGCAAGCAATGGCATCGGGATAGGTCTCCCCGACCGGCAACAGGAGCAGCTGACATGCCGTTGAATGGGGGCGCCCCGGCTCACCGAAAGGCCGAAGGCCGCGACTGATCAGCCCCGCAGCTTGCGCAGATAAAGGCCGATCGTCATGAAGATGGCGGCGCCGACGGCGTAGGTGAAGGCGCGGGCGACGTCGACGTCCTGGTAGGCGATCAGGACCGGAGCATCCTTTTCGATGCGGTAGCGGACCGTAGTCTGGAAGTGCCAAGACGAGGCCTTGACCTCGTAGACGCCGGCGTCCTGCTTCCAGCGCAACCAGTTGGCCGGTTCCTCGACCTCGCCTGCGGTACCCTCAGGCGCGAGGGCGGTGACGCGGCCCTGGCCGCGGGCTTCCCCCAGTTCCTTCCAGGCGATTCCGCAAGCTTCCTTCTTGTCACCGCAGGCGACCGCCAGCCGAAAATCCGGCTTCCAGTCCGGATTGTTCTTCTCCCAGGGCCAGGCAGTGATGAAGGCCACGGCGCAAACGCCTACCAGGAAGGAAAAGATCATCAGGGCGGTGAAGACCTGGGTGAAAAAGCTGCGGTTGTCCTGCATCGAGATCTCCGGGTTCAGCCCAACCTTGCCAGTTGGGGCCTCAGTTTTTCCAGGGTGGCGGAAAACTCGGCCACCCGCTGTCGCGTCTGTTCGACCACCGCCGCCGGCGCCCGGGCCACGAAACCTTCGTTGGCGAGCTTGGAACCGTCGCTGGCGATCTGCTTCTCCAGTTTCTCGATTTCCTTGCTCAGGCGCTCCCGCTCGGCGGCGACGTCGATCTCCACCTTGAGCATGAGCCGGGCTTCGCCCACCACGGCCACCGGGGCCAGGGCGTCGCTCGGCATGTCGGCGACTATTTGTACCTCGGAGAGCTTACCCAGAGCTTGCAGGATGGGGGCGAATTCACGCAACTCCGCGGAAATCTCCTCGCCGCCGCCGGCCACCAGCAGCGGCATGCGCTGGGCCGGGGAGATGCCCATCTCGCCCCGCAGGTTGCGGCAGGCGTAGGTGAGGGCCTTGAGGCGCTCGACCTTGGCTTCGGAGGCGGCGTCGATGCGGCCGGTCTCTGCACGGGGGTAGGGGGCGAGCATGATCGAAGCGTGGGTCTTCCGGCCGGCGATGGGCGCCACCGTCTGCCACAGCTCCTCGGTGATGAAGGGCAGCAGGGGATGGGCGAGGCGCAGGATGGCTTCCAGCACGCGCACGAGGGTGCGGCGGGCGCCCCGGGCGGCGGCTTCCAGATTTGCAGCCAGGGTAGCGCCCTGCTCGTTGCTTCCCTCGCCTTCAGGGAGAGGGATCGAGGGTGAGGGTGGGTTCATCTCGACCTTGGCGATTTCCAGGTACCAGTCGCAGAACTCGTCCCAGACGAACTTGTAGATGGCCTGGGCCAGGAGGTCGAAGCGGTAATCGGTGAAATGCTGCTCGACTTCGGCTTCGACCCGCTGCAACTGGCTGACGATCCAGCGGTCGGCGAAGCTGAACTTGAGGCGCGGCTCGCCGGCGGGCGCTGGGCAGGAGCCGTCGGCCTGCTGCTGGTGGTCCAGGGCGAGGTCGTGGCCTTCGACGTTCATCAGCACGAAGCGGGTGGCGTTCCACAGCTTGTTACAGAAATTGCGGTAGCCGTCGCAGCGATTGAGGTCGAACTTGATGTCGCGGCCCGGGCTGGCCAGGCTGGCGAAGGTGAAGCGCAGGGCGTCGGTGCCGAAGGCGGGAATGCCCTCGGGGAATTCCTTGCGCGTCTTCTTCTCGATCTGCTCGGCCTGCTTGGGGTTCATGAGGCCGAAGGTGCGCTTCTTGACCAGATCCTCGATGCCGATGCCGTCGATGAGATCGATGGGGTCCAGGACGTTGCCCTTGGACTTGGACATCTTCTGGCCCTCGGCGTCGCGGATGAGGCCATGCACATAGACGTGCTTAAAGGGGATCTTGCCGGTGATGTGCTTGGTCATCATGACCATGCGGGCAACCCAGAAGAAGATGATGTCGAAACCGGTGACCAGCACGGTCGAGGGCAGGTAGAGGTCGAGGGCGGTGTTGGACTTGGCCGGCCACTCGGCCGTCCAGTCGAGGGTCGAGAAGGGCCACAGGGCACTGGAATACCACGTGTCCAGGACGTCCGGGTCGCGGGTGAGGCGGGGGCCGTCGGCGAGCAGAGCTTCGAGTTGATCGAGACTGGCATTGGCCAGGAAATCGGGGGATTCCGGGTGATGCTCGACGAAGCGGGCCCGGGAGAGGTCGCCCTTCAAGTGGGCGATGCGGGCTTCGGCGCGTTCCTTCCAGCGGGCAACGGCTTCGTCCTCATTGTGGGCGACGACGACGTTGCCCAGGGCGTCGTACCAGGCGGGAATCTGGTGGCCCCACCAAAGCTGGCGGGAGATGCACCAGTCCTGGATGTTGTTCAGCCACTGGTTGTAGGTATTGACCCAGTTTTCGGGGACGAACTTGATCTCGCCAGAGGACACCACGTCCAGGGCCTTCTGGGTGATGGATTTGCCATCGGCCCCCGGCTTGGACATGGCGACGAACCACTGGTCGGTGAGCATGGGCTCGATGACCACGCCGGTGCGGTCGCCGCGGGGCACCTTGAGTTTGTGCTTGTCGGTCTTTTCCAGGAGGCCCAAGACTTCCAGGTCGGCGACCACGGCCTTCCTTGCGTCGAAACGGTCCACGCCGCGGTATTTCTCGGGGGCATTGTCGTTGACCGTGCCGTCCAGGGCGAGAATGGAAATCATCGGGAGGCCATGGCGCTGGCCGACCGCGTAGTCGTTGAAATCGTGGGCCGGGGTGACCTTCACGCAGCCGGTGCCGAATTCGAGATCGACGTAGCTGTCGGCGATGATGGGGATTTCGCGGTCGGTCAGCGGCAGTTTGACCATCTTGCCGATCATGGCCTTGTAGCGCTCATCCTCGGGGTGGACCATGACCGCGGTGTCGCCGAGCATGGTTTCCGGACGGGTGGTGGCGACGGTCAGGCTGCCCGAGCCGTCGGCCAGCGGGTAGCGGATGTGCCACAGGAAGCCATCTTCTTCTTCCTGAACCACTTCCAGGTCGGAGACGGCGGTATGCAGCTTCGGATCCCAGTTGACCAGGCGCTTCCCTCGGTAGATCAGGCCTTCTTCGTAGAGGCGAACGAAGGTTTCGGTGACAACCTTGTTGAGGCCGGCATCCATGGTGAAGCGCTCGCGGGTCCAGTCCGGGCTGGTGCCCAGGCGTCGCATCTGGCGGGTGATGGTGCCGCCGGAGTATTCCTTCCATTCCCAGACCTTCTCCAGGAATTTCTCGCGGCCG
>SSTB01000283.1 GCA_009469665.1 Azonexaceae bacterium | reverse complement strand
GTGCCGGACAGCACGGGTCAAAGGGATTTAAGCAAAAGTTGTGCCGCGTTTTTGCCGGTGCCTGAAAGGCCGGCCGTTGCGGGGTTTGTCCAATTCTGGCCTGAACGTTGACGGCGGAGATGTAAAAAAAACCGACAAGCCGGGTCCGGCGCGGCCCCCTGCGGTGCCGCGCCGGACCCGGCGGTAGAGGCGGCGTGCAGCGCGTTCAACTTGACTCCGTGGGTTCGGCGGCGGGGCTTGCCGACTGCCAGCGCCAGGCGTCTTCGCACATGGCTGCAAGCCCGAGTTGCGCTTGCCAACCCAGGAGTTCCCGCGCCAGGGTGGGGTCGGCGTAACAGGCAGCGATATCCCCCGGACGCCGGTCGGCGATGCGGTAGGGCACCGGGCGGCCGCTGGCCCGCTCCAGGGCGGCAATGAGCTCCAGGACGCTGTAGCCCTGGCCGGTGCCCAGGTTGACGCAGAGCATGGGGTGCTGTGGCGAGATTTTGGCCAGGGCGGCCAGGTGTCCCCGGGCGAGGTCCACCACATGGATGAAGTCCCGCACGCCGGTACCGTCCGGCGTAGGGTAGTCCTTGCCGAAGACATTGACCTGGGGCCGCAGGCCCAGGGCCACCTGGGTGACGTAGGGCATGAGGTTGTTGGGAATGCCCTGGGGCGACTCGCCGATGAGCCCGCTGGGGTGGGCGCCGACGGGATTGAAGTAGCGCAGGATGGCGATCTGCCATCTGGGGTCCGCCCGGCTCAGGTCGCGCAGCATTTCCTCGATGTGCAACTTGGTGCGGCCGTAGGGATTGGTGGCCTGGAGCGGAAAGTGCTCCTGGATGGGGAGGGCGTGGGGATCGCCATAGACGGTGGCCGAGGAACTGAAGACCAGCTTCCTGACCCCGGTTTGGTCCATGGCTTCCAGCAGCCGCAGGGTACCGGCCACGTTGTTGTCGTAGTAGGCCAGGGGTTCCTGCACCGACTCGCCTACCGCCTTCAGCCCGGCGAAGTGCATCACGGCCTGGACAGGGTGCTCGCGGAAAAGACGAGCCAGCAGTGCGGCATCGCGGATGTCGCCCACCACCAGGGCAGGCCGGCGGCCGGCGATGCCTTCGATGCGGTCGACCACTTCGGCCGTGCTGTTGCACAGGTTGTCGAGGATGAGGACGTCTTCCCCGGCGGCGAGCAGTTCCACCACCGTGTGGGAGCCGATGTAGCCGGTACCGCCGGTCACCAGGATCATGGGGATGTCTCAGTTGCGGCCGTAGGTATCTTCGAAACGGACGATGTCGTCCTCGCCGAGGTAGCTGCCGGACTGGACTTCGATCATCTCCAGGGGCACCTTGCCCGGGTTTTCCAGACGGTGGGTGGTGCCGAGGGGAATGTAGGTCGATTGGTTTTCGCTCACCAGCAGAGTTTCCTCGCCCCGGGTGACCCGGGCGGTTCCCTTGACCACGATCCAGTGCTCGGCGCGATGGTGGTGCATCTGCAGCGACAGGGCGGCGCCGGGGTTCACCGAGATGCGCTTGACCTGAAACCGCTCGCCGGCATCGACGCCGTCGTACCAGCCCCAGGGGCGATGCACCTTGCGGTGCCACTGGGCGACGCTCCGGCCCGCAGCCTTGAGGCGATCGACCACCTTCTTGACGTCCTGGGTGGCGTCGTGATGGGCCACCAGGACGGCGTCGTCGGTTTCCACCACCACTAGGTTGGCGACGCCGACGCAGGCCACCAGTCGGCCCTCGGAGACGACCAGGGTGTCGCGGCAGCCCTCGAGAAGGGTGTCTCCGCGAGTGGCGTTACCGGCTTCGTCCTTGGGCAGAACCTTCCACAGGGAGTCCCAGGCGCCCACGTCGGACCAGCCGGCGGAGAGGGGGATCACTGCTCCCGGCGGCAGGTCCGCGCCGCCCTGGGTGAGGCGTTCCATGACCGCGTAGTCGATGGAATCGGAGGGGCAGGCGGCGAAGGCCGCGGCGCCCACGCGAACGAAGACATCGTCTTCGCGGCAATCGTCCAGGGCATTGCGGCAGGCGGCCAGGATGTCGGGGCGGCAGCGCTCCAGGGCGGCAAGCCAGACCGAGGCCTTGAGGACGAATATGCCGCTGTTCCAGAGGTAGTCGCCGCGATCCAGGTAGGCTTCGGCGGTGGCGCGGTCGGGTTTTTCCACGAAGGCATCCAGGCGAAATCCCGGGCTGCCCGCAGTCAGGGCCGCGCCGCGCCGAATATAGCCGTAGCCCGTCTCGGGGCAATCGGGGGTGATGCCGAAAGTGACCGCCATGCCGGCTTCGGCGAGTTGGGCGGCATGGCCCACGGCGACGCGAAAGGCAGCTTCGTCCAGGATGGCGTGGTCGGCAGGCATGACGACCAGGATGGGGTCGGCGCCGTCGCGCACGGCGAAGAGGGCGGCCAGGGTCAGGGCAGGAGCCGTGTTGCGGCCGGCCGGCTCGAGGACGACGCGGCCCCGTTTGCCGAGGAGCCGGACCTGCTCGGCGACGACGAAGCGATGCTCCTCGTTGCAGACCAGGATGGGGTCGGCCAGATCCGGCAGCCCGTCCATGCGCGCTACGGTGGCTTGCAGCATCGATTGCGGCCCGCACAGGGGCAGGAGCTGCTTGGGATACTTTTCCCGCGAAAGGGGCCAGAGGCGGGTTCCGGATCCACCGGAAAGAACGACGGGTTGTAGTTTCATCGCGACTCGGTCATCAAGAGGGGCGGCCGGTGGACTTGCGCATCGCCAGGATTCCCGGGGGGCGGACCTGGCGAGGGGCCGGGGAGCGAGAGATTATAATTTCGCCTGCGGGGCTGCTGGTTTAACTATTCTTTCGCCTTTGGGGAATTTTTCCTCCGCTGGCGTTCCCCGCGGGAGACTCGGCATGCTGAAGTGGATTCTTCTCGGGCTCATCGCAGCCTTCGTCTGGCTGGCCTGGAAGCGGAGCCGGCCCCCGGCGGGCGGGCCGCAAGAGGTCGAACGCAGGGCTGAACGTCCGGCGGAGACCATGGTGGCTTGTGCGCACTGCGGGGTGCACCTCCCCGAGGCGGAGGCACTGGCCCAGGGAGCCGCATTCTACTGTTGCCCGGCCCATCGCGCCGCAGGGCCGAGGGGCCGATGAGATTCTGGCGCTCTTCTCCCTGGGAGCCCAACTGGCGTTCGCTCCAGTATTTCAATCTTTATCGCCTGGTGGTCGTGGCCCTTCTGGCCGCAGGGCTTTGGATCTCGCCTTCCTGGCTTGGGGTCTTCTGGCTCGTCCCGCAAGGCACCCTGGCTTGGCTGACGGCGCTCTATGCCCTCGTGGTCGGCGCAGGTATGCTGTCGGCCCTCGTCTGGCAGCGGCGTTTCAACGTTCAGCTCTCGGCCCAGGTGGCGGTCGATGTGCTGGCCGTCAATGGCGCCATGTATGCTGCCGGAGGCGTTTCCAGCGGTTTCGGCATCGTTTTCCTGGTTTCCCTCGCGGCGGCCAGTCTGGTTGGCCGCGGCCATCTGGTCCTCTTCTACGCCGCCCTCGCCACTCTTGCCTTGCTGTCGATGCAGGGCTACGGCGTCCTGACGGCGGGCTTCGACACGGGATCCTTCGTGCAGGCCGGCTTTCTTTCGGCCGGGTTCTTCGCCACGGCGATCCTGGCGCGGCTCCTGGGGCAGCGCGCCATGGCGGAGGAAGCGCTGGCCAGACGCCGGGGAGTCGAACTGGAGAACCAGAGTCGTATCAGCCAGCAGATCGTCGCTCGGGTGCTGGATGGCGTGCTGGTGGTGGCGGGGGACGGACGGGTACTGCGCAGCAACCCGGTGGCGGCGGCTCTTCTGGGGGAGGATTTTGGCGCCCATCGGCCCCTGGCCTACTATTCCCGTGCGCTTGCCGAGGCCTTCGAAGCCTGGCGCAGGGGCGACGGAGCGGCGGAAACGAGCGTCGTCGCCGAGGGCGGGGAGTCCCTGGGGGTACGCTTCGAGGCCACTGAAAGCAGCGACCGGGAAGCGCTGGTTTTCCTGGAGGACATCGGTCGGGTCCATGAACGGGCGGAGCAACTGAAACTTGCGGCCCTGGGGCGCCTGACGGCGAGTATTGCCCATGAAATCCGCAATCCGCTGGCCGCCATTTCCCATGCCGGGGAGTTGCTGCGGGAGGAACGTCGGGGGGAGATGCAGGAGCGCCTGCTGCGCATTCTCAACGACAACGTGGGGCGCCTCGACCGCATCGTCCAGGACATTCTCGATCTGGGCCGTCGCGACCGCGCTCAGGCCGAGGCGCTACCCCTGGATACGGTTCTCGCCCAGTTCGCCGCCGAGTATTGCGAGGCCGACGGCCAGCCGGCGGATCTGATTTCCGTCGGTAGCGAGGGCGGGCTGCTGCTCTGTTTTGATCGTTCGCACCTGCACCAGGTGTTGTGGAATCTGGTCGCCAATGCGGTGGCCCATTCGCGGCGGCGGGCCGGCAGTGTCGAGATCAACGCCCGCCCCGGCGACGACGCGGGGCAGGTAGAATTGCACGTCATCGACGACGGGCCCGGCGTCCCGGCCGAGTTGCGGGGGCAGGTGTTCGAGCCCTTCTTCACCACTCGCGCCTCGGGCACGGGGCTCGGGCTCTTCATCGCCCGGGAGCTTTGCGCGGCCAACGGCGCGAGTCTCGATCTGGGGCCCGAGGCCGGGTATGGTCATTTCATCGTGAGCGGGAGGTGCGACACGTGTCAGCAGGACGTTCCGAGCGCCGGGTTCGCGGCGAACTGATCCGGGTTCTGGTCGTCGACGACGAACCCGATATCCGGGAGCTCGTCGATCTGACCCTCTCCCGCATGGGGCTGGCCGCGGATTGCGCCGGCAGTGTGGCCGAGGCCAAGGGCTTGCTGGCCGAAACGGATTACCAGCTCTGCCTTACCGACATGCGCCTACCGGATGGCGACGGCCTCACACTGGTGCGCCACGTCGCCGAGCACCACGGCGAGACACCGGTGGCGGTCATCACCGCCTTCGGCAGTGCGGAGAATGCGGTGGCGGCGCTCAAGGCCGGGGCCTTCGACTACCTGTCCAAGCCGGTGGGGCTCGACCAGCTACGCGCCCTGGTCAAGTCCGCCCTGAGTCTGCCGGGCCGGGACGAGGGCGGATCGCCCATCCATACCCTGATCGGCGATTCGCCCGCCATGGAGCAGGTCCGCGCCACCATCGACAAGCTGGCCCGCAGCCAGGCGCCCATCTATATCTCCGGCGAATCGGGCAGCGGCAAGGAACTGGCGGCCCGACTGATCCATACCCAGAGCGCCCGCAGCACGGCGCCCTTCGTTCCGGTCAATTGCGGCGCGATTCCCGAGAACCTCATGGAAAGCGAATTTTTCGGCTACCGCAAGGGGGCGTTTACCGGCGCCGACAGCGACCGCGATGGCTTCTTCCAGGCGGCCAACGGCGGCACGCTCTTTCTCGACGAGGTGGCGGATTTGCCTCTGCCTATGCAGGTGAAGCTCCTGCGCGCCATCCAGGAAAAGCGCGTGCGCAAGGTGGGCAGTGCGGTGGAAGAGCCCGTGGACGTGCGCGTCATCTGTGCCACCCATCGCAATCTGCGCGAGCGCGTCGACAAGGGGGCCTTTCGGCAGGATCTCTATTACCGGCTCAATGTCATCGAACTGCGCATGCCCCCGCTGCGGGAGCGCAAAGAGGATATTCCGGTCCTCTCCGAGGCCATCCTCAATCGTCTCGGTAGCGGAACGCCCCTGACGCCCGCCGCTCTGGGCGCCCTGCGGGAATATCCCTTCCCCGGCAATGTGCGGGAGCTGGAGAACATTCTCGAAAGGGCCACGGCCCTGTGTTCCGGCGAGCGCATCGAGACCGAGGATCTGCAACTCGCCCCGGAGGAGGTGAGCGGCGAAGCCCTGGGCCGCGGGAGCGAGACCCTGGACGACTATCTCAACCGGGTCGAACGCCAGGCCATCCTCGACGCCTTGCAGAAAACCGGCCAGAACCGTACCGCGGCGGCCCGCCTCCTGGGGGTGACCTTCCGCTCCCTGCGCTATCGCCTGGAACGGCTGGGCATCGAATGAGCGCGCTCCTCGCCTGCGGCCAGAGCTTCGCCCCCCGGGGGTCCTGCGGCCTCCGGCGCCGGGCGGGGGGCGCGGGCAAGAGACGCTGCGGCGGAGCGAAGGCCCCTCGTCGCTTTCTGCCCTCCCGGCCGGGAGGGTCTTCCTTGCCCCCGCGGGCAGGCGTCGCCTGCCGCCGGACCCGTCCCCCGGGGGCGCCATGAGCCCCTGGCGACCCCGGGGCTGGCTGGCGGGGGCCGCTCGTCTTCCCTCGCCCAACGAGGAGGCACGTCCTCCCGGGAGCGTCGTTTCCCTCGCGGTGATCCACGCTATCAGCCTGCCCCCGGGCCAATTCGGTGGCGACTGGGTCGAGCGTTTTTTCCTCAATCGCTTGCCCGCCGAAGCCCATCCCTATTTTCAGGAAATCGCTGCGCTGCGGGTCTCGGCCCACTTCTTCATCGCGCGGGGCGGGCGTCTGTTGCAGTTCGTGGCCTGCGACCGGCGCGCCTGGCACGCCGGGGCCTCGTCCTGGCGTGGCCACGGGAACTGCAACGATTTCTCGGTGGGCATCGAACTTGAAGGTTGCGACGAAGAGTCTTTCACCGACGCCCAGTACGAAAGCCTCTGGCAGGTGCTCGACGCCCTGCGGCTGCGCTATCCCCTCGATGCGATCGCCGGCCATAGTCACGTGGCGCCGGGGCGCAAGACCGATCCCGGCCCCCATTTCGATTGGGCGCGGGTGCGGGCCCGCTATCCCACCCTTGGATTACCGCCGGAATAACTGCTCCAGGCGTTGGACGGCTTCGCCCAGGCGATCGACCTCGGTGGTGTAAGCGAAGCGCAGATGGCGCCCGGGTGCGTGGGTGCCGAAGTCGAGGCCCGGCGTGGCGGCGACGCCCGCTTCTTCCAGCATCCTTGCCGCAAGGGCGAAACTGTCCTCGGCCAGGGCGGAACTGTCGCAATAGAGATAGAAGGCGCCCTGGGGGCGGGCGACGACGTGCAATCCGATGGATTCCAGGGCGGGAGCGAGGAAATCGCGCCGACGCTGGAATTCCCGTCGCCGGGCTTGGAGGATGGTTTCGGTTTCCGGTTCAAAGGCCGCCAGGGCGGCGTACTGGGCCGGCGTGGGCGGCGAGATGAAGAGGTTCTGGGCGAGTTTTTCGACATCGCGCAGGTAGGGCTCGGGGACCACCAGCCAGCCCAGGCGCCAGCCCGTCATCTGGAAGTACTTGGAAAAGCTCTGTACCACCCAGATGTCATCGCCGCAAGCCAGAGCGCTGGGGCAGGGGTCGCCGTAGGTGAGGCCGTGGTAAATCTCGTCGACGATGAAGTGCCCCTTGCGTTGACGCACGCTTGCCGCCAGGGCCGTGAGTTCGGCTCCGCCCAGAAGGGTCCCGGTCGGGTTGGCCGGCGAGGCGACCAGCAGACCGTCGGTGTCCGGGCTCCAGTGGGCTTCGAGGTGGGCCGTGGTGGGCTGGAAATTGCTCTCCGGACCCACCGGGATCGCCGTCGGAACCCCCTCGAAGGCCCGCACGAAGTGGCGGTTGCAGGGGTAGCCCGGGTCGGCGAGGAGCCAGCGGCGGCCGGGTTCGCACAGACAGGCCAGCGCCAGGGTGAGCGCCCCCGAGGCGCCCGCGGTGACGACGATGCGGGAGGCCGGAATCTCGAGGCCGTAACGCTCGCCATAAAAAGCGGCAATCGCTGCGCGCAGTTCCGGAATTCCCAGAGCCGGCGTATAGAACACCCGCCCGTCGGCGATGGCCCGGGCCCCCGCGGCGACGATAGGTTTCGGCGTTGGGAAATCCGGCTCGCCTACCTCCATGTGGATGATGTCCCGCCCCGTCGCCTCCAGCGCCTTGGCCCGGGTGAGCAATTCCATGACGTGGAAGGGCGCAATCTCCCGAGTCCGCGAAGCAGGGCGATACATGGCGATCTCCAAAAAACAATGGCTGCCGGCAAGGCCGGCAGCCACGATTTCTCAACCAGTCACGAAATGGCCTGAAAACCGTAGCGAGCGGTTCGAGTCCGGTTCGAGAAGCACAGCCGTACTGCCGTACGGCGAGCATCGCAGGACCGGATTCGGGCCGCGCAGTAGGTTTGCAGGCCGTTTCGTTAGGCGGCGTCCTTGAAAATGCCCATCTCGAACAGCTCGCGTTTCAAGACCAGTTCGCGGGGCATCTTTTCGCCCATCTTGTCGAACCACTCCTTGTGGCCGGCCAGTTCGGCCTTCCAGGCTTCGGCGTCGATGGTGGTGAGGGCTTCGAACTCGGCCTTCTGGATGTCCAGGTCGGTCCAGTCGATGTCCTCGAACTTGGGCATCCAGCCGAGGGTGGTTTCCTTGGCGGCGACCTTGCCCTTGCAACGGTCGACGATCCACTTCAAAACGCGCATGTTGTCG
>SSTB01000282.1 GCA_009469665.1 Azonexaceae bacterium | reverse complement strand
GAGTCAGCCACGAAAAGATCGCGCAGCTTTCTGGCGATGCGATGATTGACCAGTGCATCGTAACGACGGGGGGATGTCTCACGTCCGTCATCCAGGCTCCACAGCGCCTCTAAAGTATCCGATCCTTTGGCAGGTGCCCCGTTCAGTTTCGGCACAAGCCGTTCCCCCGCGACCAGATGAACCCGATCTTCCCCAACCCCGGCCACCTCCGCCAAAAAGCGTCTGAGCCGTTGTCCTGCATCGCCGTTTGGATCGCCAATAGTGGCTGATGTCGCCACAAAGCGAACCTGTTCTGGGCGCACCCCAAAAGCGAACAGCACGCGCCGGATCAGCAGCGCTACCTCTGCTGCCTGAGAACCAACATAAGAATGCGCCTCATCGAGGACTACCCATTCCAACTTCCCCTGGGATTGATCCAATATCGGTTTATCAACGGTACGCACCAGCATGTATTCCAGCATCGTCGCGTTGGTGACCAGAATAGGCGGTGGCGAATCGCGCAGGATTTCGCGATCCATGACCTCATTTGGATGAGACTTTCGTTCGTGCTCGCGAACCTTGTCGGGCGTATTGCCGTTATAGAGGCAGAACCTGACGTCGCTACCAAATGCGTGGGTCCAGGCCCTCAACCGATCACGTTGGCTGTTGATCAGCGCGTTGAGCGGATACAAGAACAATGCCCGTACGCCGACCAGACCGCTACGCTTTTCTTCACGCAGGCGCGCGAGGCGATCGATGATTGGCACCATGAAACATTCGGTCTTGCCGGAGCCGGTTCCGCTTGCCACCACAATGGACTGCGGTGTCGCCTGCGCAAGAATCTCCCAAGCCTGCAACTGGTGCCGGTAAGGTCTTTGGTCTCTTGCGAACCGATATTCGTCGGTTAATTCCTTGGGCGGCGCATCCATCGCGTCCACCAAAGCCGAAGTCAGCAGGCGCCCGGCCAATTCGTGCATGGAAGGTTCAGCAGCCTTCCAGCCAAATACTGCTTCAAACGCCGGATCACCGAGAAAACTGCCGGGCTCGCCATAGGGACGCGAGAAAAGCTCCGCCAGACGCCTCCGCAATGGCACATTGGCAAATCCAAGGCGACTAATGGCCGCAAGTTTTGCGCGCTCGGCCAGTTGTGGCAGCAGATCGGAGAAATAGGTGTGAGTCATCGAGCAACCTCAAAATTCAGCACGCCGGCTGCCAGACAGCGGGCCATGGTTAAGTCGTATGCATCCGTAAACCAGTCAGGGTCAAATGCCATATGGCTGCGCAGGTCGTGGGTAGAGTCGGAATTTTCGAACCATTCTCCAGTCTCATTGGTCGCGGCTTGAATGGCTAGCAGAACGGGTAAGTTGATCAGCCCATCGTGAAAACCAAAGTCCTGCTGGCACAACAGGCTGGCATGTGATGGATGCCTGCGTGCCTGGGCAACACGGCCATTGAAGTATGTCGGCCACTGTACGATGCCATTGCCAACATCGGCGTGATTCCGCAACAGTCGCTGCAAAGGGCTCTGCTCCCCTGAAAACAACATTCCGTTCAGCATTACCAAGGCACTGGGATGGCGAAATGCCCGAACCTCCGGGTGCACATCACCAACAGCCGCAGCACGCGCGAAACCAAGAAGATTATTCAGCGCAGGATGAAGAGAACACAACTCGGCTGTGCGGTTGCCCAGATGGGAGCGAAATACGGTTCCGCCCGCCTCTCCATACCAGCTATCGCATTGACGTTTGAGCAGTTCGATGGCGCTGCGCCAAGCGATGAATGGCACCGTCTCCCAGGAGAAAGGCAGCTCCAGCGCAAATCGCTCAAGAAAGCCGCCGGGGATGGTACCGAACCGCATCACCAAAGCCGCCATTCCGGAAGGGGAACGGGCAAAACGGCGCCACAAGTCCAGCGTCACCAGCGGCAGATGGCCCAATTGGCTGGCCAGGCGCTCGACGTCTTCCCAACCGGTCTCCAGGAAATCTTTCGCCATTGCCTGAATCGCTGTATCCAGGGCTTGTTCCCGCTCCGCCGTTTCTGCAAGCCCGATGGCCTGCGTAACGCGTCCGGCAGCTGCAATGTCGCCATTGATGGTCCATAAGGTTGGGCGGAAAGGCAACTCGGCTCCCGGCGCTGGAAATATCAACCAGGAACCAGCCTCCCGTGTTTCCGGTGCAAACTCCCATGTGCCAGTCGCGACGCCCTGAGAATCAAGCGCCGCCAATCGCAGAGCCTCCTCCTCTGGTGCTTCCAATCTTAGGGCCATGACAGGCAATGCACCCAGCGCATCCGATGTTATACCCTGAATGCCGCCAGCATCCAGATAGACGCGGCCGTTATCCCTCACCATGCGGCATGCGTAACGAGAGATGCGCAATTTGGTAGCGGCTTCGCCACCGATCCGTAACACGGCTTCAATGCTCGCATCCGGACTGTCGTCATTGGCCAGCAAGTGAGCAATTTCCGCTGCATAGTCCTGCAGCCGGATTTCCACCTGCACGGAATTCCTGGGCGGATTGATGGCGTGAATCGACTTCCGGTTCTTGCCGACAAGTCGAAACTCCAGCGTCATGCGCGGCATGGCCGCAGGGTTGCCACCCAAAATATGCATGCGCACACCCGACATCTGATTTGCCGCCAGCAAGGATCCTGCCGACAACTCCTGGTCATTGGCCTTGTAGATCCGTGCGCCTCGAGCGGGAAAAGGCAGGCGCAACCGTGCGGGCGTTGGCGTATGAGGCCAATGCACATCCAGCTCGACCCACTCTGGCGAATGTGCGCCTGCAAAAACCGTGAGTGATATCGCCAAATTGCTGCCGGAGCGGATGGAATCCGCCACGAGATCGGGAGAAAGAACCTGGGCGCTCATCGCACCCCAATTTTCAAGATGGATGCGCCCAGTTCCGACGTCCAGGGATTCCAGTCGCAGCGTCGCCGCGGCGGGCAGGATGACCATGCGGGCACGGTGTTTCACATCGCCCGTGGCCGGGTACCACAATTCGACAGGGCCGACAGGTTCGCTTCCTGGCGCAATCCGTGTGCCCAATGGGCGCCAACCAGGTTCTCCCGTT
>SSTB01000281.1 GCA_009469665.1 Azonexaceae bacterium | reverse complement strand
GGGTCGGGACGCGAACTTGCCCTCTCCGAGCTCATCGCCGTAAAGCCGCCGTTGAAGTTTCGCTTCCTGGAAGCAGCCATTCGTCACTGAGCGCTGGCGACCCTGAAGAGACGGTCGGTCTTTCAACCCAACGTCGCCTTCGCAGCGACTGTTGTCCTTGGCTGGTAAAAATTGGCTCGCCTGTGAACGACGGGTTACTGAGTCGAGCAGTCGTACAGACCGATTAGAGGGGTCACCGCATTTCAAATGCTTCTTGATGAAAACTGAACCGGCCTTGTCCGATTCGTCCGAGTTCTTGTTTGAGTTTTTCGGCCAAGCCTTGTGGCCCGCAGAACCAGATTTCCAAACGGCGCGAGCCATTTAGCGTATCCGCCACATCGGCTGCGCTTAATGCTTCGCCCTGTTGGGCGCCATGAATGTGCAGACGGATTCCGGGCAAGGCGGCGCAGCTTGCCTCGAGGCGGGCGACAAAGGGATCATTGGTTCGATCACGGGTGCAGTAGTGGAGGTCCGCTGAAACCTGGCTCGGTGTCTGTTGCAAGGAGTCCAGCCAGGCCAGAAACGGCGTCACCCCGATCCCACCGGCAATCCAGATTTGTTGGGCGCTCGAATCCTGCCGGGCCATGTCGAAGCGACCATAAGGCCCCTCAACCTTGACGGCATGACCGACCTTCAGTCGCTTGCCCAGGGTGCGGGTGTAATCACCGAGCGCCTTGATCTGGAAACTGATGCTTCGATCACCCCGATCAGCACTGGCGATCGTGAATGGGTGAGCCCCCTCCTTTTCGTCGAAGGAAATGAATGCGAACTGACCAGGGCGATGACCTCGCCAGTTATTGTCGAGTTGGCACTTGACGGCAAGCACATCCGGGGAAGGTTGCTCGATGGCCGTCACTGTCCCGCTGGCGCCGCGTGCTCTCCCGATGCGACCCACCAGCGAGTACAGGGCGCCATAAATTCCGGCAACGCCAAGCAACGCGATGAGAATGCCGACTGGTTGGGTCCAGTAATCTGTCGGAGCGAGCATAGCTGCATGCAGCGCCAGCATCAGATAAAGCACAGGCATTGCCTGATGCACTACCCGCCAGGTTTTATAGGGAAACCGCTTCCATAAGGTGATGACCAGCATTGCCAGTACAAGATAAAACGCCCACTCCCCCATGTCCTTCGCTAGGTCGCGCATCACTTCCAGGAAGCCGGTGAATTGCTCCTTGGGTATGCGGCCTTCGCGTCCGACCATCGCTTTCAGAATGTCTCCGACGATTTCCTCTACCAGCCAATGCACTACGGCGAAGCTCACCGCGAGTATGCCGGCCCATTTATGGGTCCGATAGACTCGATCCATACCGCCCAGCGGGGTTTCGAGCCAAGCGGGACGTGTGGACAAAAACATCGCCAGCGACATCAAAGCGATCGATAGCAGCCCACTCAGATAGAGCGCTTCCTGCCGGATTACCCATGGCAGAGTGCCGCCACTGCTTCCACCTGTGGCAAGCACATCCATTCCCCAAGCCAGTGAGACGATGGCGAGTAGCGAGCCGAGCAAGAATTTCATGTCAGAACTCCTGATGGATCATTTTCCAGCGGCAGGTTGAATGGTTCCCGGTTGGGGCAAGTCATCACGGCAGCGTCGCTCGTTGCAGTCAGCAGAACTGCGCTGATTGCTCTTCGCATGGCCACCGTCGTATTTGTCACGCTGCCGCTGGTCGATGACCTCGCCAGTTTGGGGATGCACATACAGCTTGATCCGCCGGCCCGCCTGGTCGGCGGCCTTGACCTCATAGCTGCCGCCTTCACGTTCGATCTTCTCGATATTTCGATAACCGGCAGATTCCAATCTGGCGGCCACTTCGGGAATCGATAGCCATCTCGCCGTGTCGTTTTTGGCAGAGCGGACATCCTGGGCATGACTCGAAACTGAGACGAAAACTGTGGCAAGCAGTGCAGTGATGGTTAATGGTCGCATGGTGAAATCCTCCTACTCAGGAAAGCGTCTGAAATAGTCATTCTTCGTAATAGCCTTGTTCTGCTGCGGTATGGCAGGCGACACAGTTCGCTTTGGTGCGTACCTCCTTGTGGCGCCACTCCCAGTCGGGCACTTTGCGATGTTCGCTCACCCATTTGGGCAATTCCGTGATGCGCTGTGGAGCAGCCCCGGTGGCCACGCCCTTGAGCAATTTGCTGCTGTAGCGCTGGCCCCCCGCATCACCTGCATTGGCAACGAGATAGTTCGTAATCTTCTCGGCGGCGGCCGGATCGAGGCTGGCGTTATCTCCGAAATGCTTGTCCAACTCGCCCATCATGCGCTGCCAGGATCGCGCCGGGAGCATCGAGGGTGCAAAGGCCAGATGGCAACTTCCACACTCTTCTTTGACGACTGGATTGGCCACCGGGGCAAAGTAATGGCGGTCACCGGCCAGGGCACGGGCTAATACAAGGGCAGAAAAAGCCAAGGTCACGAGGCCGATGGCAAGTGGGCGATAGGGAATGCGCACGGGAGTCTCCTTTGAATGGGATTACTGACCAATCACGAAGGTGAGCCAGTCACCCTTCTCCTGCGGGGTACATTCGCGCCCCAATACTTCGGTGCAATTGCGCTTGAACCACTTTTCGACCTTGGCCGGATCGGTATAACGCATTGGCATCACCGACACGGCAACCGGTTCGATGGTCTTGCCGGTCAGCGCCCGGCCGGCCCCCCGGGTGTCCTTGCCGTGACAGGTTGTACATGAAGGCGTGTCAGGCTTCCCACCAGAAAAGCTCTGGGTATGTAAGGTTTGCCCACGTGCTGCTGAAAAGCTCGTTGCCTTGGCGGCTGCGGCATACTGGGTTAGCAAATCTTCGCGCGGACCGGCGAGTGTCGCGGTGCTGAGTATCATGGCGACAATTCCTGAGGTGACGAACAACATGTTCTTCATGCGTTTCTCCTTGCGGTTATCGGACTGTGGAGCGCACTTTGCGCCTCCCTGTCTGAATGAAGGCTGAATCGCTTGTTCATCCTGCGTTCATATTCAAAGCGCTAAAAGATCAGACTGGAAAACTGCGGAGTTGAGTATGTCGTCGAGAATCACCACCCAATCGCGCCGCACACTGACAGGCTTGTTCATTTGGATAATGGTGGCAATGTTGGGTACGGGAGTCAGTTACGCAGCAGATAACGCTGACCATGAACGTGCCCGCCAAGCCGTCGAGGCGGGGGACGTGCTGCCCTTGCGCACGATTCTTGATCGGGTCGAACGCGACTATCCCGGCAAGGTCATGGAAGTTGAACTCGACCGCGAAAAGGGTGAGTGGGTTTATGAAATCAAGTTATTGCGCAAGGGAGGCGCCTTGATGAAGCTGAAAATTCAGGCTCGAGATGGCACCATCCTCGGTTTCAAGGAGAAGCCGGGCAAACCGCATAAACCACACGAGCAAGGAGAGCCCCGCTAATGCGCATTCTGGTCGTCGAAGATGAGCCGACGCTGGCGGCACAGCTGGTCGAAGGCATCCAATCGGTCGGCTATGTCGTGGATGTCGCCCACAACGGAGTCGATGGTCATTTCATGGGGGAGACCGAACCCTACGATGCCATCGTCCTCGACATCGGCCTGCCGCAGATGGATGGCATCACGGTTCTCAAGAAATGGCGTACGGCAGGTCGTACTTTACCGGTGTTGATCCTGACGGCACGCGATACCTGGCGGGAGAAAGTGGCCGGCATCGATGCCGGCGCGGACGACTACCTGACCAAGCCTTTTCACATGGAAGAGCTCCTGGCGAGGCTCCGGGCCCTGATTCGCCGTGCGGGCGGCCATGCCAGTACCGAGTTGGTTTGCGGTCCGCTGACCCTGGATACCCGTACTAGCCGTGTCAGTGTGGATGGAACTGCCCTGACGCTGACGAGCCATGAATACCGCGTTCTCGCTTACCTGATGCACCATCCGGGTGAAATCGTCTCCCGTGCGGAGCTGACCGAACATATTTACGCGCAGGATTTCGATCGTGATTCGAATACGGTCGAGGTATTTATCGCGCGCTTGCGCAAGAAACTGCCACCGGGCCTGATCGAAACCGTGCGCGGATTGGGCTACCGGCTCAACAAAGCACAATGAACTTTGCCTTCTTACGCAACTCCCTGCGTATACGTCTCTTGGCGGGCACGCTCGTCTGGATCGTCATTTCGATTCTGGTTGCGGGCTGGGGGCTTGGCCAACTCTTTCATCAGCATGTCGAAGCCCAGTTCGATGTGGAACTGAAGAATCATCTGGATCAGCTAACAGCCCAACTAATTCTCGATGAGCAGAATCAGGCCCAGGTTCGATTGCTTCCAAGTGACCCGCGCCTCAACAAACCGCTGTCCGGCCTGTATTGGCAGATCGATCGCATCCCCGCTGCGGATGAGCAACCCGTCAAGGCTGTTTTGCGTTCCCGCTCACTGTGGGATGAAACATTGACGGTCCCGGCCGATACCCCGGCGGACGGAGAGATTCATCAGCATCGGATTGAAGGCCCCCAAGGAGTTGCTCTAAGAGTGGTGGAACGCACCGTCACCATTGACACTCACTCCCTGAGGTTGATGACTGCGGCCAATGAAAGTCTGATGACAGTGCCTGTCGAGGACTTCAAAGGCCATCTTTGGATGGCGCTGGGCATACTTGGAATGGGATTGACGCTCGCCGCTTTGATGCAGGTATTCGTCGGGCTTGCTCCACTACGTAGCATGCAAAACGCCCTAGGGCGTGTCCGGCACGGAGATGCCCGAAACATGGAAGGCACCTTCCCGAACGAGATCATGCCGCTGGTGAATGAGTTCAACACGGTGCTGGCGCAAAACGCTGAAGTGGTCGAGCGTGCCCGAACGCAAGCCGGCAACCTTGCCCATGCGCTTAAAACGCCGCTGAGCGTCCTCGCCAATGCCGCCAATGCTCCCAAGAAGGGAGATGACGACTTGGCACGTCTGGTCGCATCGCAAGTCGATGCCGTGCGCAAGCAGGTCGATTACCACCTGAGCCGGGCACA
Source organism: Azonexaceae bacterium (assembly GCA_009469665.1). Next base: position 898 of record SSTB01000281.1, on the reverse strand, counting down.
GGCTGCCGCATCGGTACAAGTTCCTGGCATACGCACCGCCGTTGAGCCTGTCATCCAGGGACTGGTGCGGGTCATGCAGCGGGTGCATGCAGACCGCCAGCTTGAGTTTGTCGTGCATCCTGATCAAGCCAATCTGGCATTCCGTGGTGAAGAACAGGATTTACAGGAAATGCTGGGGAATCTGATCGATAACGCGTCGAAGTGGGCCAGATCACGGATCGAGATTCAAGTCTCGGACGAGTCTGGCAAACTCCGGGTGAGCATCGATGACGACGGCAAGGGCATAGCCGAGACCGAATGCGATCATGTACTCAAACGAGGGGTTCGCGCGGATGAGCAGGTTCCCGGTACGGGTCTGGGGCTTGCCATAACCGCCGACTTGGCGCGAATGTACGGTGGTGATTTGGTGTTGGCTAAATCCTCATTGGGCGGGCTTCAAGTCTCGTTGATACTGCCGGCAGTTTGACTCTCACCATTGCACTCGCCAGACTGAAGATGGCGCCGTGGGGTTTGCTTATCACCCCAGGCAACACGGTAGTTTTCGGTAGAAGTGAACCAGCATTTTGTTGTTGCACACACTGGGTTGTTTGTTCATCCGGCGTTCAGCTTCGATGAGCATAATTGGCCAAGCTGAAGAAGCGATATCGTCGGAATCATTGCCAATTGAGTGCTCCCATCAACCATCATCTGTTCTGGAGAATCACACCCATGAAACCCTACCTTCTGACCGCCCTGACTGTGCTGACCCTTGCCGCTACCGGCCCATCCTTCGCAGCGAACGAAGCCCACGACCATGGCCACGGCACGACGTCCGCCACCTTGCAACTCAACGCCGGCAAGAAATGGGAAACGGACGCCCCGCTGCGCAAGTCCATGGGCGAAATTCGCCAGTCGATGG
>SSTB01000280.1 GCA_009469665.1 Azonexaceae bacterium | reverse complement strand
TCCTTGGGCCAATTGCGTTTTCAAATTGTTGGGGCTCAAGGCTGCTCACAGCAATTGGACCTGGCTGCAGCAGGATGAAGGCAATCTACTGCTTATCGAACCGTGCGATGGTTTCGCAGACGTTGCGACGAAGGGCATGCTTGACGATATTCAGCATTTCGCGAGACGACTCCTTGATTCTGACACCATCGACAAAATCGGTTCTGCCCGTTCCAAGACCTTGGCAGGATTCGACTATGAACCGACGGTTAGCCAATTTTCAGATGAAGCTGAACGGCAATTGCATGCTGAATTTATTCCGCCTATTGAATGACGGCTTTCGGGTGGCCGGCAAACTTTAATGACCGCAATGGAGAGTAATTTCGAATGGTTGGTCATGGCCGGTAGGTTGAGGTCGCCAATGGCCGGTTCGGAGCATCCAGGTCGCAAAATCAGGATTTGGCTGACTGGCCGTTTTGGAGAAATGCGACTGGCCGGAATGGGCACATTTGGTGAGTAGCGATTTTCAATAAGCTGCCGGTCGGATCTATCTCTCCAGATTTCTTCTTGCCGAAATCGATGAACGGCGGCAATACGCAATGCTGGTGCCCCTCAAGCAGCAAGCTTCCAATGGCCATTCAGGCCGAGAAGAACTCAATGGGCGCGGTAAATTCACCCTATGGGCCCTTGGAAATCTCAATCCAATGCATGAATCGACCAGTCATTACGGGGAAAATCCGGTATGCAATTCATGATAAGTACCATTATCAAGAATGCGATTTTTCTGCGATAACTTTGCCTTTGCAGAACCGGTCCGGTAGATCAGCCTATATATCAACGCCTTGAGCGTTTTGTGTCGGCAGGCATGCTTGTAAGCCCGGTACGGCGTTGCATGCTGTGAATTTCCGACGCTGTCGTCATGCAGTCGACTGCTAGAGCACCATCATTTACAGATACGATTTCAGTCTGCCGCTAGCCGACTGCTAGTCGACTTGGATGGTGCGCGAGAGACGTCTTGTCGACCGCTAGTCGTCACTCCTGCGCACCATGTTCGTTTGAAGGCCGGATTGTCGGCTGCCTGTCGACCGATACGTAGCCACGGCGCAACCTGGTCTTCTGGATACGCTGAAACTCACGCATCGCTGAATCCTGGTCAAAGAACACCTGGCGCTTGGTCCCACCGCGACGGTTCATCAATCCCCACCATTGGCGATACAGGATGAAGGCACCAAAGAGGTCTTGATCCAGCGCTAGGGCATATCCACGCTTTTCCGTCTTGAACTCAATCCGCACGGTTCTCCTCCAGGTTGGTTACCTCCAGCCATAGGCGTTCTGCATCTGATTCGGTATAGATGCTGGTCGTGGCTACGCTTGCATGGCCGAGAAGCTTTTGAATCAGATTGACCGGAACACCCGACGACCCCATATGACTGCCGCAGGTATGCCGAAGCCAATGCACCGATGCACGTTCAAACACTGTTGCTTCATGCTTTTTTCCTAGAGCGTGAAGCGCGAGTGCGGCATCCTGGAAGAACCCTCGAAGCGCCTTGTAAAGCCCGCTGGGAGAGATGGGGTCAATGCCATTGATCCTGGAAATTAGTGGTGTATCGGATAAATTCGCAAGTGGATCGGGATCTAGCTTGCGATGCACCAAGTAATTGCTTAGAAGTGCCAAGATTCGTTCAGAAATGGGAACAGCCCGCCACTTGGCTCCCTTTCCCAGCACCTTGAGCATCCAGCGAACGTTTGTTCCGTCCCGGACAGGCATGGTGTAGAGGCGACCGAGTTTTGCATCCACCAGTTCAGACAACCTCAGTCCGGTGGCGTGAGCGAAGGGGAGGGCAAACTGAAGGCGCTTTGTGTGGTCGGATGGATTCATCGACGCGAGGTGCCCCATTAGAAATTCCCATTGACCCGCTGAAAACACGCGGGTCAGTTCAATATCGTCAGGAACTTCGTTGCTCAAGGCCAGTGTCTTCCCGACCCCATCCCAGGGGTTGAACGCGCAATACTGGACACGCACAAGCCATTCAAAGAGCCCGCTTACGATCGTGATCGAATGCTTGACGCTGGAAGCGGATAGGGCTCCATCAAATGGTCGCCAGTCCGGACTGAATCGCTGCGTATTCCTTGGCGCAATCCAGGCAGACTGATCAATCTTGAAATTCCACTCGTTCGAGTCACTGCGGCCAAGTAGGGAAAGCCAGTCCCGGTATCGGGTGCAATCATCGACGGTCAAATCAGATAGTGCTTTATTTCGCTCGATGACCGCCCAGAGCAACATCCGTTCAGCTTCCTTGCGATAGGCGCGCTGTGTGTTCGTATTGCCGGACTTGGTGGCAAGCCAAGCCTGAATTGCCTGATGATCGTTGATTGCGTTGATGCGTGGCGCCCCTGGCCAGCGATTGGACCCGGTTGCCCCATCGATATCGTCTGGAACCGCCAGTGCCTCGATCGGCACAATCGCGGTCTGCGTGATGCGTTGCTCTAGGAGAGCAGGGATGGCCAAGGTTCTGAGCGGCGATAGCGTATGGTCAGGGAGTGCTCCCAGAACTGATTCGTAACCTCGAAGCCACTGGATGATTCTTGAGGCACCTTTCTCGCCCAGCTTTGGAACCGTCATCCACCATCGATATCCCTTTCGCCGGATTCGATCCAGCAGCGCGCCGATGTTCGGTATATCAGCGAGAATCAGTCGATTGGCGACAACTTCGTCAAACCAAGCCGAGACCAGATCCTCCGGTACCGGGTCCGTTGCGAGCAGCTGTTCGACCCATACCAAGGCTTCGATCTGTCGGCTGATGAGCTTTTGCCGCTGCCGTGATTTTTTGTCAGCGGCCTGTGGGTACGACTCCAGAAAAAGACGAATCAACTCGTCCTCGCTGTAGAACCCACTGGGATCTCGATCAGCCTGGAAATCTTCCAGGGTTGGAATTTCACTTTGGCGAGTCGTTTCGGCAGTCGATAGCGACAGGCGCAGCAACCGGGCCTCACCATGTTTGTCATTACGCAGTGCGGCTTGTCGTATCGTGTCCCGAATCCACGTCAGCGTTGTCTTTGCAATACGCAGATCAATACCGGTCTCGAGGTAGCGATCGGCCAGCATCTTGAGTGAGACGCCTTGCAACCACCCTCGATATAGCGCGAGGTGATGCCGGCCGATTTTTCGCCCCTGTACGGCCATGACTTACAAGCCACCTCCAAGGCGCTTTGCTATGGCCTGCGCCTTTCCAAGTGATAAGTTACTTTCTTGATTCGATGGATGTGGTGTACTACCGCTTTTCTCGTGGGCCGTTTGATCCAACGAGCTCTTGCCTCCTGCCATTGCGGCGACCCCAATGGTTGCCAACGCGCGGACACGCTCTGCTCGGAGGCGGGGAGGGATAGTGGTTAAGGCTGCATAGAGTTCCGGACTCCCTTCTGTCACGCTGAGCAGAATCCGGATCGACTTCACAGCGATGCCCCCATAAACCAGAACCCTCGAGCATTGGAGAACACTGGATCCTTTGTGATGGCGATGGATAGCTGAGGAAAAGCCGCACCAAGAGCATCCTGAAAGAACGTGGCACCGCCACCAACAAGAAGCACCCGGTCTACCGACTCGCTTTCCTTGCGCAGTGATTTCTGAATTGATTCGACAACAACAGGGGCGACCCTTCGGGATGCCTGCTCGAGGTAGGGTGAAAGCTCGACACGTTGGCCTAGGACCAGGACATCCGACTTGCCGCTGCGGATGGCGTTCTCTAGTTTTTCCGTGCTGACGTTGGAGCCATAGTCCTTGCCGATCAGGCGGGAAGCTTCTTCCAGAACGACTGACGAGGCTTCCAGGCTGGTCCCAGAGGATTGACGATGAAGATCTGACTCTGCGATTACTACCCAATCAACAGAGAAGAACCCTGGGTCAATCACGAGTACCCGTGCATCCTCAACGTCGGCGTTACCCCCTGCAATGAAATCAAGGAAACCACCGACCGGTTGGGGAATCACCTTGACGGCCTCAACCGTCACTGACCGTTTGGGCGTGACTTGATGGCTTCCTTTCATCTTTTCCGCGATGACATTTCGCCTTCCCTCATCAAGATACTGGGAGACTGGTAAGCCAGTGACCAAAACGTCTATGTGATCCATTTCGGAAAGCAACAGGCCAGCGTGAAACAGTGCCTGATAGGACGCGCTGGAGGGGTAGTCCGCATGTAGCGAGCGGCTCCAAAGCTCAGCCCGGTCCGGTGCTACGCCGGCTATAAAGGGTTCCCCATTGACCTGAACATGGAGAAAGTCATCCTGAGCCTTTCCGTCGAATCTCGAACTGAATCGATCAGTGGGGGCGGCGCCTGCCGGACGAAGCAAGATTGTTGGAGTAGCCCCTTTTTTTCCATAGGCGAGCTTTAGATTGGAATACCCGATGTCAATGCCAAGAATGTTCAAGTCGGCCTCCTGTGAGGCGGCACAGCGCCGCGAATCATCGCCACAAATGTGTGGCACCACAGTGCACTGCTAGTCGACCGTTAGAGAACAACTGGTCAGATTTTCGGCGGTTGAACCCGTCTTGCCGACTGCTAGTGCACCGCTAGGCAACATAGCAATCGCGATCCTGAAAACGAGGGTGAAAAGCGCACAAACTGTGCGCTTTTCACCCTCGAATTCAGTATCCCATTTGATAGTGTGCAGGGCTGCCAGTCACTTTGCGTGTGGTGCGATGTGATCGATGCAGGCTTTGTTACAACACTTAGTGAGTAGAAATATGGGCTATCTGAAAGTCAAAAACACTCTGAGCAATTCCGACCCGGAAAGCACCTATGAATACGCCCACTGCGGTCACTGCGACCCTGGGCTCTTCGTCAATCGCAGGTCCAACTCTGGCACGTCAAAGCGTGAATGGCAGCAGCACTCGGGAGAAGCAATCTGGGGGCGGATTGCTCCTATGAATACGTTAGCAACCCGATTTTCCAAATCAGGAGTGTGGCTGTTGGAGCAATCTGGCAGCCGATTGCACAACGTAAAGGGTGCTAATCACCATGCCTGAACTACCAAAGGAAAGTCCCTGCCACGATCACGTGATCGGCTTACTCGAACAGCGTATCGATCAGCTGTACCGAGATGGGAAAGCCATTGTCGATAGATACTGGAAAGTCATCTATGCCATGGAAAACAAGCTGCCTGGCTGGGAGAGCAAATGCCGGCTCCAAATCCGATGCATCGTGAAGGGTAACTCCATCCGCGCAGACTGGACTGAGATCAAATGGTACGGATCGTCGTCCAAGGGAGATCGAAACTCAATCAGACGGCAGATCATCAAGCCCAAGGACTCCTACGGCTACACCCTCTCGAAGCTGAAGACACTTGCGCCGGAATGGGCCAAGGAAATCGTGGAGGAAACCGAGACGCAGTTGGTCGGCGTCAGAAGAGAGGCAAGTCATCTGGTCAAAGCGATCATGTATATCAAGCATGCCAGGACTGCCTTTAGTGAGGATATATCCGTGGAGGCAGGGGACGTCCCATGAAGACGGAGGTCTGCATTAGAGAGTCCATCGACGGTGCTATTGATCGTGTCCTAGAGGACACTCGACTATCCCCCACTGCACGGATCGTGGCCGCGTACTGTGTAAATCGCCCCGACCGTTGGAAGCTGGGTTCAGCAAACATCAGGCAAGCCCTTGGCCTTGGGCTGGGCATGTGGAGTAGCGCACGT
>SSTB01000279.1 GCA_009469665.1 Azonexaceae bacterium | reverse complement strand
GTTGTAGGGAGCGGCAATTTTACGGGACTTCGGCAGCCCTGGGCAGGCGTAAGACGTGCCGGGGGGGACTCCCTGTCAGCCGCTGTTGCGCAAGCCCGCGGCGACGCCGTTGATGGTGAGATGGATGCCCCGTGCCACCCGTTCGTCGGTGTCGCCGGCCCGGTGCCGCTTGAGGAGCTCCACCTGCAAGTGGTTCAGTGGGTCCATATAGGGAAAGCGCTGCTGGATGGAGCGTTTCAGGAGCGGATTGTCGGCCAGGAAGTCGTCTTGCTCGGCGATGGCCAGAAGGTGTCGGCGGGTGAGCGCCCATTCGTTCCGGATGGCGCCGAATACCCGCTCCCTCAGGTCGCTATCGCTCACCAACTCCGCGTAGCGGGAGGCGATGGCGAGGTCGGTCTTGGCCAGGACCATGTCCATGTTCGAGAGCAAGGTTTTGAAGAAGGGCCAGGCACGGGCCATGCGGCGTAGGGTGGCGAGGCCGTCGGGGTTCTCCTGGAGCCAGGTCTCCACCGCCGTACCGAAGCCGTACCAGCCGGGGAGCATGAGGCGGCACTGGGCCCAGCTGAAGACCCAGGGAATGGCCCGCAGGTCTTCGATACGGTCGGAGGCCTTGCGGGAGGCCGGCCGGCTGCCGATATTCAGGTGGGCGATTTCCGACACCACGGTCGATTGGCGGAAATACTGGGTGAATCCCTCGGTTTCATAGACCAGGCCGCGGTAGGCGCCGAAGGCGAGGGCCGACAGGCGGTCCAGGACCGGATGGAAAGCTTCCGCCGGTTCGACCCGGTTTTCGTGGTCGGTGAGGCTCGCTTCCAGGGTGGCGGCCAGCAGCACCTCCAGGTTGCGGCGGCCGGTGCCCGGGTTGCCGTATTTGGTGGAAATGACCTCACCCTGTTCGGTGAGTCGAATCTGGCCCGAGACGGCGCCGGCCGGCTGGGCCAGAATGGCCTGATAGCTGGGGCCGCCGCCACGGCCGACGGAGCCGCCCCGGCCATGGAAGAGCCTGAGGCGAACGCCATGGGTGCGGCACACCCGGGTCAGGTCGATTTCGGCCTTGTACAGCTCCCAGCCGGAAGTAAGAAAGCCGCCGTCCTTGTTGCTATCGGAGTAGCCCAGCATGACCTCCTGCTCGAAGTCGCGGGCGGCCAGCAATTCGCGGTAGGCGGGCAGGCGGAAGAGCGTATCCATGGTGGCGGCGGCCTTTTGCAGGTCGCCGATGGTCTCGAACAGGGGGATGATGTTCATGTCCAGGCGCGGTTTGGCGCCGGGCCGCAGGAGGCCGGATTCCTTGAGCAGCAGCGCGACTTCCAGCAGGTCGGAGACGCCGTCGGTCTTGGAAATGATGCAGTTGGGCAGGGCTGCGTCGCCATAGCGTCCCCGCAGCTCCCGGGCGGCGAAGAAGATGGCCAGTTCGCCCCGGGTTTCTTCGCAATACTCCAGGTGGGGGGAGTAAAGCGGGCGGGGCGTGACCAGCTCCTGGGTCAGCAGGGCGATGCGGTCGGGCTCGTGGAGGGCCTCATAGTCGGGGCAGCGACCAGCGGCGGCCAGCAAGTCGGCGACGCTGCGGGCATGGACGTCGGAATTCTGGCGCAGGTCGATGGGTGCCAGGTGGAAGCCGAAAATCTGGACGGCCCGGATCAGGCGCCGCAGGCGGCCTCCCGCAAGCCGGGTGCTGCCGTTGGCGTTGAGGGAGGCGGCGACGATCTTGAGATCCTTGCGCAGGTCGGTCGCCGACGGGTAGGGCGCCGCCTCGCCCACGGCGTGGCGCAGGGGCTCCAGGCGGTCCAGTTGGCGGGCTGTGGCGGCCAGACGGGCATAGACGCCGGTCAGGGCGCGGCGGTAGGGTTCGTCCGCCCGCTGGGGGGATTTGTCCGGCGAGGCCTCGGCCAGTGCTTCGAGCTCCGGCGTTACCTTGATCAGCAGGCTGGACATGGGCAGTTCGCCCCCCAGTTCGTGGATTTCGCTCAGGTAGAAGTCGAGGGTCGCGGCCGATTGCAGGCGCAGGGCCTCGCGCAGGATGTCCGCGGTGACGAAGGGGTTGCCGTCCCGGTCGCCGCCGATCCAGCTCCCCACCCGGAAGAAGGGTGGTAGCGCCCAGCGTTCGCCAGGGTAGCGGGTGCTGAGCTGGTCGGCCACCTGGATGTAGAGATTGGGCAGTTCGGTAAAGAACGTGTTGGTGAAATAACCGACGCCGTTCTTCACCTCGTCGATCACCTTGAGGCGCACCGAACGCAGCATGCGGGTCTGCCACAGTGTGAGCACGGCGGCGGCCAGGCCGGCGTCGTTGTCGGCCCGCTCTTCCGGAGTCAGGCGCTGGCGGTCCCGCTGGTCGAGGAGGCGCTCGATCTCCCGCTGGCTTTGCAGGGTGCTCTGGCGCTGCACCTCGGTGGGATGGGCGGTGAGTACCGGCGAAATGAGCGCGTGGGCGCAGAAATCGGCCACCGCCTCGCGGCCGACACCAGCCTCGGCAAGGCGGTCGAGGGCGTAGGGCAGGCTGCCCTCCCGCGGCTTTGATCCGGCCAGGTCGTGGGCCCGGCGCCGGCGGATGTGGTGCTGATCCTCGGCGATGTTGGCCAGTTGCAGAAAATAGCTGAAGGCCCGTACCACGGCCTGGGTGGTGTCCCGGGGCAGGGGGTCGAGGAGGGCGGCGAGTTCGGCACGGGCGGCGGGGTCGCCGTCCCGGGCAAAACGCACCGCCGTCTGGCGGACCTGCTCCACGATGGCAAACACGGCCTCGCCCTCCTGCTCGCGCACGGTATCGCCCAGGAGGCGGCCGAGGAGGCGGATGTCGGAGCGGAGGGGTTCGTCCTTGTTTTCTTCGTGGAGTGCGTTCGTCATCAGTGCTTGCGGACCAGGAGGGTGGAAACCGGAGAGAGGCGGACCAATTGCTCGGCCACGGACCCGATGATAAGGCGTTCCAGCCCCCGGCGGCCATGGGTGCCGATGACGATTAGATCGGCCTGCCATTCCTTGGCCGCTTCGACGATGACTTCCGAGATGCGCTTGTTGCTGGCTTCCAGGAGGCGGGTCTCGGCGGGCATGTCGGTAATCTCGGCGCCGGCCTCGTCGAGGAGCTTCCTGCCCGCGTCCACGATGGCCTGGCGGGCGTGGTCCAGGTTGAGGGTGGTGCTGAGGGTGCGGTGGTGCATGCCCATCAGGGTTTCGTCGGCCACGTGGACGATGCACAGGGCAGCCCCGTAGGTCTTGGCAATATGGGCAGCTTCGGCCAGGGCGCAGCGGGAGGTTTCGCTGTCGTC
>SSTB01000278.1 GCA_009469665.1 Azonexaceae bacterium | reverse complement strand
TGGGGGCGCTCTGGGCCACCCAGCGCACCGAGCGCTCGACCACTTCGTTGAGGCTGACGCGCTCAGGGGTCGACTTGTCCAGGGCGGAAAAGCGCTTCAGGGCATCGACGATGTCCCGGGTGCGCTCGGCCCCTTCGATCATGCCGGTGATGAGGGGGGCGAGGTCGAGCACGATGCGATCGATGCGCAATTCCTGGCGCTGGGCCGCCAGGGCGGGGTCGGCGGCGGCGGGGGAAGCATGGACGGCGTCCAGGTAGCGGGCCAGACGCTCGGCGTAGCGCTGCAGCGAGAGCACATTGCCCAGCACGAAGCTGATGGGATTGTTGAGCTCATGGGCCACGCCCGCCACCAGGCGACCCAGGGAGACCATCTTTTCGGCGTGGAGGAGCTGGCTTTGGGTGCGCTTTAGATCCTCATGGGCCTGGCGCAGGGCCTGGTAGGCCCGGCGCAATTCCCCCACCGGCCGTCCGGTGACCACCATGCCCATGAGCTTGCCGGTCTGGGAAATGCGCGGCGTGCAATTGATCGATACCGGTACCGATGAGCCGTCGCCGGCGCGCAAGTAAAGTTCGGCGTCGTGCACGCCGTCCTGGCCCTGGCGGGCAAAGAGCGCCTTGGCCTTGGTCCGTTCGCCTTCGTCGGCGAAGAGGTCGAAGAGGGGGGTGCGCTCCAGGTGGGCGGCGGGCTTGCCGCAGAAGTGCTGCAGGGAGGCATTGACCTCCTCGATGGTGCCGTGGCGGTCGCAGACGATGAGGATGTCCGACATGGAAGCCAGGACGCTCTCGATGAACTGGTGCGATTCCTCGAGGGCGGCGTTCTTTTCTTCCAGGGCCACTTCGTACTGGAGGAGGTCGTTATAGACCTCGTCCATCTTGCGGATGACCTCGATCCAGGCCTGTTCCCCCAGGTCGTCACCACCCCGGGGCGGTGGCCGGTCAGCGGGCGGGGCGGTAGTGGACATGGCGGTGGCCGGCGCCGTGGCGGTGGCCGTGGTCGGCTTCCAGGGCGATGACGTTGACGCGGCCGTGGCGCACCCCCCTTTCGGCGATCAGGCGGTCGGCGAAGGCGCGTACCTCGGCGGAGGGGCCACGCAGGATCACCGTCTCCAGGCAGTTTTCGTGGTCCAGATGGCTGTGCATGGCGGCCACGGAAAGGTCGTGGTGATCGTGCTGGAGGGCAGTGAGGCGCTCGGCCAGTTCCCTTTCGTGATGGTTATAGACATAGGACAGGCAGGCCACGCAGGCCCCCTGGGGCTCGCTGCCCCGCTCGGCCTCGATGGCGCCCCGGATCAGGTCGCGTACCGCCTCGGAGCGGTTGCCGTAGCCGCGGCGGGCGATCAGTTCGTCAAACTGGCGGGCCAGGGATTCGTCTAGGGAAATGGTGAAGCGTTCCATGCCCGCATCCTAGCCCAATCCAGGGGCTGGGCAAACGGCCGCGCGCTGACGGCCCCCGCCGCCGATGCTATCCTCCACGCCCCATGGGCTCCACCCTGTTCGAAGCACTTTACCTCCTTGGCACCCTCGACTCCCAGCTTCTGGGGATCGTCGGTCTTTCCCTGCGCGTCAGCCTGAGCGCGGTGCTCATTGGCACCCTGCTGGGGCTCCCGCTGGGAGCATGGCTCGCGGTATCGCGCTTTCCTGGCCGGGCAGCGGTCATCGTTGTCATCAATGCCCTGATGGGGCTGCCCTCGGTCGTGGTGGGGGTGGTCGTCTATCTGCTCCTCTCCCGCTCCGGCCCCTTCGGAGGCTTTGGGCTGCTCTTTTCACCGCCGGCCATGATCGCCGCCCAGACCGTCCTGGTGATGCCCCTGGTGGCCGCGGTGAGCCGCCAGATCGTCGAGGATGCCTGGCGGGAGTACGCGCCGGAAATGCGCCTCATCGGCCTTTCGCGCTGGGCCTCGGCCCGACTTCTGCTGCTCGACTGTCGCTTCTCGCTGGTCGTCGCCACCCTGGCCGGTGTCGGGCGGGCCATGTCGGAAGTGGGGGCAGTGATGATCGTCGGCGGCAACATCGACGGCTTTACCCGGGTCATGACCACGGCCATCGCCCTGGAGACCAGCAAGGGCGATCTCGCCCTGTCCATCGCCCTCGGCGTCGTGCTGATGGGACTCATCCTGGTCCTCAATGCCCTGGCCCACGGGTTGCGCACTTGGGCCGTCCGGAGGTATGGCTGATGTTTCCCCTTGCCCTGCGCGGTCTTCGCTTCGGCAGTAACGGAAAGTCCGTTCTCGAAGGTCTGGACCTCGATCTCACGGGGGAGGGCATCTCCGTCATCCTGGGCCCCAACGGTGCCGGCAAGACGGTGCTCCTGCGTCTCCTGGCAGGGCTGCTGCCTCCCGCCGCGGGGAGTATCGACTGGGGGGGCGCGGCGCGCCCGCCGGAGCGGCTGGCCATGGTCTTTCAGCAGCCCATGGTGCTGCGTCTCTCCGTCTTCGCCAACGTCGCCTTTGCTCTGGTCCCCCAGGCCCTGCCCGAGGCGGAAATCCGTCGCCGCACCACCGCGGTCCTGGAGCGGGTCGGGCTCGGCGGGCGGGCGGAGGATAGCGCCCGGCTGCTCTCCGGTGGCGAGCGCCAGCGCCTGGCCTTAGCCCGGGCCTGGGCAATCCGGCCGCGCTTCCTGATGCTCGACGAACCCACCGCCAGCCTGGATCCCGGCGCCACCGAGGCGGTGGAGCGCATCATCCGCGAGATCCGCACTGACGGAACCAAGATTCTCCTGACCACTCACAATCTGGGCCAGGCTACGCGCCTGGCCGACGACATAGTCTTCATCGCCGAGGGCCGGGTGCAGGAACACGAAAGCGCCAACGCCTTCTTCGCCCGTCCACGCTCGGCGGCAGCCCGGGCTTATCTGGAAGGCGAACTGCCATGGCGCATCGCCTTTGATCGCTGAACTTCCCCAGGAGTCCCCATGACCGCTCCCTACTCTGCCTCCCTCACCACGCAACAAGCCCGCCGTCAGTTACTGCAGGCCGTCGTCCCCGTCACCGGCCGCGAGGTGCTCCCCCTGCGCGAGGCATTGGGGCGCATCCTGGCTGTCGATATCGTCGCCCCCCACGACGTGCCGGCCCACGACAATTCGGCCATGGACGGCTACGCCCTGCGCCACGACTGCCTGGAAGCGAGTGGCGAGACGCCGCTCACCGTGGTGGGCACTGCCTTCGCGGGGAACGCCTTCTCGGGCATCGTGGGGGCAGGGCAGGCGGTGCGCATCATGACCGGGGCGGTGCTGCCGGCAGGGGCCGACACGGTGGCGGTGCAGGAGGCCGTGCGGGTCGAGGGCAGCCGGGTGCTCATCCCCGCCGGCCAGAAAAAGGGCAACAATACCCGCCGCGCGGGCGAGGATCTGGCCCGGGGCCAGGTGGCGGTGGCGGCGGGAAAGCGCATCGGCGCGGCGGAACTGGGCCTCATTGGCTCTCTGGGCTTTGCCGAGGTGACCGTGCGCCGGCGCCTCAAGGTGGCCTTCTTTTCCACCGGCGACGAAATCGCCTCCATCGGCCAGCCGCTGGCGCCGGGGCAGATTTACGACAGCAACCGCTACACGATCTTCGGGCTGCTCACCGCCCTGGGGGCGGAAATCATCGACCTGGGCGTGGTGCGCGACCGACCGGAAGACCTGGAAGCGGCCCTGAGCGAAGCGGCCGGCGCGGCGGACGCCATCATCACCAGCGGCGGCGTTTCGGTGGGCGAGGCCGATTTCGTGCGGGAAATCCTGGCCCGCCTGGGGGAGGTCAAGTTCTGGAAGCTGGACATCAAGCCCGGCCGCCCCATGGCCTTCGGCAAGGTCGGCGACGCCTGGCTCTTCGGCCTGCCCGGCAATCCGGTGGCGGTGATGGTGAGCTACACCCAGTTCGCCCTCGACGCCCTGTTGCGTCTTGCGGGGATGGACCCGCTTCCCGAGCGGCCGCTGCTCAAGGTGGCTTGCAGCGAGGCCATCAGGAAGGCCCCGGGGCGGCGCGAATTCCTGCGCGGGCGGGTGGCGAGGGTGGACGGAGGCTGGCAGGTGAAACCCTTCTCCTACCAGGGCTCCGGCGTGCTGCGCTCGATGTCGGAAGCCAACTGCTTCATCGTCCTGCCCGAAGAATCCGGCAGTGTCGCCCCGGGGGACACGGTGGAGGTCCAGCTCTTCGAGGGGCTGCTGTAAATGCCATCCCAGGCGGACCTGGAAGCCCTCGCCGCCGAGGCCGGCCGCCGCCTGCTGCAGCGGGGCGAATGGCTGGCCACCGCCGAATCCTGCACCGGCGGCTGGGTGGCCCAGGCGGTGACCGCCATCGCCGGCAGTTCCGCCTGGTTCGACCGGGGCTTCGTCACCTACGCCAACGCCGCCAAGGAAGAGCAACTGGGCGTGCCGGCCACCACCCTGGAACGCCACGGCGCCGTATCGGAAGCCACCGCCCGGGCCATGGCGCAAGGCGTGCTGTGCCATAGCCGGGCCGACTGGTCCCTCGCTATCACCGGCATCGCCGGCCCCGCGGGGGGCTCCCCGGACAAGCCCGTGGGCACCGTCTGCTTCGCCTGGGCGCAGAAGGACGGCGGCTGCGAGGCCCAGACCTGCCTTTTCGCGGGTGACCGCGAGGCGGTGCGCGCCCAGTCCGTGCGCCACGCCCTGGTGGGGCTGCTGGAGCGCCTCGCCAGCGCCACGCTGACCGCGTGACCCGTTGAATCCCCGCCGCTTGCCCCGGACGGTTCTCGTCCTCTGCCTGGTCAGCTTCTGCAACGACCTCGCCTCCGAAATGGTGACGCCCCTCATCCCCGTTTTGCTCGCCGCCGTGCTCGGCGCCGGGCCGGTGGCCCTGGGCGTCATCGAAGGCACCGCCGAAACCATCGCCGCCCTGCTCAAACTTTGGGCAGGCCGCCATTCCGACCTCTGGGGCGGGCGGCGCAAACCGTACGTGGTGGGCGGCTATCTGCTCTCCAATGCCGTGCGGCCCCTTTTCGGCCTAGCCGGCAGTTGGCCCCTGGTGGCGGCCCTGCGGGGCGTGGACCGCATCGGCAAGGGCCTGCGCACCGCCCCCCGGGACGCCCTGCTGGCCGACGCCACGCCCCCCGAATTGCGCGGTCTGGCCTACGGCTTCCACCGCGCCATGGACAACGGCGGCGCCATGGGCGGCGCCCTCCTTGCCGCCGCCTGCTTGGCCTGGACACCGCTTTCCCTGGCCGAAGTGATCCTCTATTCCGCCATCCCCGGTACCCTGGTCGCCCTGCTGGTCATCTTCGGCCTGCAGGACCCGCCCCATGCCGCCGCCCCTGCCGCCATCACACCGCCGCTCCTGTGGCGGGGCCTGTCGCCGGACCTGCGCCGGGTGCTGCCGGTGATCGGCCTGTTCACCCTGGCCCGGGCCTCGGAGACCTTTATCGTGCTGCGGGGCCACGAACTGGGGGTCGGCGTCGCCGGGCTGCTGCTCCTGTGGGCTGCCATGAGCGCCATGAAGGCCCTCACCGCCTGGCTGGGGGGCGGCCTCTCCGACCGCCTGGGCCATCGCACCATGACCCTCTGCGCCTGGTTCGCCTTCGCGGCGGCCTTCACCGGGCTGGCCACCGTGAGCAGCCTCACCAGCTTGTGGATCGCCGGAATCGTTTATGGCGTCCTGGCCGGCCTGGGCGAGGGCGCCGAGCGCGCCCTCATCGGCCAGCTCGCCAGTGCCGAGCAACGGGGCACCGCCTTCGGCTGGTACAACCTGGTCACGGGCGCCGTCGCCTTGCCCAGCGGGCTGCTCTTCGGCGGCCTGTGGCAATGGGCCGGGGGCGGCATCGCCTTCGCCGGCGCGGCGGCGATCAGCGCCCTCGCCGCGGCAATTCTTTACTTCACACCCGGGTCGCCGCGCCCGTCTTGAAGCTCCCAGGCCTGGGGCTCTGCCGAACCGGGCTGAGTCCATGGGAAGCCGGGGCCCGTTCGGCTTGCCGCGGGGACGGGGAGACCGGCGATCCGCCTTGCACGACGGCTATCTTTTTGGCATCGTCTGCGGACCGCCCCCGCGGTACCTTGTTCCCACCCCAATCAAGGAGATCGAGACATGGCTACGAAACTGACTGATCGGCGGCAGATTCCCTGGCTGGAAGATCGCAAGCAGATCGATGTCCTGCGCCATCTCTTTCCCCCGCGGCGGGTGTTGATTACGGGCGGAACGGCCACCCAGAGCGGCGCGGCGGATCAAATCCACGCCAGCGCGGAAATCTACGATCCCGCAACCGGTCGCTTCGCCGCCACCGGAGCCATGATTGCGGCGCGGGCCAGTCACGTCGCCGTGGCCCTGGGGCAGGAAAGGGTGGTGGTGGCCGGGGGGCTGAGCGCCGCGGGAAATTCGAGCCGTTACACCGACAGTGGCGAAATCTTCGCCGGCGGAAGCTTTCGCGCCATATCCGGCATGGTCGCCCGGCGGGCGGGTCACCGGGCAGTGTCGCTCTACGGTGGCACGGTCCTGCTGGCCGGTGGCGTCGGCGCCGATCCCGCCGAGCCTGAGGATTTCACCCTCTCCGGTGCCGAGTTTCTCAATCCCCTGTGCGCCAGCGAATTCCGCTATGAGTTCGTCCGCACCGCCGGGGCGATGATGGAAAACCGCAACGGCCACACCCTCACGGCCCTCAAGCGGCGGCCCTGGGCTCTGGTGGCCGGGGGCTACCCAGGGTCGGGAGATGTCGCTTTGCGCTCCGGCGAAATCTACGATCATCAGAGCCGGACATTTCTCCCGCTGGATTCCGCCATGGTCCAGCCCCGTATTGCCCACGCCGCGGTTCTCCTGGGCGATGGAAAGGTCTTGCTGGCAGGGGGCTCCACCCGCAATGGTGGAGGGGGTCTGCAACGCAGCGCCGAACTTTTCGACCCCGCAAACATGAGCTTTTCCGCCACCGGATCAATGACGACGGCCCGGGATCGGGCCACGGCAACCCTGCTCAAGGACGGCCGCGTCCTCATTGCCGGCGGATTCGGCAGCAATGCGGCGATCCTGCGCTCCGCCGAACTCTACGATCCCGCAACGGGTCAGTTCAGCCCGGCAGGCAATCTGCGCGCCCCCCGCGTGTACCACACGGCGACGCCCTTGGGCGATGGCCGCATCCTCATCGTCGGCGGGCTGGGCGCCCAAGGGGAAGGACTGTCCAGCGCGGAGATCTATGATCCGGATTCCGGCAGTTTCAGCTTTACCGGTTCGCTGGCCGCCGGTCGCCTTCATCATGCGGCCACGGCCCTTTGACGGGGCCCGGGAGGGGCTTATAAGAAAAGTGAATTTTCTTTTCACAAAATTGTATTTCTGAATATAAAGCGATTTGCCTAGACTCGCCCCGATTGCCTGCCGTTTCCGGCAGGCCCTTGCGGGCTCGACTGCCCGTGCCTTCCGGCATCGAGGACATGGCGATGAACTTCCAGCAATTGCGCATCATCCGCGAAACCCTGCGCCAGGACTTCAACCTGACCGAAGTGGCCAACGCCCTCTATACCTCTCAGCCCGGGGTCAGCAAGCACATCAAGGATCTGGAGGACGAACTGGGGATCGAGATTTTCGTCCGCCGCGGCAAGCGCCTCCTGGGCCTTACCGAGCCGGGCAAGGAACTGGCGGGGGTGGTGGATCGCATCCTCCTCGACACCCAGAATCTGCGCCGCATCGCCGACCATTTCGCCAGCCGGGAGACTGGACATTTCACGGTGGCGACGACCCACACCCAGGCGCGCTATGCGCTGCCCAGGATCATCAAGTGGTTCAAGACCGACTACCCCAAGGTCCATCTGGCCCTGCACCAGGGCAGCCCCGGCGAGATCGCCAACCTGGTGATTTCCGGCGAGGCGGATGTCGGCATCGCCACCGAAGCCCTGGATAACGTGCCCGAACTGGCGAGTTTCCCCTTCTACTCCTGGCACCATGCCCTCATCGTTCCCCACGGCCACCTGCTGCTGGCGGTGGAGAACCTGACGCTGGAAGTGCTGGGCGAATACCCCATCATCACCTACCACGAGGGCTTCACCGGCCGCACCCACATCGACAAGGCCTTCGCCGACGCCGGCGTGGTGCCCGACATCGTGCTCTCCGCCATCGACGCCGACGTGATCAAGACCTACGTGGACCTGGACCTGGGCGTCGGCATCATCGCCTCCATGGCCTACGACCCGGACAAGGACCGCGGCCTGAGCCTGATCCCCGTCCCTCACCTGTTCCCGGAAAGCACCACCCGCCTCGCGGTGCGCCGCGGTACCTACCTGCGCAGCTACGCCTATGCCTTCATCGAGAAGGTGTGCCCGGATGTGGGGGAAGAATTCCTGAGGGCGACGATCCAGAAGGGGAATGGCGGGGAGTGAGACCCTCGCGGCGCTGGAATTCAGCGTGCAAGATCCACGTTGCGGATGCTGGCGTCGGTTCGCGATCTGTCGGTTCAATCACCACGGTTTTTCAACGTGTCGAAAATACACAAGAAAATCGACGCATTTATTCGACCTGTCGATTTCGTCGACGTATTTCCCGCTCACCCGACCAAGGCTTTCAGCAAGGCATCGTTGATGTAGTACTTTTCTCGGCCAATTTTCTCCTCGGACAGAACGCCCAACCCGGCGAGCGCCTGGAGATAGCCGGAAGCGGTCTGTCGCTTGGCGATCCCGGCGTCGACGACGAACTGAATCTTCGTGTACGGGTGGCGGAAGATCACCTCGATCAGATCCTTGCTGTAGATTGCCGGAGCTTCCATCTGAACCCGGGAACGAACTTCGTCCATCAGCGCGAGTACCTGCCGTACTTGGTGGAAGGTCTGCCGGGCCGTCTCTTCTATGGCTCGCAGCATGAACAAAATCCAATCTTCCCAAGCCCCTTCTTCCGTCACCCGCCGCAGTCCTTCGTAATAGGCCGGTCGATGGGCAATGATGTAGCGCGAAAGGAGAAGTACCGGAATATCCAATAGCCCGCGATCGACCAAATACAGCAGATTGAGGATGCGGCCGGTACGGCCATTGCCATCCGGAAACGGATGAATCGCCTCGAACTGGTAGTGCATCACCGCCATCTTGATCAAGGGATCGAGATCGTCGTCGGCGTGAATGAAGCACTCAAGATTGCCCAACTTGTCGCGAATCAGCGCCTCGCCCACGGGCGGCGTATACACGACCTCGTCCGCCTCGTTCTTCAACGCAGTGCCGGTAATCGCGCGAATACCCAGATCGGCCTGCTTGATCATGCGCACTATTTCGACAAACAGATTGGTCGACAGCGGCCTTTCACGCATAGCCAATAAGCCGTGGTACAAGGCCTGCCGATAGCGCAGCACTTCCTTGGTATGGGGATCGGTCTTGCCCTCGGGATTGGCATCCGCCCGGTACAACTCATCGTTGGTGGTCACGATGTTCTCGATCTCGGACGACAAGCGGGCTTCCTGCAACACGATGCTGCGGATCAGCACGTCCTGGTTCGGAATCCGTGCCGCAAGCCCGCGCAGATCGGCAAGCACGCGATTGGCGGAGATCGCCTGCTTGAGCACCGCCTTGCTCTCCAGATCGGCGGCAGGCGGCAGCAAGGGAAGATCGTTATAGGGCTGGTTACGCGCAAAAGCCATGGCGAGGGATCGACGGGGTCAAGTTCAAGGAACCCCGATTTTTATACAGATCGCCAGTGACGTGTATAAATAATGACGATTCTTGTACACGTCGTTGCCAACACGATGTGTTCCCACACAGCAGTCTGAGGCGCCACGAGTCCGCCTGCCAGGGACTTCAGCCCCGACCCGGCCCCTTTCCTATATCCAAAGAAGAATTCCTTCGTTCGGCCCGGCTGGCCGCCAACGTACAGTGGCTTTCCCCGCAACGACAGGAATTCAAACCATGCCTCCCCTCTCCTTCCGCCGCTTCGCCGCGGCACTCGCCCTGGGCCTGGGCCTCGCCGGCCCGGCCGCCGCCGATATCAGCCTCCTCAACGTCTCCTACGACCCGACCCGGGAGTTGTACAAGGATTTCAACGCCGCGTTCGCCAAACACTGGCAGGCCAAGACCGGCCAGAACGTGCAGATCAGGCAATCCCACGGCGGTTCCGGCAAGCAGGCGCGGTCGGTGTGGGATGGGCTGGAAGCCGATGTGGTGACCCTGGCCCTGGGCTACGACATCGACACCCTGGCCGACAAGGGGCTGGTGGTGCCCAACTGGCAAAGCCGCTTTCCGAACAATGCCTCGCCCTACACCTCGACCATCGTCTTTCTGGTGAGGAAGGGCAACCCCAAGGGCATCAAGGATTGGGGCGACCTGGCCAAGCCCGGCGTCGGCGTCATCACCCCCAACCCCAAGACTTCCGGCGGTGCCCGCTGGAACTACCTGGCTGCCTGGGCCTGGGCCCTGAAGCAGCCGGGCGGCAACGAGCAGAAGGCTTTCGAGTACGTTACCGCGCTGTTCAAGAACGTGCCCGT
>SSTB01000277.1 GCA_009469665.1 Azonexaceae bacterium | reverse complement strand
GCTGCGCTATAATCCGGGCCGAATCCTGCTTCCCCGCGACCCGTGATCTTCACACTTGGCATCAATCACCATTCGGCTCCGCTCGCCATTCGCGAGCGGGTGGCGTTTCACGCCGAGGGGCTGCCCAAGGCGCTGGCCCACCTGGTGTCGGCGAAACCGGTGAAAGAGGCGGCCATCCTCTCCACCTGCAACCGGATGGAATTGTATTGCACGACCGATTCGCCCGCGGCAGCGGCAGACTGGTTGGCGGAATACCATCGCGTCGAGCGGGCGCGTATCGAGCCCTATCTGTATACCTATCCGCAGCCGGAGGCCGTACGTCATGCTTTTCGGGTGGCCAGCGGGCTCGATTCCATGGTGATAGGCGAGCCGCAGATTCTGGGGCAGATGAAGGACGCGGTGCGGGTCGCCGAAGAGGCCGGAACCCTGGGCACGCAGTTGCACAAGCTTTTCCAGCGCTCCTTCGCGGTGGCCAAGGAGGTGCGCAGCACCACGGCCATCGGGGCCAATATCGTTTCCATGGCGGCGGCGGCCGTGCATCTGGCGGAGCGTATCTTCGAATCGATGGCGCAGCAGCGGGTGCTGTTCATCGGTGCCGGGGAGATGATCGAACTGTGCGCGGCCCACTTCTGCGCCCAGAAGCCGCGCCAGGTGACCGTCGCCAACCGCACGGTGGAACGGGGACAGGCCCTGGCCCAGCGCTTCGGCGGGGTGGCGGTCCGCCTCGACGAGCTGGCGGAGATCCTCCCCCAGCACGACATCGTCGTGTCCTGCACCGCGAGTCCGCTGCCCATCATCGGCCTGGGGATGGTGGAGCGGGCCGTGCGGGCGCGCCGGCATCGGCCCATTTTTATGGTCGATCTGGCGGTGCCGCGGGATATCGAGGTCGAGGTGGGTGAACTCGACGACGTGTTCCTCTACACCGTCGATGACCTGGCTCAGGTGGTGGAAAGCGGCCTGGAATCCCGTCAGGCGGCGGTCGTCCAGGCCGAGGCCATCATCAGCAGCCGGGTGGAGAACTTTCTTTCCTGGCTGGATTCCCGTGATTCCGTGCCGGTGATCCGCGCCCTGCGGGATAGCGCCGAACGCCTCCGACGCCACGAACTGGAGCATGCCGCAAAGCTGCTTGCCCGCGGTGAAGCGCCGGACAAGGTGCTGGAACATCTCTCCCATCGGCTGACCAACAAATTCCTGCACGCGCCGACCCAGGCCCTCAATCTGGCTGAGGGCGAAGAGCGGTTGGACCTCCAGTCGGCCGCGACGCGCCTCTTTCACCTGCATCGGGAAGAATAGCCGGCGCTCCGTCGGACGAGGCCGTATGCCGCCCAAGGCGCGCTTCAGCGCCTTGGTGCCCATCCCTCCCCGGCAAACCCAGTCCCGCCGGTTACCGTGAACACGCCCTAAACCCCGGCGCGGGCGACCGGGCGGGGTAGAGCCGAGATCACCAGATTGCGCCCCGAGCGCTTGGCGACCAAAAGCGCTTCATCGGCGGCGGTGATGAGCAATTCGGGATCTTCTGCGCTGGCTTTGGACGCCAGGCCACAACTGAAGGTTGCGCGCAGGGTGCCGTTGCCGTGGGCCAGAGGCAGTTCGGAGAAATCTTCGCGAATGCGGTCCAGGAGAACCTTGGCCCGTCCACCGTCGGTTCCGGGCAGGGCGAGGATGAATTCCTCGCCGCCGTAGCGGCCGATGAGGTCGCTGCTGCGCAGGCGCCCGCGCAGCAGCCAGGCCAGACTGCGGATGACCTGGTCCCCCACTGGATGCCCGTAGGTATCGTTGATCGACTTGAACCGGTCGATGTCGATCATGGCCACAGTGACCGGCTCGCCGCCGGCGGAGCGCACCAGTTCATCGAGGCGGGCCTTGGCGGCGGTGTGGTTGAGGAGGCCGGTCAGGCTGTCGTGGCGCCCGGAGTGGAGCATTTCCCGGTAGCGCTCGATCTTGGTCTTGACCACGGCGGCGAGGACCACCGGGTTGACCGGCTTGGTGAGGAACTGGTCGCCCCCCAGGCGAAGGGCCTCGACCTGCTGCACGATGTCGGTTTCGCTCGACAGATACACCACCGGCAGGGCCTGGAATTCGCGCAACTGGCGCAGGGCGCGGGTCACTTCGACCCCGGTGCAGTAGGGCATGTACATGTCCATGAGCACCAGATCGGGGCGGTAGCGGGCGGTGGCTTCGAGCAGCAGGCGGGGGTCGCTGATGGCTTCGCTGTCGATGCCGTGCTGCGAGAGGGATCGCCGGATGTGGGCGGTCGCCGTGGCGGAGTCTTCTACCACCAGGACTCTCGGGAAGTGCTGCTCGCGGGCCTGGACCAGGTCGAGGACGCGGGAGACCAGATCGGTCAGCTTGTCGCCCGTCTGGACGCAGATGTCCGTCCCGGCACGCTGCAGGTCGATGATGGCGCCCAGGGTTCCAGGCACCGAGAGGCAGTAGAAGGTGCTGGCGGGGAATTCCGAGCGCAGCAGGCGGATGGTGGCTACGGCCTCGGGGCCGTAGTCGCCCTCCCGGTCGGGGATGAAGACGACGGCGAGCGGTGTTTCGGTGTCGGGCTGGGTGTCTTCCCAGCGCATGCTTCTGGGCTGGAAGCCGAAGAATTCCAGTTGCTCGGCAAGGGCGGCGCACCAGGGATGCTGAGGGGCGGCGACGATGAGGATGCGGCGCGGCCGGCTCCAGGCCCCCTCGTGGGCCAGGGAGGATTCGCTGCCCCGCCGACTGGCGACCGCTGGTGTTTCGTGCCGGCGCAATTCCCGCAGGATGGCGCCCAACTGGCGGTCTATGATGCTACGCCGGTCGCTGTCCAGGGGGTGAGGGACACCGCTGCCGAACAGGCTCAGGGCGGTATTTTCGAGTTCCTGGCAGGCGCGCACCAGCCCGGGCATCTGCTGGCGGGCGAGAAGCTCGGTGAGACCATTGAGGGACAGGGTGAACTCGACGAAGGCATCGAAGACGCCGCGGTCAAGATAGTCCTGCCAGCGCCTTTCCAGGGTTTCCGCAACGGCGAGTAGGGCGTTTGAGACGGGGGGCATGAAGACGGGAGGGTAGGGGAGCATTATTCGGGGGGAATGGCGCTGGAGCAAGGCCGCCCGTCGCCGACGGACGGCGATGTCGGTTACCATAGCGGGCTTCCCCCGCTCCGAACGACCCATGAAGGCCAGTATTCGCCTCAAGCTCGATCACCTGTCCGACCGCCTGGAGGAAATCGACCTCCTGCTGGCTTCCGAGACAGCTACCGCCGACATGGAACAGTACCGCCGCCTTTCCCGGGAGCGCGCCGAACTGGAGCCCGTCGTCGCCCGCTACGGCGACTTCCGCCGCGCCGAAGGCGATCTGGCCGAGGCGCAGAACCTCCTGGCCGATCCGGACCTGCGGGAATTTGCCGAAGAAGAAATGGCCGCTGCCCGGGCGCGCCTGCCCGAGTTGGAAATCGATCTGCAAAAGCTGCTCCTGCCGCGGGATCCAGACGACGAACGCAGCGTCATCCTGGAAGTGCGTGCCGGAACCGGGGGCGAGGAGTCGGCCCTGTTCGCGGGCGACCTCTTTCGCATGTATGCCCGCTTTGCCGAGCGCCAGCGCTGGCAGGTGGAGGTGCTCTCAGCCAACGAATCCGACCTGGGGGGTTACCGCGAAATCATCTGCCGCATCGTCGGCCCTGGCGCCTACTCGCGGCTCAAGTTCGAGTCCGGCGGGCATCGCGTGCAGCGCGTACCGGAAACCGAGACCCAGGGGCGCATCCACACCTCGGCCTGTACCGTCGCGGTGATGCCCGAAGCCGACGAAGTGGGCGAGGTGGAACTTAACCCGGCCGAGCTGCGCATCGACACTTTCCGCGCTTCCGGGGCTGGGGGGCAGCACATCAACAAGACGGATTCCGCTGTGCGCATCACCCACCTGCCCACGGGCATCGTCGCCGAATGCCAGGACGGGCGCTCCCAGCACGCCAACAAGGCTTCCGCTCTGCGCGTGCTGGCGGCGCGCATCAAGGACGTGCAGGTGCGGGCGCAACAGAGCCGCATCGCCAATACGCGCAAGAGCCTAATCGGCTCCGGGGACCGCTCGGAGCGCATCCGTACCTACAACTTCCCCCAGGGGCGGCTCACCGATCACCGCATCAACCTGACCCTCTACAAGCTCGCCGCCATCCTGGACGGCGACCTGGACGAACTCCTGGCGGCCCTGGCCAACGAGCACCAGGCCGAGCAGCTCTCGGCGCTCGCCGAGCAGGGATGATCCTAGTGGTCTGCTTCGCAATTAACAGAACATGAACGCTTGTCTTTGTGCCCCTGCCGTTGTTGCTCATCCTCGCGATAGCTTCGGCTATCGCTGCGGTTCGCGCCTAGCCAGGCGCACAAATCCGGCGCTTTAATCTTGTCCCGCCAATTCCGAAGCAGACCACTAGATACCCCGGTTGACCGCTTACAGGTTCCCTGAATGCCGCGTGCCCTGGATTTCTGCGCCATTCCGAATCGCTCACCCTTGGGGAAGCAGCGCTGCGAGCCCGTTGGGGCGAGGTTTCCAGGATGATCCTCACGCGGGGCGCCGCCTGGCGCCGGGCTGCTGAGCGTATCGACCGGCTCGATGCCCGCCTCATCGTCCAGCACGCCGCGGCATGCAGCCATGCCGACCTGATTGCGCGTCCCGAAAAGGTGCTTACCGAGGAACAGGGCGTGTGGCTCGAATCGCTCGTCGTCCGACGGGAGGCGGGGGAACCCCTGGCCTACCTCCTGGGCCGTGCGGGCTTCTATGGCCGCGACTTCGCCGTCACTCCGGCAGTGCTGATTCCCCGTCCCGAGACCGAGGGCCTTGTGGAACTGGCCCTCAAGACCCTGTCAGGGATGGACAATCCAGCCATCCTCGACTTGGGGACCGGCTCCGGCGTCATCGCCGTCACCCTTGCCCTGGAGTCGCCAGGAGCCCACGTGGTGGCAGTGGATCTGTCCCCCGAAGCGCTGGCGGTGGCGGCCGACAATGCGGCCACCCTCGGGGCGTTGGTGGATTTTCGCGCCGGCGATTGGTACGCCCCCCTGGCCGGCGAACGATTCGACCTAGTGGTGGCCAATCCTCCCTATATCGAATTCGACGATCCCCATCTGGATCGTGACGGCCTGCCCTTCGAACCTCAGGGCGCCCTGACCGACGGTATGGCGGGAGGCGATGGTCTGGCTGCCGTGCGTGCCGTTGTCCGTGGCGCCCCGACCCACCTGAGGCCCGGTGGCTGGCTGTGGTTCGAGCACGGCCACGACCAGGGTGCCGCCTGCCGGAACTTATTGTGGGCCGCCGGCTTCAAAGACGTGCTCACGCAAACCGATCTCGCCGGCAGTGAGCGCATCAGCGGCGGCAAGATTTGAAATTCCCCGGGAAAGAACCATGTCCGACAACGTTCAGCAGCGCATTCACGCCACCGTCACCGGTCATCCGGTGGTCCTTTACATGAAGGGAAGCGCTCAGTTTCCCCAGTGCGGCTTTTCCGCCACCGCGGTGCAGATTCTCAGAACCTGCGGCGTGCAGGACTTCGTGACGGTCAATGTCCTGGAAGACGCCGAGATCCGCCAGGGAATCAAGGACTACGCCAATTGGCCGACGATCCCCCAACTGTATGTGAAGGGGGAGTTCGTCGGGGGCTGCGACATCATGCGCGAGATGTACCAGGCCGGTGAATTGCAGAAATTGCTGGAGGGAATTTCCGCTGGCTGAAATCCAGCGGCGACTTCCGAAATGTCGGGGTTCGGTGCCTCGCCATCCCCGGCCCCAGGAGGTCTTTGCGCTTTAGACCGCGGTCAGTCGCTGATTGGCCACGGTTAGCCGATTGGCCAGCACTTCCAGGAAACCCTGGTAGAAGTGCATGCGGCAGGACTCGCTGGCGCCCTCCAGGGCGCTGCGGTGGATGGTGACCACGTTGGCGGTGCTCAGGGCGATCACGTCCGCTGTTCGGGGGCCTCCCCGCCGCGTGACGACGGCCATTTCGCCGAAGCAATCCCCCGGCGAAAGCAGGTTAAGGATGCGGCCGTTCTTGGCCACCTTGAGTTCGCCCCCGATGAGGAAGCAGAAAAAATTCCCCTCGTCCCCGTCCCGGACGATGTGGGTTTCGGCCGGAATCCTTTCCCACTGGGCAAAACCGAGAACCTCCCACAGTTCCGGATCAGGAAAATCCTGGAAGAAGGGCATGGCCCGCAGCAGGTCGAATTTTTCCGTGGCCGGGAGTTCGAATTTGCGCGTGCGCAGCGAACGCTTGCGGGCCGCTTGGGCCAGGTCGTGGGCGAAATGTTCCCAAGTCTGGTAGCGGGCGTGCACATCCTTGGCCATGGCCCGAGCGACGACGGTGTCCAGGGCGGGCGGCAGTTCCGGGCGCAGGAAGGAGGGTTCGGAGGCCTGGGTGTGGATGATCTGGTAGATCATGCTGTAGCTTGTGCTGGCCTGGAAGGGCAGTTCTCCGGTCAGCAACTGATAGAGGACGACCCCCAGGGAGTAGATGTCGGTGCGGTGGTCCAGGGGCTGCTCCTGCACCTGCTCCGGGGACATGTAGGCGGGGGAGCCGATGCCGGAGACCTGAGTGCGCTCCAGGTTTTCCCGGGTGATGGCGGCGCCGAAGTCGGAAATCTTGATGTCGGACTCCGGCGACATGAGGATATTGGCCGGCTTGATGTCGCGATGGGTGATGCCCAGGCGGAAGGCGTGGTCCAGGGCCCGGGTGCACTTGAAGACGATTTCGATGACCCGCTCCACGGGCAGCAGATCCCTGGGCCGGGCGTGGGCTTCCAGGGTGCCGCCGGGCACGAATTCCATGACGATGTAGGACAGGGTGTCCGCCACCACCGCGTCGAAAATCTGGACGATGTGGGGATGGTCGAGCTTGCCGACCAGGGACGCTTCGTTGAGGAATAGGTGGGAATAGACCCGGCTGCGGTCCGGATCGCGCAGCGCTTCGGGGGTGGCCACCTTGATGGCCACGTCCCGTTGCGCGAAGGGGTCGAGCCCCAGGTACACGGTGCTGGTGGCGCCCTGCCCCAGCTCGCGGATGATTTCGTATTTGCCTAGTTTCTTAATCATCCGCGAGGCGCCCGCGGGCGCGGAGGATGGCGGCCTTGACCTGGTCCGGGGCAGTACCGCCGATATGCTTGCGGGAGGCCAGCGAGCCTTCGACGGTGAGCACGGCAAAGACATCCTCAGCGATCAGGGGCGAGAAGGCTTGCAGATCGGCCAGAGACAACTGCGGCAGGTCGACGCCCTTCTGCTCGGCTGCCTTGACGGCGTGGCCGACGGCCTCGTGGGCGTCGCGGAAAGGCAGACCCTTCTTGACCAGGTAGTCGGCGAGGTCGGTGGCGGTGGCGAAACCCTGGGTGAGGGCGGCCTTCATCGCTTCCGCCTTGACGGTGATGCCGCCGGCCATGTCGGCAAAAATGCGCAGGGTGTCGGTGACCGTGTCCACAGCGTCGAACAGGGGCTCCTTGTCCTCTTGGTTGTCCTTGTTGTAGGCCAGGGGTTGGGATTTCATCAGGGTGAGGAGGGCGATCAGGTGGCCATTGACGCGGCCGGTCTTGCCCCGGGCCAGTTCCGGCACATCCGGGTTCTTCTTCTGGGGCATGATCGACGAGCCGGTGCAGAAGCGGTCGGCGATCTGTATGAAGCCGATGCGGGGGCTCATCCACATCACCAGTTCCTCGGAGAGGCGGCTGATGTGGGTCATGAGCAGGGCGCAGGCGGCGCAGAATTCGATGGCGAAGTCGCGGTCGGAAACGGCGTCCAGGGAGTTCTCGCAGACACCCTCGAAGCCCAGCTCGGCGGCGACGAATTCGCGGTCGATGGGGTAGGTGGTGCCGGCCAGGGCGGCGGCGCCCAGGGGCAGACGGTTGGTGCGCTTGCGGCAGTCGACGAAGCGTTCGCCGTCGCGGCCGAACATCTCGAAGTAAGCCAGCATGTGGTGGCCGAAGGTCACCGGCTGGGCTACTTGCAGATGGGTGAAGCCGGGCATCGGGGTGGCGGCTTCCTTTTCGGCCAGGTCGAGCAGGGCACCGCGAAAGGCCTTAATCAGGCCGAGGATGTCGTCGATGGCATCGCGCAGGTAGAGGCGGATGTCGGTGGCCACCTGATCGTTGCGGGAGCGGCCGGTGTGCAGGCGCTTGCCGGCGTCGCCGATCAGGCTTGTCAGGCGCTTCTCGATATTGAGGTGCACGTCTTCCAAATCGAGAGACCATTCGAAAGCTCCGGATTCGATCTCGGCCGCCACTTGGGCCATGCCCCGCTCGATGTCGGACAGGTCTGCGGCGGCGATGATGCCCTGCCGGGCCAGCATCCTGGCATGGGCCAGGGAGCCGCGAATATCCTGGCGCCACATGCGGCGGTCGAAGTCTACCGAGGCCGTGTAGCGTTTGACGAGATCGGAGACGGGTTCGGAAAAGCGGCCGGCCCAAGTGTATTGTGCAGCGTTGGAGGTCATGTTCAGTAACGCAAATCGAGGTTAAAGTTCCGTTTGGCATGCGCGCAGGGCGCGAACGGAAAGATTCGGGAAGCGAAATGATAAGGCAAATCCAGGCGGTTCATCCCCTGCCGGACTGGCGCAATCTCGGGGTCGTGTTGCGCGTTCTTCTTGGAGGCAATGCCCTTGCCCTAGGCGCGGCCCTTCTGCAAAGCCCCGATCTGCGGGGCTGGCCCTGGCGCTTCGTCGATCTGTCGGCTCTGGTTGAGCCCCTGTTGTTCATCTGCCTGGGGATCGTCGCCGGGGCGCGGGATGTGTTGTGGAAATTGCCCCCCCGCGCTGCCCAGGCAACGGTGGTGTT
Organism: Azonexaceae bacterium; assembly: GCA_009469665.1. The sequence continues at coordinate 300 of SSTB01000277.1, read as the reverse complement.
GCTCGCCGCAGGGCTTGCCGCCTTGCAAAATGATCTCTGGTCTTGGATTGGCCTCGACCAGGGAACTCTCTGGGAGAGCCTGCGCGCCGCCCTCATCGCGGGGGGTGGGGCGGCGCTCCTGCTGGCCTATTTTGCCTTGCGGCTGCGGGCCATTTCGCCGTCCATGAGCGAAGCGCGCCTTTCGGCGCTCAACGCCCGCATCCGGCCCCACTTCCTCTTCAACTCCCTCAACGCCGTTCTCTCCCTCATCCGGGCGGAGCCGCGGCGGGCGGAAGAGGCGCTGGAATCCCTGTCCGACCT